>CAYYGV010000003.1:0-113283 GCA_964471615.1 uncultured Opitutaceae bacterium
CTCAACGAACTCGAGGGCCACATCCGGCGCTTCCCGCGCGTGCGCTGGCTGCTGGCGCACATCGGCTCGGCTGAGCTGGAACAGTACAAGCGCTTCGCGCGCGATTACCCGACTGTATTCGTCGAGCTCTGCCTGTCGTCCTGCCCGCGCGGCCTGATCGAGGAACTCGTGGCCGCGGGCCTGGAGGACAAGATCGTGTGGGGCAGCGACGCGGTGTTCCTCGACCAAGCCTCGCAGCTCGGGCGCGTGCTGTTTGCCGGCATCACGCCCGAGGCCAAGCGGAAGATCCTCGGCCAAAATGCACGCCGGGCGCTGGGCCTGACGCACTAGGCTGGTCCGGTTGGATTGCTCTACGGATTGGGTTTACCGCGAAGATCGCCAAGGGCGCGATGGTTGCGGACAGGCCAAAGCCAGCTTGGTTTTTTGGCCACCGAGAGCACAGAGCCGATCCGGGGGACACCAAGATCCGCAGAAGGAATCGATATAGACCTAACCGGAACGCCCAGACTCGGTGACCTCAGTGCACCCTCTGTGCTCTCTGTGACCAACCCGCAGAACTCTGCGGATCGAAATCACTCTAGCTGGTGCTGGGCGGATTGGTCGGCGGCCGGGCGAACGGGAACGGCACGGCGGAGAGGCCGCGGCCGGGCGTCTCGCGCCAGCAGACGATCTCGGGTTCGCGACGGGAAACGGGTGCGGCTGGGGCTGCCGGCCAGCCCACGACGATGGGCATGGCGACGGTGTAGCGGACGGGCACGCCGAGCTCGTGTTTGATCTCGGGGAGATCGAGCCACTGCCGCGCGAAGCCGATCGGGCAGGTGCCCAGGCCGAGGGCGTGGGCGGCGAGCATCAGGTTCTGGGCGGCGAGAAAACAGTCCTCGACCGGGTGAAAGCGCGCTGGCTTCGCGTAGATCACGATGAGCGTGCCGGCGTCATGAAACACGTTGGTCTCGGGCCGCGTGAGCGAATCGGCGATGTGATGCAGCGTCAGGTCGCGCGGCAAGGTGACGAGGATGAAGTCCTTGGCGCGGTCGGACATTTTCCGGAGCTGGTCCTGTCCGCGCACGACGCCGAAGGCCCAAGGCTGCTGGTTGGTCGCGCTCGGGGCCTGGAGTGCAGCCTTGAGGAGATGCTCGATCGCCGTCGTCGGAACCGGCGCATCCGTGAAATGGCGGATGGCGCGACGGCCGTAGATGGCCTCGGTGAGATCCATGGTGGGGTGGGGTTACCCGGACGCTAGCACCGGCGACGCCCCGAGTGGAGCGTATTCGGTGGTGCGCGATGGTCGCTTAGTCGGGACGAGTGGGGTGCGGGCGGCGGCGGCCCGACTGGCGACCGCCGCCCACTTTGTCAGGGCCGCGGCTTGGGCGCGGCAGAGGCGGTGGCCGGCTCGGTGCAATTCACCCGGGCATCGGGACTGACCCCGATCTCGAGGAGATCCTGCGCCCAAGGATGGTGGCCGTGCAGGTCCGGCGAGGACGGGGTCGCATTCGGGCGCGGAGCCGGAACGCGAGTCGAGTTCGAGGAACGGGCAGGGATCGTCTTGGACATGGCGATGAGATCGGGATGAGGAAAAACTCGCGGCTTACCGGGCGGCGGGCCGCATGGCGTGGCTCGGAATCACGAGCACGGGACAATGCGCTTTCTTGAGGATGCCTTGGGTCGTGCTGCCAACGAACAGGTCGTAGAGCGCGCCGTGGCCATGCGAGCCGACGACGATGTAGTCGGCCTGGGCGGCCTCGGCGCGATCGAGGATCGTCGGCACCGGTTGGCCGGTTTCACGCACGGTCTGCACGGGACGGCCGGGCTTCTCGAGTTGCTTGTACAACTCGGCGAGCTTGCGGTCGGCGTACTTTTCGCCGGCGACGACGGCGGACGCCATTTGGCCGGCGTCGAACGCGTAGTACTCGTTCATCACCACGGGCGGCGGCTGGACCACGTGCAGGACCAGCAACTGCGCACCAATCAGATCCGCGAGTGTCTGAGCTGCCTCGCACACCCGCGCGGTCGAAGCCGAGAAATCGACGGGTACCAGGATCGTTTTCATGGTCCCCTAGTGTAAGCCAAAGCCCGGTCGCACGCTGCGCGAATCTTGCTCTGTCTTCGGCGAAATTTGGTGGCCGAAAAGGCGACGATTTCGAGGGAGGACGGGCTGAGTTTTGGCCCGAAAGAAGGGAGACGTTTTTCGCTCAAAAAACCGGTCTATCAGTCCGGTTTCCCGAGCGAAAACGGACCGTTTGCCGAGGGGCGAAAAGTGGAGCTCCCAGAGGGAAAAATTGAATGCCGCCTAGGGAGGGACGCCTACGGAAAATACCCTTAGGTATTAGTGCAAACACGATGCGTATTCTCCGCCTTTGCTGGCGGGCGACGGATGTAAGGAAATTTCGCACATGATTTACAAGTCTTGGGAAGATCACCTCCCCCACACGGGAAATCTACCCAGGATGAGTTCGTCATTTCGGAGGCTGGCGCAGTCCAGGCGCTAATCTCCCTCCAGTTGTTCGACCCGACCTTACCTTCAGCTGCCGCCTATTGAATTGCCCCATGTCAACGCGTACTGCTCGCCTCGCGGTTCAAGAATACCCGTCCGTCAGCCAAACGCCCGTTTTCGTGGTCCCATCGGTCCCCATGCCGCTGTGGAAGCGAGCCATCGACGTCGTGCTGTGCCTGATGGCGCTGCCGGTCCTCGGTTTCTTCACGCTAGTCGGGGCCATCCTGATGAAGCTCGCGTCGCCCGGCCCGGTTTTCTTCCGCCAGGAGCGCATCGGCTATCTCGGCCGCAGTTTCATGATCTACAAATTCCGCACGATGAAGGTCGGCGCGGACACCGGCATCCATCGCGCGCTCACGACCGAGCTGATCGGCTCGAACGCCCCGATGATGAAGATGGACGCCCGCGGCGACTCGCGGCTCCTCCCTGGCGCGAAGTGGATCCGGGCCTCGGGCCTCGATGAGCTGCCCCAGCTGATCAACGTCCTGAAGGGCGAAATGAGCTTTATCGGTCCCCGCCCGTGTGTCCCGTACGAGTACGACCACTATCTGCCGTGGCAGCGCGAGCGTTTCGCCACCCTCCCGGGCCTCACCGGCCTGTGGCAGGTCTCGGGCAAGAACCGCACCACCTTTGAGGAGATGATCCGTTTGGATATCCACTACGCCCACCACAAGACCTTCCTGATGGACGTGAAGATCATTCTCCTGACTCCGTTCGCCCTCGTGCAGCAGGTGATGGATTCGCGGGCCCGCCGCAAGGCGGAGGTGACGGCGGCGACGATCGGCGCGAGCTGAGCCGCCGGGTCGGGGTTTACGTGAGCTGACTCAGGTGGACCGCGTCCGGACGGAGCGGCACCAGGTCGGCGATGTTGACCGGCTGGTTTCGCCGAATCGACTCGACGGCGGCGATCCCGATCAGGATCGACGCGGCGCCCTGTTCGTGGCCGGCCGTGCGGTTCCACGGATCCGCCGGCGGATTGGGTGAGAAGAAGTGCCGGGCCAGGATCTCGTCGGCTCCGCCGTGGGCGCCTTGCGCCGGCGGCACCGCGACGACGTAGCTGGGCTGGAAGTGCGGGTACACGACGATGCGCTCGCCCTCGGCCTCGGCTCCGGGTTTGTCGTCGAGCTTGAAGTCCTTCGGCCGGACTCCGCGGTTCATGTGCGTGCCTATGAACTCGTAATACTCGATCCGGCCGCGGTCGCCGTTGAGGCTCACCCGCATGCCCTCGCGCGGCGAGTAGCAGACGAGGGAGTAGGTGAGCAGCGGGCCGGTGCGGTAGCGGACGTTGACCGACATCTGGTCGGGGATGTCGATGCCGTCGCGAAAGACATTCTGGTCGCGCACGTAGCCCGAGTCCGCCTCGGCCGCGCGGTACAGTCGGCGGAAGACCTCGCTCTCGTCGAGGTCGAGTCGGAACGGATCGTCTTTGGCCGCCGGCTCGCCGGTGTAGCGCGGATAGCGGGTGAGCTTGGCGTCGCCGCGCGCCTCGGCGTTCTTACGGCCGTAGAACACCAGGTCGCCGAAGGCGAAAACCTGCGCCGGGATGGCGTCGAGCCACCAGTTCACCAGGTCGAAATGGTGCGTGCTCTTGTGCACCAGCAGCGTGCCGGAGTCCGCGGCGCGGGAATGCCAGCGCCGGAAGTAGTCGGCGCCGTGGTTGGTATCGAGAAGGTACTCGAGATTCACCGAATGCACCCGCCCGATCGTGCCGGCAAGGATCAGTTCCCGCACTTTGGTGCGGAAGGGCGCCCAGCGATAGTTGAAGGCCACGCGGACTCGGCGGCCCGTGGACCGCTGGGCGTCGAGGATCGCGCGGCATTTCTCGGCGTCGATCGTCAGCGGCTTCTCGGTGATCACGTCGCACCCGGCGTGCAGCGCGCGCACGATGTAGTCGTGGTGGGTCGAGTCCTTGCTGCAGACGAACACGATGTCGGGGCGCGTCTCACTCAGCATCGCGTCGAAACGGTCTGCGCCATACGCCGGCACCGCGTGATAGCCAAGCTCTCCCGCCAGCAGGCCGTTGTAGTAGGCGACGCGGGTCGGACTCAGGTCGCAGAGGCCGACCAGCTCGTTGGTCTCGCGGTAAGTGGTGACCAGCGGCTCCAGGAAGCTGATAGCCCGGCTGCCGGTGCCGACGAGCGCGACGCGCTGCTTTTTCATGGGGCGAGGCTGGCAGCGAGGCACGGCAGGGTCACGCCGGCAATCCGGCATTGCTCGGACCGTCTGACCTACCGGCGGCTTACGTCGAGGCTGGCGAGGAGTGCGACCGCCATCCGGTTGGCGGGAGTAGGAATCCCGTGCCGGGTTCCGAGGCGCACAATCACGCCATTCCGGGCGTCGATCTCGGTGGGACGACCGGCGAGTCGGTCGGCGTGGAGGGAGTTGATCGCATCAAGCGGCGCCCGGCGGTAGGATTCGACGACGTCGTCGACAAGAGTGTCCGGCAGGTCCGCACCCTCGGCTCGGCCCACGGCAATTGCTTCTCTCACCAGGTCGCGGGCCACTTCGGCGATGGCTGGATCCCGCATCACGCCCGCCGGCTGGAGCAGGAGAGCGGAGATCACCCCGGCGGCGTTGAGGCAGAGCTTGCGCCAGGCCGCGGTCGTGAAATCGGCCGTCAGCGTCACGGTGATCTCGGTGCCGTCAAACAGCCGCGCGAAAGCCTCGCCGTTCGAGCCGGTTGGCACCGTCATCCGCCCCGGTCCGCGCTGCCGGATACGACTGGGCGGTTCACGTTCGGCCGGCAGGTCGACCACGACGGGAACTAGGCGGTCCATCGGCACCGCGGACTGGAACCGGGCGATATGTTCGACGCCGTTCTGGAGAATGGCCACGGGCGCGCCAGATGCTCCAAGTCGATCGAACCACGCCGACGCTCCTGCTGCGTCATACGTCTTAGTCGCGACCAGGATCCAATCGACGGCCGGCGCTGTGTACGGGTCGGTGAGAATCTGCGCAGGACTCGGCAGTACGCGGTTGGGTGTCGTAACTTCCAGCGGCGGACGCGGCGTGCGGGCGCACAGGCAGACCTCGTGGCGGCCCGTGGAATACAGCCAGGCCGCCACCGCGCCGCCCACCGCTCCGGGTCCCACCACGGCGATGCGGGCCATCGCTAGTTGCCCCGCAGCGGGGCTTGGTTGCGCACGGGGCTGGCGGCGAGCTGGAAGGTCTCGGGCGCATCGGGATGCGCGGGATCGAAGCCGGCGAACTCCGGCACGATCTCGCTCGCCAGCGGCAGGTGGGCGTCGCGAATTCCTTGGACGACGCACTTGGCCAGCTCGTAGGCGCCGTAGTTGTCGTGGTGCGTGATGTCGTGCCCGCGGTCACTGAAGGCAAGGGCGGAGCGCTCAGGTCCCAGGGTCTCGTACAGCACGGTGCTCGCCCGATCGAGATCGATGAGGGCGAGATGCTCGGCGGCGGCGAGCTCGCGCACCACCTGCGGGTAGTCGCCGTGCGTGTTCCGAACTTTGCCGGCCGCGTCAAACGTCCGACGCTGCACCGACGTGACCAGCACCGGCGTGGCGCCGCGCAGGCGCGCCTCCGCCACGTAGGCCCGGAGGTAGGCGAGGTAGGTGGTGTGGGCCTCGGCGTAGGTCTGCGGCCACGCGGTCTTCTCGTCGTTGTGGCCGAACTGGATGAAGAGGTAGTCGCCGGCCTTGATCTGGCTCAGCACCTTCGCAAGCCGCAGTCCCGTGAGGAACGACTTCAGCGTCTCGCCCGACTCAGCATGATTGGCCACCGCCACTCCCGGGCCGAGGAAGCGCGTCAGCATCTGGCCCCAGCTGGCCCCGGGTTCGCCGCGCTGGTCGGTCACGGTTGAGTCGCCGGCGAGGAACACTGTCGGCACCTCCACCGGCTCGATCTCGACGCGGCCGACGCAAGGCGCGGGTCCGCCAAACTCCAGGGTCAGCTTCCGGTCCCACGTCAGCGAGCCCTCCTCGCGATCGTTGAGGATCACGCTCGTCCCGCCCGGCGCGTTGGGCGGCGGCGGGGTGAGGGCGGTCGTGCGCACGTTGACGATGAAGCTGCGCGTCACCGTCTCGCCCGGTTTGGTGGTCACCGCTTCGAGCATGAGCCGGCGCGACTCCGCCTTCACCGTGGTGTTGCCGGCGGCCTTGGCGTCGCCGAGCGTCACCGTCACCCGGTAGTTTCCTTCGGGCACGTTGACGGAAAAATAGAACGGCCGACGGTCCGTCGTCGGCTGCGTATCGAGGTCGAAGCCGTAACCGCGGGCCGCGTTGTAGACCTCCGTGCTCGGCAGGGTGCCGAGATCGAAGTGCCAGCGCGCACGCGCAGGTTCGGCGCGGGCCGCGACGAGGCCCAGGATCGCGATCAGCAGGGACGGGAGTCTCATGGCAGATGGGTACCGGTGAGCTTGAACACGCAGGCGTGTTCGCAGGGGGCGGTGGCCGGCAGCTTCAAATGAAGGCCGGCGGTGTCCTGGACGAACGAAATCGGTCCGGCGCCCAGCAATTCGACGTGCTCGACCCGCGGGCCGTCGCTGCCGGACGTCGCGAGCGACGTGACCAGCGCCTCGCCGGCGGCGGGCCAGCGCATGACGATCGCGTAGAGCACGCCGGGCTGACCGGCTCGGGTAGGCCGCGTGGTGAAACGGAAGTCGCGCCCGGTGTAGCTCGGGGCCGGACCATCGCCGACGGCCTCGCGCTGAATGCGGGCGCGGTCCTCGGGCTGGCCCGGTCGACCGATCCCGACGAAGCCCTCGCCGAAGCGGTGCCAGGGGCGCGTGCCGTAGATGGCCTCACCATTGAGCGCGAGCCACTGGCCGATGCCCCGGAGCAGGGCCAGCTGCTCCTCCGGAAATGTGCCGTCTGCGCGAGGGGCGAAGTTGAGGAGGAGATTTCCGCCCTTGCTGACGTTGTCGATGAGCTCGCGCACGAGCGTGCCGACGCCGCGGTACTGCGTGTCCTCGAGATAGCCCCAGCGGGAATGGACGGAATTGTCGGTCTGCCACGGCGCCGGCAGGATGTCGGCGGGATGCCCGCGCTCGAAGTCGAGCACCGCGCCGGCGAGATAGGCCGGACCGGAGGGCGCGTTGCCGCCCTTCGCGACCAGCGTCACCTGGCGGTGCCACGCGGCCGCCCGGTTGTAGTAGTATGCCGCGAAGCGCAGCTTGATCGGGTCGAACCCGCGCCCGTTCACCCCGTTGTCGAAATAGATGAGGTCCGGCTCGTACTTGTCGATGAGCTCCTGGCCGCGCCGCAGCCACTCCTCCAGGAACGCCGGGCTCTGCTGGGTCGTGAGGCCGTTCATCACCTCGCCCGCGCCTTGTTCGCCGGACGGCGGAGGCTGAGGTGGGCCGTAGAAGTCCGCGTAGGCCGGATCGAACAGGTCGGTCGGCTGGTTGAGCGCGGGATACATGAAGCTCCAGTTTTCGATCCGATGGTACGAGACGCCAAACTTCATGCCCTCGGCCCGCGTGGCGGCGGCCAGCTCGCCGATCACGTCGCGGTGCGGGCCCATCTGCTTCGCGTTCCAGCGGGTCAGCGCGCTGTCCCACATCGCGAAACCGTCGTGATGCTCGGCGACCGGCACGACGTACTGGGCGCCGGCGGCCTTGAAGAGCCGAGCCCAGGCTGCGGCGTCGAAGTGCTCCGCGCGGAAGAGCGGAATGAGGTCCTTGTAGCCGAAGCGGTCCTGCGGTCCAAACTGCTGCCGGTGCCATTCCGCGATGCCCGGGTTCGAGTACATATGGCGCGGGTACCACTCGCTCTGCCGTGCGGCCACCGCGTACACGCCCCAGTGAAGGAAGATGCCGAACTTGGCGTCGAGGAACCACTCAGGCGTCTGGTAGTGCGTCCGGACCGACTCCCAGTCCGGCGCATTGGGACCGGGCGGGATCGGGAGCGCCGGCGCCGGATTGGTGACGCGGGGCGGACGCGGGATCGCGCTTGGCTCGGCATACGCCAGGATCGGAACGACTAGCCAACAGACCAGAGGGCGGATTCTAGGGAGGTTCATGGTCAATAACGCGAGGGCGAGGGAGCGAACTGCACGGAGCCGTCGCTCACGGCGGCCGCCGAGCCGGGTCCGCGGCGGAGCGCGATCATCTCGGCTCCGGCGAGCAGGACCGGACCATAACCGTGCGCGGCGTGAGGACTCACGGGACGATAATAGTAGAATGCCGGGTCGAAGCCCATGCCGGTTCCGATGCAGGTGCCCTCGACTTGGCCGCGGGCGTTCACCTGCTGCGCGACGGCGTTCCAGCCGAGCGAGACGACCGGGCCGTAGGCGAGGCGGTCGAGCCAGCCACGATTGATGCCGCGGGCGAGCGCATAGGTGAACATGGCCGAGGCGGAGGTCTCAGGATAGGAATCCGCCCGGTCGAGCAACTGGTGCCAGAGTCCCGTGCTTCCTTGGACCGCTGCGATGCCGCGGGCGTGCTCGCGGTACTGCGCCAGCACGTCGGCGCGTCCCGGATGATTCTCCGGCAGCACGGACAGCAGCTCGGCCATCGCGACCAGCGCCCAGCCGTTCGCGCGGGCCCAGTGGAAGGTCGGGTGCGGGTCCATGCCTTCGACCCAGCCGTGACGGTAGAGCGCGACACCCGGCACGAACATCCGCTGGGAAAACTGCCGAATCTGGCGGACCGCATCGTCGAAATAACGTGTCTCGCCGGTCAGCGCGCCCATCTGCGCGAGCGCCGGCACGCTCATGTACAGGTCGTCGAGCCATAGGGTGTGCGGGTGGGGACGGTTGCGCGCGAGCGTGCCGTCGGCGAGGCGCAGTTGTCCGCTCGTGATCCAGGCGAGGTATTGGTCGATCCACGGGCGCAACTCCGTCGGGGCAAGGCCGGCGCGGCTTGCCTTGAGCATCGCTGCGGCCATGGCGCCCGAGTCGTCGAGGCTGCGCGGCGCGATGACGCCGCGTAGGCGCAGAAGCCGTGGCAGGCCGGGCGGCTCGTCCGGCGGGGCGGGCGGCTCTTGCCGACCTTTCGTCGCCACCACCGCGATCGCGTGCAGGCGCTTCGCCGTGTAGTCCCGGTAACGTGGATCGCCGGTGGCCTCCGCGGCATGCAGCATGCCGGCGTAGGTCACACCCCACTCATAGCTTGCGAGCAGGAACTCGTCGGGCACCAGCGCGACGTGGGCCGGCGGATGGTCGAGGTCCGTCACCGTGGTTCCGGTGTCGCGGTCCACCACCGTGAAGCCGCTGGTCTGCTCGAGGTAGCCGTGAATGCGCTCCAGCACCGCGCGGATCTCGGCCTCGGAGGCCGGCGGGTAGGGCACCGGGTAGGTCGGCGGAATCCGGCTTAGCGTGAAGGCCGGTGGCGGCGTAGACGCGGCGGGCGGCGTTACGGACGGCGATTCGACGGCAAATGCCGCTGCGACGAGGCCGGCGGCCAGGCCCAGACCACCAACTTGACGAAACATCGCGTTCATCTTGCGGAGGCCGGCTTCTCGGCGGGAAAACGGACGTTCGGACGCGGTGGCAGCGGAGCGGATTCGTCCAGATAGAAGCTCGGATGCGGCGGCTGGTTGTACGCGACGTTTTGCCACGCGACGCTGAGCCGGTATTGCGGGTCGTGCATCAGGGTCACGAGCCGATGCGCGGTCGGGATCGTCGACGTGTAGATCCGCAGTTCCTGGTTGTCGCGGGTCCGCCAGATGACCTCCTCGCGCCAATCGCCCCAAAGGTCCGCGCTCAGGACGGGCGTGGCTTTCGTGCCATTGTTCGCGATGCAGTCGTGAGCCACCAGCAGCGGATCGAGGGAGCCGGTTTGCCAGTTCCACTTCACGATGCGGTTGTGGTCGAGCAACTCGGACAGGAAGTCCCCGTCCCAATAGATCCCGAAGTTGACCGGGAAGCCGCGCGGCCGGTGCTCGAGGAACTTCACGCCCTTGGCCGTGTAGAGTCCGTCCATGCCGGCACCCGCCGCCCAGCACTCGGCGCCGGGATACCGCGGGTCGATGTTGAACGCATTGCCGCGACCGGGACCTTCGCGCTTCGCCCCGTCGGGGTGAACCGACGGCACCATGAAGATCGGCTCGCCCGTGCGGGCGTCGCGCAGGCTCATGCCCTCGCCGGCGAAGCGCTCCTGGATGTCGAACACCTCAAGGCCCGGCCGGTCGGGCACCAGGTCGCCGACGTGGAGTGCGTCGCCGTGGCCCCAGCCGGTCGAGTAGAGGCCGCGGCCATTGTCGTCGACCACCATGGCGCCGTAGATGATCTCGTCCCGGCCGTCGCCGTCGACGTCCGCGACGCTGAGGTTGTGGTTGCCCTGACCGCCGAATTTCTCATTGCCCGGCGTGCCGTCGGCGGAATCAAACAACCAGCGCGAGGTCAGGTGGCCGTCGCGCCAGTCCCACGCGGCCAGCACGGTCCGCGTGTAATAGCCGCGGCACATCACGAAGCTCGGGTGCTCGCCGTCGAGATAGGCGACGGCCGCGAGGAAGCGGTCGGAGCGGTTGCCGTAGCCGTCGCCCCACACGGCCTTCATCTGCTCGGGGGTCGGGCTGTCGGTGTCGGGATGGCGTCCGGGCAGGTAACGCGTCGTGGCGAGCGCGGCGCCGGTGCGCCCGTCGAACACCGTGAGGTACTCCGGCCCGCGCACGATCCGGCCCTCAAGCGACGCGGCATAGCCGGTCGCAGTCTTGATGGCGCCGGTGGCGTCGGGTGACACGACCGTCGGTCCTGCGGGTTCGCGCCAGTCCGCGTGCGGGTCGCCAATCACCTTGCCGGTGCCGTCGACGGTGCCATCCGCGGTCTTGCACACGACCTCGGCCCGGCCGTCGCCGTCGAAGTCGTAGATGAGAAACTGGGTGTAGTGCGCGCCCTCGCGGATGTTGCGGCCGAGGTTGATCGTCCAGAGCAGCGTCCCATCGAGGCGGTAGGCTTGGAGGATCGGCGGGTCGGTGGGCCCGCTCTGGGAGTTGTCGTGGCTGCGGCCGGCCTGGTGGAGCACGATCTCGTACCGGCCGTCGCCGTCGAGGTCGCCGACCGACGCATCGTTCGGCGCGTAGCCCGGAGGCGTCTTGAGCCGGATCGAGTGGTAGGGCAGAGGCGGCGCGCCGGCGGGCAGCGTGAAGCCGGCGTCGGCGGGGCCCTCGATCCCCTGCACGACGGGACGCACGGTGTAGGTGGTGGCCCGCTCGAGACGGGCGCCGGAGTCGAGCAGCCAGGTGGGGCCGGTCAGCGGCTCCGCGTTGAGCCGCACGGTGGCGGCCTCGGCCGGCGGCGACGGCCCGAACTGGCCGGGCTGCTCGGCGCCCGGCGCCGGTGCGGCCGTGGTGCGGTAGACATTGAACGCGACGCCGTCGGCATCGGAGGCGAGGACACGCCAGCTGACGTAGACCTTGCCGTCCGGCTCGTGCACGGCGACCACGCCACGGTCAAGGCGCTCCATCGTGGGCACGGCGCGGGCCGTGGCGGCGACGAGCAGGAGTGCGGCCGCGAGGCGGAAAACCCGGGGGTAGTGGGGCATGGGTCGAACGTGACCGAATCGGCCGCCGCCGCGAGCCGGTGGAGGCTCGGACAGTTCATGATCTCCGCCGGTGCTCGGACTGTCAGTGACTCGGACGAATGGCCGCGCGCGACTCGGTGCGGCAGAGGTGGGCCGACGCCGGTCGCGGTTCGCCGTCACGCCGGTCGCCCATCCCAAACCAAAATTTCTCTCCCCTTCCCTGGGTCGACCCCCCACCGGCGCACCCGACGCCGGCACCCATGAGCGCCAACTCGCCCCGTCCACGTCTCGCCGTCATCGGCATCTCCGGTTACGGCAAGGTTCACCTCCAGCTGGCCCGCGAATGCCGCGACCGCGGCGAGGCCGATCTGGTCGCCGCAGTGGTGATCAATCCGGAGGAGGAGGCCGCAAACGTCGCGGAGCTGCGGGCCAAGGGCTGTGAGATTTACGCGGACTACCGAGAGATGCTGCGGCGTCACGCCCAGGGGATCGACCTGTGCCTGATCCCGACCGGCATCCACTGGCACGCGCGCATGACGATCGCGGCGCTGGAGGCCGGCGCGAATGTCCTCGTGGAGAAGCCGCTCGCGGGCGGAGGCGGCGACGTGGCGGCGGTGCAGGCGGCGGAGCGGGCCGCGGGCCGATTTGTGGCGGTGGGATTCCAGGATTGCTACGACCCCGGCACCCAGGCGCTCGCCGCCGCGCTGCGTGCGGGCCGCATCGGGGCCATCCGCGCCGTGCGCTTCCTCGGGGTCTGGCCGCGGCCGCGGGCCTACTTCCAGCGCAACAACTGGGCCGGCCGCCTTCGCGTCGAGGGCGTCGCGGTCCACGACTCGCCGCTCAACAACGCGTTTGGTCACTTCGTCATGCTGAGCCTACTGTTCGGCGGCGCGTCGATCGACGACCTGCGGCTGCAGACGGAGGATGCCGAGCTGTTCCGCGCGCATGCGATCGAGAGCTTTGACACGGGAGTGGTGACGTTCCGCACCGCCGGCGGAGTCCGGTATTGGTTCGGCGCGAGCCACGTGAGCGCGCAGCCGATCGAGCCGGAGATCAGCGTCGAGGGCGCGAACGGCACGGCGGGCTGGCGCTATGAGAAAGAAGCCTGGCTGGTCGACGGCGCGGGCCGGCGCGAGGCGTGGCGGGTGCTCGACCAGCACGCGACGCGGCGCCTGATGATCCTCGCGGCGCTGCGGCGGCTGCGGGAGCCGGATGCGCCGATCTGCCCGACCGGGCAGGCCAGCCTGCACACGACCTTGATCGAGCGGATTCACCAGACGGCGCCGGTGCGGCCCTTCCCGCCGGAGCAGGTGGAGTGGGTCGGGGCTGATGAACGCAGCGCGGTGCCGACCGTGGCCGGACTGACCGCCGCGATGCAGCGCGCCTTTGCCGCGCAGAGCTCGCTGCGGGCGGCAGGTTTCGCGCTCGCCACCGGGGCCATTCGCTCTTGAGTGAGGCGCGCCTGCCGGCGCGTGCCCCGCCGGTGCCGCTGTTCCCCCGCGCCCGGTCATGTCCTCCGTTCCGCTGCTGGCCTTCGAGGCCGTCGAGAAATCCTTCGGCGCCGTGCGGGCCCTGCGCGGGGTCAGTTTCGACCTCCGGGCCGGCGAGGTCCACGCGTTGCTCGGCGAGAACGGCGCGGGCAAGTCCACGCTGATCCGGATCGCGACGGGCGCCCATGCGCCCGATGCGGGGCATCTGGTCGTCGGCGGGCGCCGGCTCACGCGCCTCGACCCGGCGTCGGCCCGCGCCCTCGGCATCGCCTGCATCTACCAGCAGCCGGCGCTCTTTCCCGACCTGACCGTGGCGGAGAACCTCGCGCTGCGCCTCGACCCGCCGCGGCTGGCGCAGCGGATTGACTGGCCCGCCCGGCGGCGGCGGGCCGCGGAGTTGCTCCAGCGCGTCGGGGCGGAGATCGATCCCGCGGCCGAGGTGCGACGCCTCTCGATGCCCGAGCAGCAGCTAGTCGAGATCGCCAGCGCGCTCGGGGCCGGCGCCCGCATCGTGATCATGGACGAGCCCACCGCCTCGCTGACCCGGCGCGAGCAGGTCCGGCTGTTCCAGACCGTGCAGGCCCTGCGCGCGAGCGGGGTCGGGGTCATCTACATCTCGCACCGCCTCGACGAGATCTTCGAGCTGGCGGACCGCGTGACCGTGCTGCGCGACGGCGCGAGCGTCGGTACGCGCGCCGCCGGAGAACTATCGGAGGCGGAATTGATCCGGCTGATGGTGGGGCGGGAGATGAACACGCTGTTTCCGCCCTCGCTCGGGACGATGGGGGCGCCGGTGCTCGAACTGCGCGGTGTCGGTTGCCGCGCTGCCGGCGTGCGCGAGGTGAGTTTCACGGTACATGCGGGCGAGGTGCTGGGCCTTGCGGGCTTGGTGGGCGCCGGTCGCACCGAGCTGGCGGGTGTGCTCTTCGGCCTGACTCCCGCCGACGCGGGTGAGATTCGCCTGGCGGGCGGGCCGGTTGTGATCGCCTCCCCGCGGGCCGCTGTCGCCCATGGGTTGGCGTACGTGCCGGAGGATCGCCGCCGTCACGGCGTCGTGCCGGAGCTGCCGCTGGCGCAGAACATTACCCTGGCCGCCCATCGCGCGCTGTTTCCCGGCGGCTGGCTGCGCGACGGGGTCGAACGACGGGTGGCCGGCGAGTTCATCGCCCGGTTCGCCATCCGCGCCGAGGGACCCGCGGCGCCCGCGGCCAGCCTGAGCGGCGGCAACCAGCAGAAGGTCGCGCTGGCGCGCTGGCTCGCGACCGAGCCCCGCGTGCTGATCCTCGACGAGCCGACGCAGGGCGTCGACGTCGGCGCCAAGGGCGAAATCCACCGGCTCATCCGCGAGCTCGCGGCGCGCGGCCTGGCAGTAATCCTCATTTCCAGCGACCTGCCTGAGATCCTCGGCATGAGCGACCGGATCGGGGTGATGCGCGGCGGGACGCTGGTCGACCTGCTGCCTGGGAATGCCGCGGCGCCTGACGTGATGGCGGCCGCGCTGGGCACCGGCGGAAAGGAGGGCGCGTGAACCGCCACGCCCGCGAACTCGGAGTGGCGGCGGTCCTCCTGGCGATCCTCGCCGTGCTGGCGCTGGTCGCGCCGGCCTTCTACCAGGCGGCGCCGCTGCGCTCGCTGCTGGCGCGGGAGGCACCGACGCTGGTCGTCGCCTGCGGCATGGCGCTGGTGATCATCAGCCGCCAGATCGACATCTCGGTGGGTTCACAGTTTTCGGTCTGCAGCGTCACGGCGGGACTGCTGGCCGCGGCCGGCTGGCCCACTGCGCTGGTGGTTCCGGTGGCGGTGGCCGTCGGAGTGCTCGCCGGCGCCGTCAACGGCGCGCTGGTAGCCGGGCTCGGGCTGCCGTCGATCGTCGTGACCTTGGCCACGATGGTGACCCTGCGCCAGGGCCTGAATCTGGCGCGGCAGGGCGAGTTCGTGAACCTGCCCGACGCGGTGCAGTGGCTCGGCCTGAACCAGACCGCGGGTCAGGTCCTGATCCTGCTGGTGGCGGGTGCGGTGCTGGTGGCGCTGGCCTGGGCGCTCCGCTCGCTGGCGGCGGGCCGGCACGTCTACGCTGTGGGCAGCGATGCCGAGGCAGCGCGGCTGGCCGGGCTTCGTCCGCGGCGGGTGACCTTTGCGGTTTTCGTGTTACTCGGAGCTTTGACCGGATTGGCGGCCGCGATGAACCTGATCCAGTCGCCGCAGGTTCAGCCGCTGGTCGGCAGTGGGCTCGAGCTGAAGGTCATCGCCGCGGTCGTGGTCGGCGGTGTCGCGATCTCAGGCGGGCGCGGCAATCTCTGGGGCGTGCTGGCGGGCCTTCTCCTGCTCGCCGTGATTCCACCGGCACTGACTCACCTGCACGTCGAGGCCTATTGGGAGAAAGCTATTCAGGGCGCGATCATCCTGCTGGCGGTCGTGACCGAAGGACTGCGCGGCCGGCCCGGGCGAAAGGACTCCGCATGAAACGCGCGGGCGAACTGCTCCGCGGCGCGCTGCGGAGGCACGAGGTGCTCTTGCTGCTCGTGCTGATCGTCGAGTGGTGCCTGTTCTACCACTACGGGACCACCGTCAATCGGCGCGGGTTCGTGGTGGGATTCGGCACGCTGGACCGGCAGTTCGACCTCCTGCGCCACTCGTGCGAGATCGGCCTGCTCGCGCTGGCGCTGACCCCGGTGATCCTCACGGCGGGCATCGACCTGTCCGTCGGCTCGCTGCTCGGCTTGTGCGCGGTGGTGTTCGGCCAGTTGTGGCACGACGGCGGCCTTGGGGTGGGGACGGCGGCGGCGCTGACGCTCGTGGCGGGAGCCGTGGGTGGCGCGATGAACGCCGGGCTCGTCGCGGGCCTGCGGCTGCCGCCGCTGATTGTGACGCTGGGCACGTACTCCCTGTTCCGCGGCTTGGCCGAGGCGCTGACCCGCGGGGCGGTGACCTACACGGATTTTCCGGCGAGCTTCCTGTTTCTTGGACAGGAACGATGGCTTGGCCTCCCGACCCAGGCGTGGGTGCTGCTCGTCACGGCGGTCGTGATTGGCCTGCTCGTGCACCGGACCATGACAGGCCGGACCTTCCGCGTGCTGGGCTTCGCCCCGGAGGGCGCGCGGTACGCCGGCCTCGCCGTGGGCCGGACGCTGGCCGTGGCATATGTGCTCGCCGGCGTGATCGCGGCGGCGGCGGCGCTGATCTACACGGCGCGCATCGGCCAGGCGAAGGCGGACGCGGGCACGGGCTACGAACTCTACGCGATCACGGCGGTGGTGCTCGGGGGCACCAGCATCTTTGGCGGTCGCGGGAGCGTGCCCGGCACGCTGCTCGGCGTGGCGGCGATCGCGGTGCTGAAGAACGGACTGGCGACGATCCCGGCGGTGATCCGGTTGAATGCCGCCGAGGAGATGGCGGGTCTCCTGACGGGTGCGCTGCTGCTGGTGGCGCTGGCGCTCGGGGCGTTCGCGCGCCGCGACGCCGGAAGTTGAGGGTTGAAAGCCGCCCGCTCTCCGGGATTCCCTGCTGGCCACGGGCCCAGTGGCCCGAACCCCGTCACCCCATGATCCTGCGTCGCTACCTCCCTGGCCTTGCCGCGTTCCTCGCCCTCGTCCTCGCCGCCGATGCCGCGGACTCCCGCCTCGTGGTGGCCCTGATGCCGAAGGCCAAGGGCAACGCCTACTTCATCTCGGTGAAGGCCGGTGCCGAGCGGGCCGCGAAGGAACTGGGCGTCGAACTGCTCTTCGACGGGCCGGCCGACACGAACGCCGCGAAGCAGAACGAAATCGTCGAGAACTGGATCACGCTCGGCGTCGACGTCATCGCCGTGGCGGCCGAGAACAAGGAGGGCATCGCGACGGCGCTGCGCAAGGCGCAGCGGCAGGGGATCAAGGTCCTCACCTACGACGCCGACACGCTGCCCGATGCGCGGACGTTTTTCGTGAACCAGGCGACGCCCGAGGGCATCGGCAACCGGCTGATGGACGAGGGCGCGCGCCTCTGCGACGGCCACGGCGAGTTCGCGATCATCACGGCGACGCTGACGGCCGGGAACCAGCGCGAGTGGATGAAGTATATCCAAGCGCGCCTGGCGGAAAAGTACCCCGACATGAAGCTGGTCGCGGTCCGTCCGTGCGACGACCTCAAGGACCGGGCGCAGTCGGAGGCGACGGCGCTGATGAGCGCGTACCCGAACCTGAAACTGATCATGGCCATCTGCTCGCCGGGCGTCCCGGGTGCGGCTGAGGCGGTGAAGCAGGCGGGGAAGGCGGGGCAGGTGAGGGTCACGGGCCTCGGCCTGCCCAACGAGAACCAGCGATATGTGAAGGAGGGTGTCACCGGCGCGGTGATTCTCTGGAACACGGATCATCTCGGCTACCTGACCGCGTACGCGGCGGTGGCGGTGGCGCGCGACGAATTGAAGCCGGGGGCGAAGACCTTCCGCGCCGGCTCGCTCGGCGAGTTCCGCGTAGTCGGCGACAACATCCTGCTCGGCCAGCCCTTCGTGTTCACGAAGGACAACATCGACCAGTTCAATTTCTGAGGCGGCGGAAAGCGGGCGCCGAATTCGGCGGGTTTGGTCGTGTCATCGGACTGTCTGACGGTCGACACGTTGTCATCGTGCGAGGCGAATAATCTTATCCTCCCTGTCAGTCCGGCGCTCTCCCCGTTCCGTGCGCCGGGCTTCCTCCCCCCAAACCCTCAAGCCCCTGACCCCGCCCCGTCGCCGGCCCTGACCGGCCGTGATCCCCCCGTTTTACCGCCCCTGCAAACCTGCCTAGACCAACCATGACCCCGAACCACTCCCAGCCTCAGTCCGGACACCGACAGCTCGCGCTGTCGCTGCTGGTCCTTCTGTTCGCCTCGCCCCTTGCCGCGCAGGACGCCAAGCAAACGACCGCCGCGCCGTCGGCCGACGCCGAGCGCGCCGCCGCCAAGGAGCAGGCCGCCGTCAAGGCCGCCATTGAGAGCGAGCCGGCCGCGCCCAAGCAGGACGAGATCGTCACGCTCAGCCCGTTCCTCGTGCAGCAGTCCAGCAAGGATATCGGCTACTTCGCCGAGAACACCCTCGCGGGCAGCCGCCTCAACACGAAGATCAGCGACCTCGGCTCCTCGATCACGGTCGTGACCAAGCAGCAGATGGTCGACACGGCCTCCGTGAACATCAACGACGTGTTCATGTACGAGGCCAGCACCGAGGGTGCGAACACGTTCACGCAGACGGACGTGAGCCGCAACGGCATCCCGCGCGACACGATCGCGGGCTACTCGTCCGACGCCGGCGACCCGTCGACGCGCAACACCGCGAACCGCGTCCGCGGCCTCGCCGCCCCGGATGCCGCGCAGAACAACTACCCGTCGATCTCCCGCATCCCGTTCGACGCCTACAACACGAACACGCTCGAGATTTCCCGCGGCCCGAACTCGCTGCTCTTCGGCACGGGCAGCCCCGCCGGCATCGTCAACCAGTCGACCGCCCAGGCCATGCTGAACAAGCAGCACACGCACGTTGAGGCCCGCGTCGGCAGCTGGGAGGACGAGCGCGAGTCCTTCTCGCACAACCAGCCGCTGATCGAGGACAAGCTCGCGATCTACGTCGCCGCGCTGCAGAATTCCACGGGATTCCGCCGCAAGCCGTCCGCCGACCTGACGCACCGCCAGTACGGCGCGATCACGTTCCAGCCGTTCAAGAAGACCCGGATCACCGCGAGCATCGAGCACTACCGCAACTACAACAACGCCCCGAACGCCCAGACCCCGCGCGACTATGTCTCCGAGTGGCTGCGCGCCGGCCGCCCGGGCTATGACCCGCTCACCCGCAGCGTCACGATCACCGACACCGGCGTCGTCACCGGCCCGTATGTCACCGCTAACACCTCGCCCGGCTACACCGCCGGCATGATCATCGGCAACCCGGCGCTCACCCAGGCCCCGACCGCCACCGTCCCGAACGCGCAGTACGTTCCCGGCATCCAGTTCGGCGTCACCGGCAGCGCGCGCACCGCGGTCTACACCAACCAGGGCCAGGTGCTCTACACCACCGCGGTGACCGGCACGCCGTTCACCACGCTGGTCGCCCCGTACACCGCCTATAACGCCCCGGCCGCGGCCGCCCGCACCCCCGCGCAGTGGCTCGTCGCCGACCGCCGGCTCACGTCCTCGATCGGCCCGGTCGCGCCGGCCGGCTACGGCGGCTGGATCCAGCCGGCGGTGACCAACAAGGCCATCTACGACTACGAGCACATCAACCTGCTCCAGATGAACTATGCGGACTATGACGGCCGCACCTACAACGCCGAGTTCCAGCAGGAGATCCTCCCGAATCTCAACTTCTCCGCCGGCTGGTTCCGCCAGCTCCTCACCGCGGTGGAGAACTACACGGTGTCGAACGCCAACGCGATCTCCACGATCTACGTCGACACGAACATCAACAATCTCGACGGCTCGCCCAATCCGTATTTCGGCAGCCCGTTCCTCGCGGACATCTCGCCCGACACGTTCAAGACGCCCGAGACGAACGACAACCTCCGCGCGATGCTCGCCTATGACTTCGACCTGACCAAGGAAAAGGGTTTCCTGCGCTTCCTCGGCCACCATCGCCTGGTCGGCCTGTGGAGCAAGCAGGAGGCCGAGCGCAGCACGTTCCGCTACCGCAATACCTTCGACGGCGGCGACCTCCGCTATCAGGCCAACCCGGCCACCGCCGGCGCGATCATCGCGAACTCCGGCATCACCCGCGTGTTCTATGTCGGCCAGGACAAGAACGGCGTCGTGCAGTACGCCCCCGGCCACCTCGGCCAGCCCGGCTACGGCGGCCCCGACGAGTCCCCCGTCCGCACCTACAACTGGTCCACCGGCCAGTGGGAGACGTCCACGCTGCACATGTCGCAGCAGCTCTACTACGCCGGCGCGTACGGCCTCATTCAGAAGAACATCACCGGTAAGAGTGGCGCGATCACCAGCTACTTCTGGGACGACCGCATCGTCACGACGTTCGGCTGGCGCAAGGACGACTACAAGGCCCGCCAGACCAATGTCACCGGCCTCACCACCGCCGACCTTTACGTCAACGGTCTCGCGATCGATCCGGGCTGGACCTACCACCGCCTCACCGACTGGTACCGCCTCTCCGGCACGACCCGGACCGCCGGCGCCGTCGTGAAGCCCTACCGCTGGCGTTCCGGCGAGCTGCAGTTCCACTACAACCAGTCCGACAACTTCAATCCGCCGTCCGGCATCCCGATCGACTTCTACGGCACCCCGCTCCCGAAGTCCACGGGTGACGGCAAGGACTACGGCGTCAGCGTCACCGCGTTCGACGGCAAGCTCGTCGCCCGCCTCAACTGGTTCCAGAGCACGAACGAGAACGCGCTCGCCACGGCGGCCGCCACCGCGATCGGCCGCGTGTCCCGCATGGACACCTCCTCGTTCCGCTCGTGGGCGGAGTATGTGGTCCGCATCCGCAATGGCCAGGATCCGACCAACGCGAACTTCGCGAACAACACCGTGTTCCCGCTGACCACGTCGCAGAAGAACGAGATCGCGGCCCTGATGCAGGTCCCGTCCTACGACAACTGGCCGCCGGCGAACATCAACGGCACCCAGACCAACGAGGCCAAGGGCCAGGAGCTCCAGCTGATCTACAACCCGAAGCGGAACTGGAACATCAAGCTCACCGCCTCGAAGATCAAGGCCACCTACCAGGACGTCGCCCCGCAGATCGACGCCTGGGTCGGCGACGCCAACACCCAGGGCACCCGCATGTACGTCTGGCAGCACGCCACGGCGCCCGACATGCCGGCGCTGATCACGCTTTCCAACGGCACGCCGGTGTCGCTGCAGAACTTCTGGACCGGCTACGGCTTCAATGCCGATGTCCGTCTCTCGAACGCCACCAGCAGCAACCCGAGCTGGACCAGCTCGCGGGGCTTCTACGAGGCCGCCGTCGCCACGGAGATCAACGTCGCGAAGGCGCTGCAGGGCAAGACGGTGCCGAATGACCGCGAGCTCCAGTACAGTGTCATCACGAACTATGCGTTCGAGGACGGAAAGCTCCGCGGCGTGGCCGTCGGCGGCGGCTGGCGCTGGGCCCAGCGCGCGATCGCCGGCTTCTACGGCGACGCGACCAAGCGGGACTCGAGCGGCAACATCGTCGCGGCCGACCTCGCCCGCCCGATCTACGTCCCGGCCGAGGGTCACCTCGACCTCTGGGCGTCGTACAGCCGGAAGGTCTTCAACAACAAGGCCGTGATGAAGATCCAGCTCAACATCCGCGACGCGCTGGAGAACGGCAAGCTGCAGCCGATCGCCTACAACCTCGACGGCTCGGCGTTTGCCTACCGCATCATCGACCCGCGGCAGTGGTACGCCTCGACGTCGTTCGACTTCTGAGTTTCGCCGGGAATCGGCCCGGCTTTCGTTTGGTTCAATTGGTATGGATCGAAGCACCTCCGCCTCCCGGCGGGGGTGCTTCTTTTTCCGCGGGCGCGGAAGCTCGGAATCCGAAGTTCAGGATTCGAAATGAGAAATCCGGAGAAGCGAGCCGGCCGGGGACTACCAGCCCGATCCCGAACCGCATTTCGAATTTCGATCCCAGGATTTCGTATTTTCCGCCTGCATCCCTCGGCAGCTTGGGCTAGCACTCGGTCCCAATGACGTTGTCGCCGCGGATCTGGCTCCCGGGCCTAACCCTCGTCCTGGCGATCCTGCTCGCCTGGTCCAACACCGGGTCGGCGCCTTTCGTCTTTGATGACCGGGCGGCCATCCTCGACAACCCGACGATCCGCGACCTCGGCCAGCTCGGCGCGGTGCTCACTCCGCCGGCCGATGGCCACGCGGTGGGTGGAAGGCCGCTGGTGAATCTCTCGCTCGCGCTCAACTACGCCTGGGGCGGAACCGATCCGCGCGGGTACCACGCCGTCAATCTCGCCATCCACGCGCTGGCCGCGCTTGTGCTCTACGGCCTCGTCCGGCGCACCCCTTGGCCCGCGTCCTTGCGCGACCGGGCCGCCCTCGGCGCCTTTTTCGTGGCTTTGCTCTGGAGTCTCCACCCGCTGCAGACCGAGACGGTCACCTGCGTGGTGCAGCGAACCGAGTCGCTCTGCGCGCTATTTTACCTCCTCGTGCTCTACGGGGTGGTGCTCGTCGGCACGACCTCGTCGCCGTTGATGATCCGACTGGGCACGGTGCTCGCCGTGGGTTCGGCCGCGCTCGGCATGGCCACCAAGGAGGTCATGGTGACCGCGCCGGTAGTGGCGTTCCTTTACGACCGGACGTTTCTCGCCGGTTCCTGGGGCGAGGCTTGGCGGCGTCGGCGGGGACTCTATCTCGGGCTGGCGGCGACGTGGGTGATCCTGGCGGTCCTGGTCTGGCAGGGCAGCGGCGCTCGCGGCACCGCGGCGGGCTGGGGTGGCGGCGTCGGCACCGTGTCGTACCTGCTGCTGCAATCCAAGGCGGTCGCGTGGTACCTGCGACTCGCCCTTTGGCCAAGTCCGCTCGTGGTGGACTACGGTCCGGCTTCGCCGGTGACGCTCGGGGAGGTGCTGGGCCCGCTGGCCGTCGTTGCTGCGCTGTTGGCCGCGACCCTCTGGGCGCTTGGTCGGCGGCCGGTCCTGGGTTTTCTCGGCGCGGCGTTCTTCCTGATCCTCGCGCCTAGCTCGAGTCTGGTGCCGCTCTCCGCCCAGGGTATCGCGGAACACCGCATGTACCTGCCGCTCGCCGCGCTGGTCGTGCTGCTCGTGGCCGGTCTGCTGCGCACGCTGGGCCGCGCCGCGGGGGCGGTGGTCGTGCCGGTCGCGCTGGTGGCGGGATTGATGACCTGGCAGCGCAACGCGGTCTACGCGAGTGAAGTGTCGCTTTGGACCGACACCATCGCGCAGGTGCCCGCGAATGTGCGCGCCCGGGTCAACCTCGGGGCGGCCCTGGTGGAGGCGGGTCAGCCCGCCGCGGCCGCACTCCAGTTCGAGGCGGCGCGGCGCCTGCAGCCCAATGCGCCGGAGCCGCACGCGAACCTCTGTCACGTTTACCTTAAGCTGGGTCGGGTGGACGAAGCGGTGGCCGAGGGCGAAGCCGCGCTCGTCCTCGCACCGGGCCAGGGGATGGCAGCGCTTAATCTCGCGGAGGCGCTCTACGAAAGTGGCAACGGACTCGCGGCGGGCCGCCGGTTTTCCCGGGCGATTGATGCCTACCGTCGGGCGGTCGCGCTGGTGCCCGGCTACGCCGCCGCGCGCAACAACCTCGCGAACGCGCTACTCGTCACGGGCGAGGTGGACGCCGCCATTGCCGAGTATCGCGAGGTCCTGCGGCTTCGTCCCAATGACCGCTCCGTCCAGGAGAACCTCGCTCAGGCCGAGGCGATCAAGACGGCCCGCTGAACCGACTTACCGGTAGGGACCCGCGGCGCCGTCGCGCTCACTTCCGCCTGGAGGGCGGGATAAGGCTGTCGGCCAGCTCGGGCAGTCGGTCGTTGGGCCACGTCGCGCCCACCGCCTTCACTTGGGCGAGGAGATTCACTAGGTTGTCCGGCGACAGCTGCCGGAGGTCGTGCTCGGTCACGGTCTCGAGCGCGCGGTCGACCTCCTGTTTGGCCAGATAGTACTGGCCCGCCGCGGCCATGGCATTCGCCACGCGCACGCGGTCCGACAGGGCGAGGGGCGGGTTGCCCGCCAGCTGCTGCTGGAGGACTGAGGATGCGCGGCTGTAGGCGGTTTGGTCGTGCCGGCGCATGGCCAGCTCGACACGGAGGGCGGTGACGGCCGGCTCGTCGGGATACGCGGCCAGTTCCGGCACCAGCTTCTGGGCGTCGTCGACGCGGTTCATCCCGAGGAGAAAATCCGCGGTCCGCACCATCGCGAGCGCCGGCGAGAGATCCGGCACGACCTCGTAGACCCGCACCTGCTGCTGCGCGAACGCAGGGTTGCCCGGCAGGGTAAACGGCACGAGCTGGAGCCAGGGCGGCGGGACGGGCGCCGAGAGGAGCCGCACGATGAACGCGTCGCGGGGGATCGGCTGGTCCGCCGGCACGCCGCGCGCGAGTCGCGCATAGACGCCCTCGAAGCCGTCCCACGAGACGACGACGAGATGGGTGATGCCGCAGCGCTTCACGATCGCGCGGGCCTGCTCGTCGGTGGGCGCCGCGTACAGGTCGGCCGCCGACTTCAGTCCGGCGAGGTTCTCCCAATAGAGCGTGCCGACGCCGCGGAGACCGCCGTGGTAAACGAGGGTCGTGGTCAGGGACGGTGAAGCGGCGACCACCACCGGCTGGTGGCCGGCCCGCTGCCGCAGCCAGTGGGCGAGGTCGCGCTCCGCGAGCGCATGGAGATCGTCGACGCCGATCTCCGCCGCCCGCACGGTCGCGCCGAGGGCCGCGACGACCCCGGGCAGCAGCAGCACCGTGCCGCCCACGAGGGCCCAGCGACGGAGATCGAACGCGGGCGCCGGCGTGCCGAACGGCGGAAGCGTGCCGAGGAGATTGCCCGCGGTGCCGGCGGCGGGCATGCGGCGCCCAACGACGACGAACAGTGGGAGCAGCAGCGTGCACTCGAGGCCCCACCAGCGGACCTGGGCGAGCATCAGGGGCAGCACGACCAGCGCGGGACCGAGGGCCATCACGAGCTGCGAACGGGCGAACCGCGAGCGCCGCTGCGAGATCGCCACGGCCGCGAAGACCAGCACCGCCAGCGGCCAGAGGGCGGAGGTTGCCGCCCAGCTGTAGTCGGCGCGGCTCAGGTAGGTGGGCAGGCTCTGGAACTCGGCGATGTACTCGTGGTGCAGCTGCCAGAGGAAAGGGTTGGCGACCCGGAACACCGTCTCGCCGCCCGCCCAGAGCACGATGGCCGGCGTCGCGACCAGCGCCGTGGCCAGCCCGCCGGCGAGCAGGTTCCAGCGGCGCGGTACCGGCGACGACCCGCAGGCCAGCCAGGCCAGCCTGCAGAGGGTCTCGCCGGCGGCGAGCCAGGCGATGGCGTAGAGGGGGTGGTTGACCTCGAGCCGGAAGCCGAAGTGGAACGGGGCGTATTCGTACAGGTAGCCGAGGATGCTGACTCCCGCGCCGGCGCCTCCCCAGATCCGGAAAAACGTGGGATGGCGCGTCCAGGCGTTGCCCGGCTCGGCCCCGCGGCCTACCCAGCACGCCGTGGCGCCGCCCAGGCCCAGCCCGAGGAGGACCGGGAGCTGCGTGGCCGCGCTGATCCAGAGGCCGAACCCGCCGGCCACGCCGCTCGCGATCACCCACGGCAGCGAGCCTTGGCGCGTGTCCGACGCGAGGATGAAGCACAGCACGCTCAGCAGCGCGCAGGTGTTCGCCAGACCGTGGTGGTCGGCGTAGCCCGCGACAAAATCAACGGTCAGCGGGAGCATCGTGACGAGCCCGGCCGCGAAGAACGCCGCCGCCGCGCCCGAGCAGCGGCGCGCGATGACGGGCGTGAAGCCCAGGATCAGCAGCCCCAGCAGGATGGGACCGGAGAACACCGCGGCGCGCTCCAGCGTGATGCCCGCCGGCGCCCCTGAAATCGCGCGATCGATCCCCGCCAGCTCGCGCACCCACCAGCGGAACGGCGCCGCCCAATGCACGTCGCGCCCGGTCGGGGCGCCGTCATAGTCCACGTGCCGCATCCGCCAGAGGCCCTCGGCGGACGCCTGCTGCGCCTGCATGATCCAGTGGTACCCGTCGAGGTCGCGGTCCGGCAGCAGCAGCGAGCGCTTGCCGTCGGCGTAGCCGGTCGGGGAGGCGCGGTCCACGGCCGGGGCGTCCACCGTGACGCCGTAGGTGCCGGAAACCTCCCGGATGTGGCGCCACCGCACGCCGGTGTCCCACGTGAAGTACGCGAGCGCTGCAATGACGACGAGGATCCACGCCTTGTCCCGGAAATCCACTGCGGGCGAGCGGGTACTCGTGGGCAGCGAGGAGGAGGGCATGGCGACGTTCCGGGCATGATGCGGACGATCATCGCGAAATACACAGAAATCTCGTGGGCCGGGCCTAGGGATTTCCCCTCGGTCCGGAGCGAGGTGGTTCCGCCTGCGGCAGAGCTCGTACTGTCTGACCGGCGTCCCATTGTGCGGGCGACGCGGGACGATTGGCTTGCCGGCAACCCCGACCCCATGCACCTCGGCAGCCTGCATGTCCTCGACCTGCTGATCATCGTCGCGTACCTCGCGGCGGTGCTGTACATCGGCCGGCGCGCCGCCGGCGCCGCCGCCTCGGAGGAGGGCTTCTTCCTCGCGGGCCGGAAGCTCGGCAAGCTGTACCAGTTTTTCCTCTCGTTCGGCAACGCGACCGAGCCCCAGGGCGCGGTGAGCACGGCGAGCTTCGTCTACCAGCAGGGCGCCCCGGGCGCGTGGCTGTCGTTCCAGACCGTCTTCATGAACCCGTACTTCTGGTTCATGAACGTCTGGTTCCGCCGGGTCCGGCTCACGACGGTCTCGGACTTGTTCGAGGATCGCTTCGGCAGCCGGGGCCTCAGCCTCGCCTACGCGCTGTTCCAGATCATGGTGGCGTGCGTCTTCCTCGGCTTCGGCAACGTCACGGCCTACAAGATCGCCTCCTCGCTCGTGGTGAAGAACCCTGCGGCGTGGACTGCGGCGGACCGGGCCGCGGTGGACGGCTACCACGAGCTGAAGCAGCTCGAGCGGCAGCAGGCGGCCGGCCTGCTGGTGGCGGAGGATGCCGCGACACTCGCGCAGCTGCGCGAGCGCAACGCGCGTGGCGAGCTGCACAGCTACATCACGGTGCTGAACGACGTCGCCTTCTACACGATCTTCGCGCTCGTGGTCGGCACCTACATCGTGCTTGGCGGCATGGCGGCCGCCGCGGTGAACGAGGGGCTGCAGAGCATCCTGATCATCGTCTTTTCGCTGCTCCTGATCCCCACCGGCCTGCATGCGATCGGCGGATGGTCCGCGCTGGGCGAGCGCGTGCCGCGCCGGATGTTCGACCTGTTCGGCGCGGGCGGCACCGAGCAGTTCTCAGCGTGGAGCCTGCTGGCCATCCTGCTGGTGAGCCTCGTCCAGATCCACGGGCTCAGCCACAACATGGGCATCTGCGGCTCGGCCCGGAACGAGTTCGCGGCCCGCTTCGGCGTCTCGGGCAACTACCTCAAGCGGTTCATGATCATCCTCTGGGCCTTTGCCGGGCTGATCGCGGTGGCGCTGTTCGGCGTCGGGGGACTGTCGGATCCCGACTCGACCTGGGGCGCGCTGTCGAACCGGCTGCTCGGCCCGGGCCTGATCGGCCTGATGCTCGCGGGCGTGCTCGCCGGCACGATGTCGACGCTCGCCGCCAAGGCGCTCGCGATTTCCTCGCTCTTCGTCCGCAACGTCTACCGGCAGGTCTGGCCCGACCTCTCGCAGGAACGCGGCGTTTTCTTCGCCCGCTGCACCATCGCCGCCGTCCTCGCCCTCGGCGCGGTCTCGGCGTGGCTGATGGGGGACTTTCTCTCGATCGTGAACCTCGTCCTGACGGTCAACGTGCCGTTCGGCGCGAGCGTGCTCCTGATCTATTTCTGGCGGCGCCTGACCGCGCCGGCCGTGTGGGCCTGCGTGGTTCTGTCGACGCTGGTCATCCTGGTGGTGCCGTGGACCGCGGCGCGGATGCCCGCGCTCAGCCACCATCAGTCCCTCGCGCAGGTCAGCGTGGCGCCAAACGGCCGTCCGGCCGGCGTGTACTTCGCGTCGGTGGTCCACCAGGACCCGCGCGACCTGGCGAGCCCGCTGGTGGGCAGCGGCCGCTTCAATCTCGAATGCTGGATCCTCGCCCGGGCCGGGCTACCGGTCGCGCGCTACACGCCAAACGAGCGGCTCACCGCGCAGTTCTTCTTCGACGGGCTGTTCCCGTTTGCCGTGCTGGTCCTCGTGAGCCTAGTGACCCGCCGCACCGACGCGTCACGCGTGGCGCAGTTCTACGGGAAGATGAAGACCCCGATCGGTGAGACCCCGGAGCTGGAGGCGGCGGCGATGGAGGAAACCCGCCGGACCCCCGGGCGTTTCGACCACACGAAACTCTTCCGCTGGTCGGACTGGGAGTTCTGCCGCTGGGACCGAGTGGACACGGTCGGATTCCTGGTCTGTAGCGCACTCAGCGGCGGCATCATCGCCCTCTTCATCTTCGTCCTGCACCTCGCGGCGGGTTGAGGGTTCCCTCCGTTGCCTCCTGTGCCAATCGGCTAGCCCTTCATTGGGTCGCCAACTTGCTCACTCTGAAGTGCGCGATCTCCATCTGGCTTTGGACTGTGCGGAAGCCGAACCAACCTGAGGTCAATGGGGCGGGGTCTTGGAAATCGAAGACGACTTCACCGTCGCGTGACCACCGGGTGCGGCCCGAGCCGTCGACCGTGATCTCGACGTGGTAGGTGTGGTCCGGCTGGAGCAGGAACTTCGGGGCTCCGAGGTCGTGCTGGGGCAGCAGCGGCTTGTGCCCGGAGCCGTCGTAGCGCCTGAAGCGGGTCGTGGTGTTGGCGTTGCCGCCGTAGCCGACGTAGTACGTGCGGAGCGTGTCGTAGGCGGCGAATTTCCCGTCGCGGGCGTGCCCCGGGGCGAACGGCGGGACGGCGGCGTCACCAATCTCGGAAGCCATCCAGAAACAGTTGAGGTCCGAGACGCGTGCCTTGGACGACAAGGTAACGTCGTAGGAAATGCGAACGGGGGCGGTGAGCCGCGGGCGGAACCACACCGTGCAGCCGCCCTGGTCCGTGATGATGAGCCGGCCGGCTTCGACCCGGACGGACCCGCCCGGCTGCTGTTCCACCGCCCACTGGCTGAGGTCTCCGGCAAAGTCGTCGGTATACAAGCTGGTCTCAGCCGCGAACAGGCCGGTCGAGCAAAGCATCAGGAGGCCCAGCAGGATCCGCATGCCTGAATCTCGGTCGAGAGCGGCGGTCAGGCCACCCAAAAGGTGAGACATTGATTGGGTGGGGCATGCTTGCCTTGCGGATCGTTGGGTCGACGGTGGCTGTTTTATTAACCACGGAATTCACGGATCGCACGGACCAGACGAATCCTCGCGGACCTTCGGATTGAGCTTCGCCCAATCCGAAGGTCCGCTCGGCATATGGGAGCTGAAGACCTGAGGCTGTTTTTCACGTGCCAGCTGGATTGGTCAGGCATCAGCTCCCCAAGGCCGAGCGGACCAGCACCCAGACGGAACGTATGGGCGCTGGTCCGCGAGGATTCGCCTGATCCGTGCGATCCGTGAATTCCGTGGTCAAAATAAGCCCCTCCGCGAACCAACCCGCCGAGCTCTCCCCGCAAAATCTGACTGTTCCACGCACGGCCCCACTCGCCTCCGGGCGCAAATTGCCCATCGTTGCCCGATCATGCGCCCCGCACTGTTCGTGTGCTTTCTGCTGTCGTGCCTGGCTCTCCGTTCCCAGACCCCGCCGCCCGACCTCGCGGCGAACCCGGCGGCCGAGACCGGCGGGCTCAATCCGCATCTGCCCACGCTCTTCGTCGCCGGTGACTCCACGGCCGCGCGCAACAACGGGAATCCCGTTCAGGGATGGGGTGTGCCGTTCGCCAGCTACTTCGACCCGACCAAGATCAACGTCGCCAACCGCGCGCGGGGCGGGCGCAGCAGCCGGACGTTCATCACGGAAGGATTGTGGGATCAGCTACTCGCCGAGGTGAAGGCCGGCGACTTCGTCCTCATCCAGTTCGGTCACAACGACGGCGGGGCGATCAATGAGGAGCCGCCCGGCTCCACGCGGCCGCTCCGGGCGCGCGGCTCGCTGCCCGGCTTGGGTGAGGAGACGCGGGAGATCGACAATGTGCTGACCAAGAAGCACGAGGTCGTGCACACCTACGGCTGGTACCTGCGCAAGATGATCGGCGACGTGCAGGCCAAAGGGGCGACGCCCGTGGTGCTGTCGCTCACGGTCCGCGACTACTGGAAGGACGGGAAAATCGAGCGCGGCTCCGGCTCGTTCCGGGCTTGGGCGCGCGAGGTCGCGGCGCAGGCGCACGTCGCGTTTGTCGACGTGTCCCGCCTCATGGCGGATCATTATCAGGCGCTGGGCGCCGAGGCGGGCCACCCGCGGTTCACGCCGGACCACACGCATCCCAACGTCGGCGGCGCCGAGGATCACGCGGCCGGCGTCGTCGCCGGACTGAAGGGCCTGCGCCCGAGCCCGTTCACGCAATTCCTCTCTGCCAAGGGCGAGGCGGTGACGGCCGATCCGATTGGTTGGCTCAATCTCCCGGAACCGGCCGACCCGCGCCTGCCGTCGATCGTCCTGGTGGGCGACTCAACCGTCCGCAACGGCCGCGGCGACGGCGCGCAGGGCCAGTGGGGCTGGGGCGATTCACTCGGCCGGCACTTCGATCCGGCCAAGGTGAACATCGTCAACCGCGCCATTGGCGGACTCAGCAGTCGCACCTTCATCACCCAAGGCCACTGGACGCGGGCGCTCACGCTGGTGAAGCCGGGCGACACCGTGTTGATCCAGTTCGGCACGAACGATTCGTCCCCGGTGAACGACGCCCAGCGGGCCCGCGGCACGCTGCATGGGACCGGCGAGGAAACCCAGCAGATCGACAACCTGCTGACGAAGCAGCCCGAGACCGTGCACACCTACGGCTGGTACCTGCGTCACATGATACGTGACACGAAGGCCGCGGGCGCGAAACCGGTGGTGTGTTCACTCGTGCCGCGGAAGATCTGGAAGGACGGCCGGATCGTCCGCGCCGCCGACACCTGGGCGGGCTGGGCGAAGCAAGTTGCCGCGCAGGAGGACGTCCCCTTCATCGACCTCAACGACCTCGTCGCCCACCGCTACGAAGAACTCGGCGCGGACAAACTCGACGCGCTCTTCGGCGACAAGGACCTCCACACCAGCAAAGCCGGGGCGGACCTGACCGCCGAGATCGTGGCGAAGCAACTGAAGACAATCATGAGCGCGCCCGCGGCGCAGTAGGTGGTATTTGGTAGATGGTAGATAGCAGCTGGTAGATCGAACTACCCCAGCTCTTCCCGCTGCTCAATCCGATCTCGTCACTCGTCCCTCGTCACTTGTCACTCCGCCCAGCCCCGGCTGGGCGGAGCGTGGGTCCGTCGATCAGCTTGGCGGGGATGGTCGTGAGCGACGGTTGCTCGGGGACGCCGAATTCGTTGTGCAGGAGCTGGCCGATCACGAGCTCGGCGGCGCGGGCGCCGAGGAGGCCGCTGCGGAGGTCGACCGATGCGCAGTCGCCCTCGGTGCGGAGGGAGTTCAGGCAGACGAAGCCGTGGGTCTTCGGCAGCTTGGCGCCGGCGCCCTTCATCCACTCCATCGCGACGGGGAAGTGGCCCATCACGACGTCGGGATTGTGCTTCTTGAACCACGCCGTGAACTGCTCGCGCGTGACCTCGCGGACCTGCAGCGCCGGGATCTGGGTGATGTCGGGCAGGTACTTCTGCAGGGCGAGGAACGCGCCCTCCCACCGGAACTGCAGGCGCTCGTCGAGCGCGATCTCCATGAACAGCCCGGGCCGGCGGTAGCCGCGCGCGTGGAGCTCGCGCAGCAGCGCCACCATCGAGCGGTAGTGGTCCGAGCACACGCAGTGCAGCGGGGGATGGTCGATGAAGTAGTCGGCATACACCGCGGTGTAGCGGTGCCAGCTCAGTTCGCCGAGGTCTGGGAAGCCGACCGCCGGCAGCAGGATCAGGCCCTGGATCCCGCGGGTATGGAGAATCGTGTCGAGGCGGCCGAGCGTGACGCCGTTGGGGCCGACGACAAAGCGCTCGACCTTGAAGCCGAGCTCGTCGGCCCGCGACGCGATGCCGGCCGCGAGCGACTCATTGTAGCGGACGGCGAACGGGGTCTGCGGCGTCTGGATGATCTCCACGACGGCCAGCACGCCGCGGAACTGTTGGCCGCGCGACCGGCGCAGCTGCGACATCACCGCGCCGGTCAGCGGGTTCCGCTCATAGCCGGCCGCCTTGGCCGCGGCGCGCACGCGGGCCACGGTCTCCGCCTTCACCCGCGGGGAGCCGCGGAGGGCGTCGGACAAGGTGGTTCGCGAGAGCCCAAGCTCTTTCGCGAGGGAACGCAGGGTAGGGGCGGCCATCCTCGATGCTAGGAGCCAAGTTTTGCGCCGGGACTCAACCCAATTTCCTGACGGTCCGAATTCATTCGCGCCGCGAATAGCGATTTCCGGCGCATGCTCTGGCGTCGCACTCCAACCCCTGCTTTCCTTTTCCACGAAGCACACGAAGACCACCAAGGTGCGGGCCGCTGACTCACTCCCGCTGCAGGACTGCTCCCCCATCTGATCTTGGTGACCTTGGTGATCTTCGTGGTCACCTCACCTCCCGTTGACTCCCATGAAGCCCCTGTCCCGTCGCGAATTTGTCCACAAGACCGCCCTCGCCGCCGCCGCGGCCCAGATTGTCTCAGAGCTCCGCGCCGTCACTGCGCCGGCCCAACCCGCCGCGAATCCTCCAGCGTCGGATCCGGGTCTGCCAGCCGTCCGCTGGCTCGAGGGCGGCATGCCCGCGGTGCGGCCCGGTACGACTTGGGGCATGCCCTGGCCGCGGGGGAAACACGCGAAGGATACGAGTTTCTCGCTGCACGGTGCCGACGGCGCCACCGTGCCGGTCCAGAGCTGGCCACTCGCGTATTGGCCCGACGGCTCGCTCAAGTGGACCGCGCACGCGATTCCCGCGGGAGCGGCTGCGACGGACAGCCTGCAGGTGACGGCGGGTGCGCCCGCCGCTCCCTCTGTCGCCCTTCACGTGACGGAGTCGGCCGACGCCGTCACGGTCGACACGGGCGTGATGCGCGTGACCGTGGGGCGGTCCGGCGGCGAACTGATTCGGAGCATCGTGCGCGACGGGCGCGAGATCGCCCGTGGCGGCCGGCTGGTCTGCCTGCGGGAGGACCGCGGCACCGACACCGTGCGGACCGAGACCTTTGGCGGCGCCATTTCGCACGTCACCGTTGAGCAGTCCGGCCCGGTGCGGGCGGTGATCAAGCTTGAGGGTGCGCACACGGCCGGCGGCCGGTCCCTGCTGCCGTTTATCGTCCGCCTCTACTGTTACGCCGGCGGCGACGCGGTCCGGGTGATGCACACCATCGTGTACAACGGTGACCCGCAACGGGACTTCATTCGCGGGCTCGGCGTGCGGTTTGACGTGTTGCTCCGCGGCGAGCTGCACGACCGGCACGTGCGGTTTTCGGGCCAGGCGGACGGCCTGTTCGGCGAGGCGGTGCGCGGGCTCACGGGCCTGCGGCGCGACCCGGGTCGCGAGGTGCGGGAGACGCAGGTGGCCGGGCGGGCGACGCCGCCGACGGACACCTGGGACCGCGCGGTGCCGGGACGGCTGCAGTACGTGCCGGCGTTCGCGGACTGGACGCTGTTCCAGCCGAACGCGGATGGCTTCGAGATCCGCAAGCGCACCAAGGCGGGCTACACGTGGATCACGGCGGCGCAGGGCCAGCGGGCCGGAGGGCTGGGCTACGTCGGGTCGCCGCAGGGCGGCGTGACCTTCGGGCTCCGGAATTTCTGGCAGAGCTATCCCGCCCAACTCGATATCCGCGGCGCCACGGGTGACGCGGCGGAAGTCACGGCTTGGCTCTGGGCGCCGGATGCGCCGGCGATGGACCTGCGGCCGTATCACGACGGCATGGGTCAGGACACCTACGAAAAGCAGTACAACGGCGGACTGGAAATCACCTACGAGGACTACGAAAAGGGCTTCGACTCCCCGGAGGGTGTGGCTCGCACGAGCGAGCTGTTCCTCTGGGCGGACCCCGCCACCCCGGCGCGCGAGGAGCTTGCGGCGCGGGCCCAGGCGGTGCGCCTGCCGCCGGTGCTGATGGCTTCGCCCGCCTACCTCCACGGCTGCGGCGTGTTCGGCGGCACGTGGACCGTGGTGGACCGCTCCTCCCCGGTGCGGGCGAAATTGGAAGACCAGCTCGACTGGCACTTCGAATACTACCGCGACCAGCAGGAGCAGCGCCGGTGGTACGGCTATTGGAACTACGGCGACGTGCGGCACACCTACGACCCGGACCGTCACGAGTGGCGCTACGACGTCGGCGGATTCGCCTGGGACAACTCGGAGCTCTCGACTGACATCTGGCTCTGGCTCCAATTCCTGCGGTCGGGCCGGGCGGACCTGTTCCGATTTGCCGAGGCGATGACCCGGCACACCGGCGAGGTCGACGTGCACCACATCGGGCGGTTCGCGCCGCTCGGGTCGCGGCACAACGTCCTCCACTGGGGCTGCAGCGCCAAGCAGCTCCGCATCAGCACCGCGTTGAACCGGCGCTATTACTATTTCCTCACCGGCGACGAGCGGGTGGGCGACCTGATGCGCGAGCAGATCGAGGCGGTGCGCACGCTGAAGCAGTTCCCGCCCGGGCGAAAGCTCTTCGCCGCGGCGGAGCGTGGCGACCTCGCGCGCGAGGCGCCAACCGACCCGAACCTCGTGGGCGTCGGCTTCGGCACCGACTGGAGCGCGATCGCCGGCGCCTGGTTCACCGAATGGGAACGCACGGGCGACCCGAAGGTGCGGGACCGGCTGCTGGCCAGCATGCGCGGGATCGCGGCGCAGCCTCGGCGGTTCTTCACCGCGAGCGCGCCCATGCACCTCGACACCGGCGCCTACGAGGTCTCGACCTCGGACAAGGTCGCGGTCTCGCACCTCAGCGCGGTCTTCGGCCTGGTCGAGATCTGCGCCGAACTCATCGAGCAGTTCGACATGCCGGAGTTCCGGCGCGCCTGGACCGAGTACTGCGAGCTCTACAATGCGCCGAAGGAGGTGCAGACCGCGCGGCTTGGCGCCCCGTTACGGGGCAACAACCTCACCTCGGAGCACTCACGGCTGACCGCCTACGCGGCCCGCCAGCTGGGCCGGCCCGACCTAGCCGAGCGGGCGTGGACCGAGTTTGCCAAGGGCGTGAAGGGATGGAAGGCCCACCGGACCACGGTCCAGGGTTCCGCGGTCCTGCGGCCCGTCGAGGAAGCCGCCAACGTCTCGACCAACAGCACCAACCAGCTCGCCCTCGCCGCGATCGAGTGCCTCGCCTTCGCGGGCGACGCGCTGCCGGCGACCTAAGGGAGCTTCAGTCCCGGTCCCCGACCAGCTCGGCGTGCGTCAGCTCGGCGAGCGCCGGGCGGTCGCCAAACTCGGGGGCCGCGGCCGGGTCGGAAAAATACACCGGCGCGTCGCGCTGCAGGGGGAGGATGGCGACGGTGAGCTCGCCGTGGGCCAGCTCGTCCGCGTGACGCCAAAGCGGGATCTCGAGGGGATCACCGTTGTAGAAATCGTCCATGACCAGGCGTCCGTTCACATACACCCGCGCGACGTCGCCGAGATAGTAGAGCCGCAGCATCGCCCGCGAGGGCAGGACCGCGGGGAGAGGGATGCGCCACCGTGCGGCCGCGGCAAAATCGGCGTCGGTAGGTGCGGCGGCGACGCCGTGCGGAGTGGAGGCCCGGCGAATGGCCCGCAGCGGGCCGGCCGCCTGCGTCGGCACCGGCGTGAGCATCTGCACGACGGCGGCCGGCTCCTCCGGGTCGAAGGCGGCCGCGCCTGTCACGGGATCAAAGACCAGGCGCAGCGAATCTGCCTCGTTGAGCAGCACGCAGTCGACGTTGCCGTCGATCGTGACCGCCGGTTCGCGGCCGGGCGCGATGCCGGTGACCACGGTGAGTCCGTCGGGCCCCGGAGCAACCTGGCCCCGGTGGACCTTGAGGCGGCCGCCGCGGAACGCGAATTCCGCCGGAATCCCGGGCGTGACGGCGAAGTAGCAGGTGACGCGTCCGCCGGTGCGGACCCGTCCGACGGGTTGGGCGGAGGCCCATTCGAGCAAGGTGTTCTCGGCGAGGGCGAGCCGGACCGGCCAGATGAAGCCGGCACCGGCGGGCACGTTGACCGCCGTGGCGGGAAACTCGACCGGCTGGCCGGACGGGAACTCGAGGCGGAATTTCACGCCGTGCTTGGCCGGCAACTCACGCCCGCGCTCGTGGTTGTTCACGAACACGAACGCGCTGTGTCCGTCGGACCGCGCCGCCCAGCGCAGGGTGGCCGCATCCTCTTTTCCGCTCGGCCGGTGTTCGGGCAGGCTGGTCTCCATCGCGGCGAGGGATTCGCCGTAGGCATGGAGGAAATGATGCAGCCGCCGCAGCCGCTGGAAGTGCGGGCGTACCTGGCCGGCGGCTCCCAGCGGTGCCTGAAAGTCGTAGTTTTTCACCGGCAGGTCGTTCCAGTTGGTCGAGGCGGAGTCCTGCGACTCCATCAGCGGGGTGCGGCCCTCGGGGTTGGTGCCGCCGTGGTACATGTAATAGCCGGGCCCGTTGGAGCCCGAGCCAAGCTTGACCAGGGTGGTTGCCTCGATGTCGGCCGGGCCCATCCGGATGCGGCGGTGGTACGCGCTCATCATGCCGCCGCCGATCTCGCAGGTTAGGTAGGGATAGCGGGCCACATCGGGTTCGTCGCGCACCTCGCGCCGGCCGAGGGCCTCGTTGGCGATGTTGGCATCGGTGCGAAGCGTCGAGAAATGGAAACCCGCCCAGTAGGTGCCCGGCATCGCCGCGAGCTCGCGGTCCCAGAACCCTTCCGCGTAGACGCCATACAGCGGGATGATCTCGCCGAGCGGCAAGGGCGTCGCCAGCGCCGGCCAGCCGGTCCGCGTGTAGAGCGGCACGTCGAGCCCGGCCGCGCGCGCGAGCCGCTTCAGCTCCAGCAGGTGGGCGGCCGGGCCGGGGAACTCGTTTTCGAGCTGCACGCCGATGATCGGGCCGCCGTCCTTCCATAGCAGGCCGCGGACCTGGGCGGCGACCTGATGGTACCATTGGTCGACCGACCGCAGGTACGCCGCGTCGTCGGTGCGCGTGGGCCCGCGGGCCACGATCCAGTCGGGCAACCCGCCATTGCGCACCTCGCCGTGGCACCAGGGTCCGAGCCGCACGATGACCTGCAGGCCGGCCGCCTGCGCGGCGGTGACAAACCCCCGCAGGTTCCGGTCGCCCGACCAGTCCCACTGGCCCTCGACCTCCTCGTGATGAATCCAGAAAGCGTAGGTTGCCACCACGTCGATCCCGCCGGCCCGCATCTTCCGCAGCTCGCCGAGCCACTCCGTCGCCGGGTAGCGGGCGTAATGGAATTCGCCCATGACAGGAATCCAGCGCCGACCGTTCCGGAGCAGGCTGCGCGTATCAAGCGTCAGCGTCGTGCCGTCCGGGGCGCGGTTCGAGCCGAGGGCGAATGCCGGTGGCGACGAAGGAGACGGAGCGGAGACCTTGAGGTTCATGGTGGCGGCGGAGACGGAAAACGGCAGCAGTACGGCGACGGTCCCGCCCAGGATGGAGGTGCGAAACGCCAGACGGCGGGTCGCGCCCGCGGGGCTCTCAGCGCGGGTCGACATGCTGGTCGGGCAGCGGATCCTCCTCCGGGGCGTGGCCGTCGGCCGTCGTGACGGTGAACCGGCCCGTGAGCCGGAGATCGGCGGATGACGCCCCGACCATCACCGTGAACCTTCCGGGTTCGACCGTCCAGTGGCCCGCCTCGTCGTACAAGGCCAGGTCGGAAGCCTGGAGCGTGAACGTCGCGCGCTTCGTCTCGCCGGGAGCGAGGGCGAGGCGGGCGAAGCCGCGCAGGACGCGTTCAAAGCCGACGACGGACGAGTAGTCGTCGCGAAGATAGAGCTGCACGACCTCGTCGCCCGGCCGGTCGCCGCGATTGGTGACGTCGCAGGCCACCGTGACCGTGCCGGGCATGGCAAGGCGGTCGGGTGTGACCGTCAGGTGGGCGTATTCAAAACGGGTGTAGCTCAGCCCGTGGCCGAACGGGAACAGCGGTCCCTCGACCTGGCCGAAGTCGCGGTCCTGGGCGCCGGGATGAGTCGGGAAATTGTACGGGATCTGGCCGACGCTGCGCGGAAACGTCACCGGCAGTTTGCCGGAGGGATTGGTGACGCCGAACAGCACGTCGGCCAGCGCGGCACCGCCCTCCTCGCCGGGAAACCACAGCTCGACGATCGCGGGGACGTGGCGGGCCGCCCAATTCACGCTGAGCGGACGGCCGTTGCTGAGGACCAGCACGAGCGGCCGGCCCGTGGCGTGCAGGGCCTCGAGGAGTTCCTGCTGGTAGCCGGGCAGGTTGAGGCTGATCCGGCTGGAGGACTCGCGGCACAGCTCGTCGGTCTCGCCCAGCACCGCGACAATAACATCCACGTCCGCGGCGGCCTGGACCGCGGCATCGATGCCGCGGCGGACGTCGGCGCCCATCGGCTCCCTGAGCACGTCGCTGGCGGGCCAGTTCGCATCCTTTGCCGCGACGCCTTGGGCATAGCGCACCTCGGTCCCGGGTCCGACCAGGGCCTTGATCCCGGCGAGGGGCGTGACGAACTCCAGCCGCTGGGCGCCGTAGCGCGACCACCAGGCGTGCGGGTCGTCGGCGAGGGGGCCGGTGACGAGGATGCGTTTCATGCCGCGGCTCAACGGCAGCGCGCCGTGGTCGTTCTTCAGCAGCACGATCGCCTCGCGGGCGGCCCGGGCTGCGAGCGCGAGGTGGGCGGGCGAGCGGACGACCGCGGCGGCGTTGGCCGGGTCGACGTACGGGCGGTCGAACAGCCCGAGCCAGAACTTCACGCGGAGGATTTCCCGGACCCGTTCGTCGATCAGGGTCGGGGCGAGGCGGCCGTCCCGCACGAGTTGGCGCAGCGGGTTCACGTAGTCTCCGGGCATCGTGAAGTCGGTCCGGATGTTGAGCCCGGCATCGACGGACTGACGGATCGCCTCGGCGTACGTGCCGGCGACGCGGTGCTTGGCATGGATGAACTCCACGGCGCCGCTGTCCGAGACAACATAGCCGCGGAAACCGTATTCCTTGCGGAGGAGGTCGGTGAGAAAGAGGTGATTCGCCGCGACCGGGACGCCGTTGTAGTCGTTGTACGACGCCATCACGCCAAGCGCCCCGCCGTCACGCACGGCGCGACGGAACGGCTCGAGCAGCACCGTCTGCACCTCGCGCCACGAGGCCTGCGGGTCGGTGCGCGCCGCGCCGTCGCGGCCGCCCTTCGGAATGCTGTAGACGGCGAAGTGCTTGAGCGTGGAGACGACCCCGGATTCCTGCAGGCCCCGGACCTGCTCGACGCCGAGCGCGGAGGTGAGGAACGGATCCTCGGAGTAGCACTCGACCACCCGGCCCCAGCGCGGGTCGCGCGAGAGATCGAGGACCGGCGAATAGACGTTGGTGTAGCCGAGGGCGCGGCCCTCGATGCCCGTGGCGCGGCCGATCTCGCGGGCGAGGGCGGTGTCCCAGGTGCTGGCCACGCCGACCTCCGCCGGAAAACTGGTGGCCCGCGAGTGCATCAGGCCGCGGATGCCCTCGTTGGTGAAGTCCGCCGGAATCCCGAGGCGCGTGCGCTCGAGGAACCAGCGCTGGACCTCGTTGATCGCCTGCGCGTGCCGCGACCACGGAAGATCGTTCGCGGGATCCGCGAGCTGGCCGTTCCAGCCGGTGTTGCCGTTGGCGTGCTCGTCGATGTTGCCGATGCCGTCCTTCCACAGGGCGCGGTCCCACTCGGCGGTGGGCAGCTCGTCCTTGAGGACCCGCGGGAACCCGTAGAGCGTGGCCATCTGCGCGGTCTTTTCCTCCAGCGTCATGCGCCCAAGCAGGTCGGTGATGCGGTCCTCGACCGACACGGCGGGATCCTCGTAGGGGTCCCGGACCCCGTTCTTGTTCAGGTCGATCCACCCGTCGTGGTAGAGATTGGCGACCGGCTGCGGCCGGATGAACCAGTTTTCCGGCGGCGGGGCGGCGAGGAGGCCGGTGGCGAGGAACAGGGAGGGGCCGAGGAACTTCATGCGGTTTCAGTGCGGCGCGGCGGGAATTCCGAAGGCGGGCGAGCCGTCGGCGTTCCAGCCGAGCGGCTGCACGCGGGTGTACGGTTGGGGTCGTCGAGCGGGTCGCCGGTGATCTCGGCGTAGTCCCGCGCGTGGTAGACGATCAGGTCGGTGCGTCCGTCCGGCGTCGTGGTGAAGCAGTTGTGTCCGGGGCCGAACACCCCGTGCGCCGTGCTGCTGGTGAAGACGGGAGTCGGGGACTTCCGCCAGGACCGCGGATCGAGCAGGTCGGCATCTTCGGCAGCCGAAAGCAGGCCGAGACAGTACTCCGCGCCGGTGCCGGCGGCGGAGTAACTGACCCAGACCCGCCCGTGGCGGACTAGCACCGCCGGCCCCTCGTTCACGGCGAACCGCACTCGTTCCCAGTCAAACTCCGGCTGAGACAAACGCACGGCGGGTCCCGTCAGCTCGGTTGGCGACTTCATCCGCGAGATAAACAGGCAGGTGTTGGCCGCGAGCGTGGGATCGTGCTGAGCCCAGAGCAGGTAGCGCACGCCGCGCACGGTGAAGGTCGTGGCGTCGAGGGCGAACGACACCCACGGGGTGTGCAGCTGGCCGCGCTCGATCCAGGGACCGTCCAGCGGGTTGGCGGCGGCGCACTCGAGCACGTAGAGGCGGATGTCCCACTCGCGCTCGGCGGCGCCGGCCGCGAAGTAGAGAAACCACCGTGCATCGATGCAATGGAGCTCGGGCGCCCAAATGTGCGCTCCCATCGGTCCGGCGGCGTGGCGGTGCCAGACTACGGTGGGTGCCGATCCGGCCAGTTCCTCCAGCGTGCGCGCACGGCGGAGCTCGATCCGGTCGTACTCCGGCACGGTGGCGGTGAAATAGTAGTAGCCGTCGGAGTGCCGCAGGACCCACGGGTCCGCGCGCTGGCGGACGAGGGGATTCGGCGGGGCGGCGACAGCCATCATGGGCAGGAGGAGCAGCGCGAGGGCGAGGCGCACGGCGAAGCGGGCTAGAGCTCGAGCATCACCACCGACATTGGCGGCAGGGCCACGGTGAGCTGGTCACCCTGGAGTTCGGCGCCGGTGAAGCCGACCGGGTGGACCGTGTCGGGCGCGTCGAACGTGTTGTGAGCGTCCATCGTCGCGCCGGTCAGGAGCCGGCCGGAGACCCGAGCGGCGTGCGGACCGGTGAGCGTGGCCGCGACCCGGACCGGTGCGTGCGGGTTGGTGTTCACCAGTGAGAGATGGATGCGACCGGCGGCATCGCGTGAGGCCGACGCGCTCACCGCCGGGATCTTCTGGTTGCCGAGCTGGTAGTCCGGCGACGTCAGCCGGAGCGGCACGAGCACCGCGCCTTGGTGGACTTTGAACATCTCGAAGACGTGGTAGGTCGGAGTGAGGAGCATCCGTTCGCGGTCGGTCAGCACCATCGCCTGGAGCACGTTCACGGTCTGGGCGATATTCGCCATGCGGACCCGCTCGGCGTGCTGCTGGAAAATGTGGAGATTGAGCGCGGCCACGACGGCGTCGCGCAAGGAATTCTGCTGGTAGAGGAAGCCGGGATGGGAGCCGGGCTCCGGGTCGTACCAAGTGCCCCATTCATCGACGATCAGCCCGATCCGCCGCTTTGGATCATACTTGTCCATGATGGCCGAGTGGCGCACGACCAGCTCCTCCATGAATAGCGTGCCGCGCAGCGTGGCAAACCAGGCGGCCTCGTCGAAGCCGGTGGCGGCGCCCTTGGGCTTGCCCCAATCGCCGCCGGGCAGGGTGTAGAAGTGAAGCGACAGGCCGGTCATGCGGTCCGCGGCCCGCTGCATGAGCACCTCGGTCCAGTGGTAGTCGTCGCCCGCCGCGCCGCACGCGATGCGCTCGATCGGGCGGTGGGAGTCGTAGTTCTTGATGAACGTGTTGAAGCGCCGGAAATTGTCCGCGTAGTACTCCGGCGTCATCGAGCCGCCGCAGCCCCAGCTCTCGTTGCCGACGCCGAAGTACCGGATCCGCCACGGCTCGGCGCGGCCGTTCGCCCGACGAAGCTTGGTCATCGGCGAATCCGCGTCGGAGGTGAGGTATTCGACCCACTCCATCATCTCCTGCACGGTGCCGCTGCCGACGTTGCCGCAGATGTACGCGTCGCAGCCGAGCAGGTCGACGAGGTCCATGAACTCGTGCGTGCCGAAGGCGTTGTCCTCCACGACGCCGCCCCAGTGGGTGTTGATCATCGCCGGCCGGTTGGCCCGCGGACCGATGCCGTTGCGCCAGTGGTACTCGTCGGCGAAGCAGCCGCCCGGCCACCGGAGCACGGGGATGTGGAGCGCACGAAGCGCGGCGAGCACGTCGTTGCGGATGCCGCGCGTGTTCGGGATCGGCGAGTCGGGCCCGACCCAGATGCCCTCGTAGATGCCGCGGCCGAGATGCTCGGAAAACTGACCGTAGAGGTTGCGGTTGATCACCGGGCCGGCCTGGTCGGCCTGCAGCGCCAGTTTCGCCTCGTCGGCGGCGAACCCCGGCACGGCCAGGGCCAGCAGGAGGAGGGCAGGGTGGAGTTTCATGGGGAAGCGGCTCGCCTACCAGGAGGCCAGCGGCACCAGCCGCGGAGACGCGGCGGCGCGCGCGCCCGGCGCCAGCACCACGGCGATGCGCAGCGAACCATCGGGCGGGGCCGTGAACGTTGCGGTCAGGAGGCTCACCCCGGGATTCGGGGCATTGAAGCCGTCGGCGGGCGGCTCGGCCGGCACGACGGCAAAGGTGACGTCGTTCGCCCCGATCAGCTGGGCCTGCAGGGTCTGGCCATCCTGCCGTAGGGTCGCGCTGCCGCCGGCGCTGGTCACCTCGGCCCGGGTCGCCATGGCCCACCGCACGCGGGCGCCGGGGGTCAGGCCGCGCAGTTCGTCCTGCACCAGCACCCGCCGGTCCGGCAGCACGCGGAAGCCGCGGTGCGCGTAGGCCGCCGCGCCGGCGAAGACCGGCGTGAGGTCCAGCATGGCGCGTGCGTCGGCGGGATTCGCGGAGAAATCGAGGATGCGGGCGCGGCCTTCCACACGGTGACGCTGGCCGTCGATGGTCAGCGTGTTGTGGGTAAACGGCCCGATCCGGAAGACGTCCCAGCGCTGCGAATTTTGCGCCATGTTCCACAGGTCGACATGTTTCGACTCGAGGGAATAGTAGTCCTGCGCGCCGAGCTCCACGGCCCAGCGGACGCCGTCGGCCTCGAGCACGAACGAGCCGGCGTCCATGTGGCCGTGGTTCACCACCGCGGCGCCGCCCTTGAGCGCCAGGTAGAGCGCGCGGGGGTCGGTCCACGACTCGCGGAACACCGCGACGGGATTGGGGCCGTCGCCGCTCCAGCGGAGAGGAAGCCGCGGGGCGGCGGGCGCGGTCCGTTCAGGCCACCAGAGCAGCGCCAGCACGACGAGGCGGTCGTCGACCGCGGCTTTGATGCCGGCCGCGGGATCGTGCAGTACGCGGTCGTTGGCGGCGAGCAGGCCGGGATCACCCGTCTGCCGGGCGAACCAGTACAGCGCGGGCTGGAAGGCCGGCGCCTCCGCGCCGTCGGAGAAATTGTAGTAGCGTCCGGTCGGCCCGATCAGCTGGACGAACGCCCCGGCGCTCGCGAGAAAGCCGGGCGCGGCCGGCAGGTTCCAGTCGTCGCCGAGCGCGGACGCGAGCGCCGCGTCCAGCACCACCTGGAACGTGGTGCCGTACGACCAGTAGCTCGGGCCCTCGGGATAGATGCCGTCCGGGACATAGGGTTTGAGGCCGTGACCGATGTGCGCGCGGGTCAGGGCGAGCACCTGGCGGGCGAGGGCGGGATCGTCCTCGGCGATGGTGATCGCGCCGAGGGTCAACCCGCCCCAGCAAACCTGGTTCCAGTTGTGCTCGGCGATGTGCCACCAGTTGTGCTCCGCCTTGCCGTCGAGGCCCGGCCGCAGGCCCTTCTCGATGATCGCGCGTTTGATCGCGGCCCGCGACGCCGGCGGCAGCGCCTCCTCGGTCCAGTCGTAGCCGAGCGCCAGCGCCGTGGTCATCTCGCCGACGTCGAGGAAATGCGATGGGTTCCAATCGGAGAACTCCGCGACAGCCAGCATCTCGGCCTCGGCCCGTCGCGCGAACGCCACATCACCGGTCATCTTCCACGCGTAGGCCAGGTTCAGAACGCGGCCCAGCACGAGGCGCGAGACGCCGAGGAGGCGGCGGCCCCGCAGTTCGCGCCGGGCCACGGGCTCTTCGAGCACGGTCTGGGCGGCATGGAGCACCCCGAGATGCAGCGCCGCGGCTGTCGGGTCGGAGGTGATCCGACCGCGGAGTGCGGTCCAATCCTCGCCGGTGGCCAGCAGGCGCGGATGTCCGGGGCGCAGGTGGGAGAGGGGATCGGGCTCGCCGGACCCCCGCAGCGTCAGCAGGCCGGCGGACAGGGCGAGGACGAGACCGAGCAGGGGACGGGGTGGCACCGGGTCACCCTGCCGAAAACCGGCCCGACCGTCCATCGCGGAACCACCGGACCGTTCGAAGTCCGCCGCCGATTGGACGATCCGAAAACGGCGGGCTTTTTCCGCACCGAAGCCGGTGCCTTGATCGGGATGCGCCGGATGGCCGGCGCATGTTGCTCCGCCCCATGAATCCGCCCGATCTTGCCCGCGGCGACTTCACCCTTCCGGGTGAGGCCGGCCACGAAGCCCTCACGCTCCGCCTCGCCCGCCAGTGGGGCGCCGACACCATCCGCGACTCGGATGGCACGCGGCTGTCGCCCGAGATCGAGGCGTCCGGCTACGCGATCTACTCGACGATCTGCCTGCCGCGCTCCGTGCAGCCCTGGGCCCGCGAGCACTGCGACCAGCTGCAGCAGAACTTCCTGATGAGTTTTCCGGTGGTGGCCGCGCGGGCCGTCACGACCGTCACGCTGCTGCAGGGGTTCTACCGGGAACAGTTCGAGGTCAATTTCTCCGACCGCCCGAAGCGCTGGTGGCAGGTGTTCGACCGCACGACCGGCCGCGAGGTGCCGAAGACGCGCTGGACCGTGAACGCCGCCAAGGGAACCGTCACGATCCGCGGGACCGTCCCGGGCCACCGCTACACCGTGAACTTCCTTGCCTTCCGGGTCTGGGAGGAGATCTCGATGTACAACCACCTCACGAACAACTGGGGTGACCGCGAGCACCTGGCCGCCGTCGACCCGATGCAGCCGGCCGTGCAGCGGGTGCTGCTCGAGCACCTTGAGCGCTGGCTTGGCGAGCATCCCGCGACGCGTGTCGTGCGGTTCACGTCGATGTTCTACAACTTCTCGTGGCTCTGGGGCGCGGACCACGCCCGGCTGCGCGACATCTATTCGGATTGGGGCGACTATGCCATGACGGTCAGCCCGCGGGCCCTGCGCGGCTTCGAGCAGCGCTACGGGTACCGGCTCACGTCGGAGGACTTCGTCAATGGCGGGCTGTACAACTCGACGCACAACGCCCCGTCGCGGCGCTACCGGGACTACATGGACTACATCCATGACTTCGTGATCGGGTTCGGCCGGCGCTGCATCGACCTCGTGCACCGCCACGGGAAACTCGCGTACGTGTTCTACGACGACCACTGGATCGGCGTGGAGCCCAGCAGCCCGCGGTTCCGCGAGTTCGGCTTCGACGGCCTGATCAAGTGCGTCTTCAACGCGTTCGAGGTGCGCCTCTGCGCGCACGCTAAGGGTGTCCGCACGCACGAGCTCCGGCTGCACCCGTATCTGTTCCCGACCGGGCTCAAGGGCGAGCCGACCTTCAAGGCGGGGGGCAACCCGACCCTCGACGCCAAGAATTTCTGGATCGACGCCCGCCGCGGCCTCGTGCGCGCCCCGATCGATCGGATCGGGCTCGGCGGCTACCTGTCGCTGGTCGAGCCGTTCCCGGATTTCCAGGACTACATCGCGGGACTCGCCCGCGAGTTCCGGCTCCTGAAGTCGTTCCATGCGGGCGGCCGCCCGTGGTGCGCGCCTGGCAAGGTCGCCGTGCTCACCGCGTGGGGTGACCTGCGGGCCTGGACCTGCTCCGGCCATTTCACGAAGGGCGTGGTGCTCTACGATGTCCTCGAGGCGCTCGCCGGTCTCGCGCTGGACGTGGTGTTCCTGGATTTCGACCAACTCGTCCGCCGCGGCGTGCCGCGCGACGTGAAGGTCATCATCAACGCCGGCCGCGCCGGCAGCGCCTGGAGCGGCGGGCATTACTGGGACGACCCGCGGGTCGAGACGATCCTCACGAGTTGGGTGCAGCGGGGCGGCGGCTTCGTCGGTATCGGCGAGCCGAGCGCGCGGCCCCGGCCCGGCGAGCACTTCCGGCTCGCGCGTGTGCTCGGCGTCGACCGCGACACCGGCGACCGCGTGGCGAACGGCAAGTACCGCTACGCGCCGCCGACCGGACGCGTGTTTGCCACCGCCGACCACTTCATCACGGCGGACGTCACGGCCGGGCTCGACCTCGGGAACGAAGTCGACGGCCTGTACGTGCTCGACGGCGAGACGCAGGTCCTGGCCGAGCGCGACCAGGCGCCGCGCCTCGCGGTCCGCCAGTGCGGGCGCGGCCGCAGCACCTACCTGAGCGGCTTCCGGTTCACGAGCGAGAACACCCGGCTGCTGCACCGCATCGTGCGGTGGACGGCCCGGCAGGAACGGAGCTGGGGCGCGTGGACGACGGACAATGTCCGCACCGAGGCGACGTGGTTTCCGCGCAGCGGCAAGCTGGTCGTGATCAACAACGCCGGTGAACCGCAGGCGGCGACCGTGACGCTCGGCGACGGCCGCACGGTCGCGGTGGATCTCGCGGCGCACGGCCTCGCGGTGCTCGACCTGCCGTCCGGCTGAGACTCGCGCGCCGCGGGGCTTGCCTGTGCCGCCGCCGCGCCCCTTTGTTGACTACCCCGCCCATGCACGCCCCTCCGTCCGCCCCGGCCAACGCCCCAGTTGAGATGCAGCACGGCCGCCGGGTGTGGCGCGTCGGTACGCTGACCTACACGGCGGGCGGCCTGGTGGTGCTATTCTGCTGGCTGCTGTGGGGCGACTTCGCCTGGCAGCTCAAGGAGCGCGCGGCGCCGCCGGTCGTGCAGATCATGCTGCGGATGTTCCAGGCCTCGGACTTCCTCACCGGCCTGTTCCTCTCGTCGGTGCCGGCGGCCATCGGCCTGTTTGTCGGGCCGATCATCAGCTACCGCAGCGACCGGCACCGGGGCCGGCTGGGCCGGCGCGTTCCCTACCTCCTGCTGACGGCGCCGATCGCGACGCTGTCGATGGCGGGGCTGGCGCTGGGTCCGTGGATCGGGACGCGGCTGCACGCGGCGATGGGCTGGGCTCCCGAGTCGCTGAACTTCACGATCATCCTGGTGCTGGGCCTGTCGTGGACCGGCTTCGAGTTCACGACGGTCGCGGCGAACGCGGTGTTCAACGGCCTGATCAATGACGTCGTGCCGCACGTGATGATCGGCCGGTTCTTCGGCCTGTTCCGCGCGGTGAGCCTGATCTCGGGCATGTTCTTCAACTATTACCTCATCGGCCAGGCGAAGATCTATTACCTGCCGATCCTCGCCGGCATCGGCCTGCTGTACGGCGGCGGCCTGCTGGTGATGTGCCTGAAGGTCAAAGAGGGCGAGTACCCGCCGCCGCCCGCCGAGCCGGCGCACGTCGGGTTCCTCGGCGCGGCCAAGTCCTACGCGCAGATCTGCTTCTCCAAACCCTACTACCTCTGGGTGCTCGCGGCGATGGCGCTGGCGCAGCTGGCCTTCCAGCCGGTGAACCTGTTCAGCGTGTATTCGGCTGAGAGCTTCGGCCTGACGATGAGCACCTACGGCAAGTACATCGTCGTGACCTACTCGTGTTCCCTCGTGCTGGCGTATCCTCTAGGCTGGCTGGCGGACCGGTTCCATCCGCTGCGCGTGGGCCTGTTCGCGCTCACCGCCTACGCGGTCGTCATGGCGATCGGCTACTTCGGCATCGTGGGGCCCGCGAGCTTCGGCATCGTCTTCCTCATCCACGGCGTGCTGTCCGGCTGCTACTTCACCGGCGCCGCGGCGCTGGGCCAGCTGCTTTTCCCGAAGGACAAGTTCGCGCAGTTCGCCGCCGCCGTCGTGCAGGTGCTCGCGGTCGGCAACATCGTCGTCGGTCCCGCGGTCGGGCACCTGCTCGACGCGCTGGGCCACGACTACCGCTACACTTTCGGTGGCGGCGCGGTCATCGCCCTGGCGGCGCTGTTCGCGACGCTCGTGGTCTACCACCGCTGGAAAAAGCTCGGTGGTGACGCCGGCTACGTGGCGCCGGAGTGAGGGCCTGCGCCGGCGATCAGGCCGGGGCCGCGAGGCCCAGTTCCGAGTGGAACCGCGTCCGCTCCTTCACGCCCATCAGGCGTATCACCTTCACCAGGTTGGTGTGCAGGTGCCGCTCCATCGCGTCCTTCGCTGCCGTCGCGTCCCGCTTGGCGATGGCGTCGTAGATTTCCTGGTGGCTCTCCAGGACCTTGCGGCGCGTCGCGAGGTCCTCGCGATGCCGCTTGCCCGTCGGCGGCACGGAGACCACGCGGTTGATCAGGCTGAGCCGCATGATCTCCCGCTTGATCAGCTCGTTCTTCGCGACGTCGATGATGGCGAGGTGAAAGCGGACATCCTCCCGCGCTAGATCGGCGAGAAGTTCGCGGTCGTCGTCGGCCTTGATCATCTTCCCGACGAGCCCGCGCATGGCCTCGAGCGCGTCGCGGATCTCGGCGAGCTCCGCCTCGGTCCGGTTCTGCGCGGCGAGCCCGGCCGCGTAGGTCTCCAGCGCCTGGCGCAGGCCGCAGAGCTCCCGGAATTCCTGCAGGTCCATCGACTTCACGCTCGCGCCGAGCCGCGGCCGGATCGTCACGAGTCCGTCCGCCTCCAGCAGCCGGAGCGCGTCCCGCACCGGCGTGCGGCTGACTCCGATTTCCTTCGACAGGGTCTTCGTCGCCAGCGGGCTGCCCGCCGCATAGGTGCCGGTCAGGATCCGCTCGCGGATGAACTTGTAGGCGACGTCCGTGTTGACGAGTTCCATGGGAAGGCGGCCGGGGCGCAGACAGGCGCGGCGGCGTCGGGCAGGTATAGCAGCCGACAACACCCTGTATACACCAAAATACCTAAATATATTGACCGGCCGGGAGGTTCCCCGAGAGTGCCCGCATCCCTCGGGTTTGCGCCGGGGCGAGAACCCAGGCCGCCGCGCCGTCCCGCATGAAGATCTCCGCCGTCGTCAATCCGCCCACGGACCGGAACCTGCGCCTCCTCGCGCAGCTCGGCGTGCCGGACCTCGTGTATTACAACATGCAGGGCATGCCGACCGACCTGGCGGCGCTGCGCGCGGAGCAGGAACGGGTGGCGCGCCAGGGGCTGCGCCTCGCCGTCGTCGAGGGCGGGCCGCCGATCGACCGCATCGTGCTGGGCCGACCGGGCCGCGACGCGCAGATCGAGGTCTACCAGCGGGCGATCGACGCGATGGGGCGGCTCGGCATCGGCGTCCTCTGCTACAACTTCATGCCGCAGGTCACCCCGGATGCGATGGTGATCCGCACCTCGACTACCGTGCCCGAGCGCGGCGGCGCCCTGACCAGCGGGTTTGACGTCGCGGACTTCGACGCGGCGCGCGTGACCCCCGAGGGCCGGACCACCGACGAGGAGATGTGGGACAATCTCGAGTATTTCCTCCGCCGCGTCGTGCCGGTGGCGGAGGCCGCCGGCGTGAAGCTCGCCATGCACCCCGACGACCCGCCGCTGTCGCCGATGTGGTCGCTCGCCCGAATCATGCGGAGCGTGGCCAACTTCGACCGGCTCTTCGCGTTGGCGCCGAGCCCGGTGAACGGGCTCACGTTCTGTCAGGGCTGCTTCGCCGAGCTCGGCGTCGACCTCGTGGCGGCTATCCGGCATTTCGGGCCCCGCATCCATTTCGTGCATTGCCGCGATGTCACCGGCTCGCTCCAGCGTTTCCACGAGACGTTTCCGGACAACGGGCCCACGGACCAGGTGAAGGTGTTCCAAGCCTACCGCGAGATCGGCTACACCGGCTTCATCCGGTCGGACCATGTGCCGCATCTCGTGACCGATGCCGGCGAGCACGACGGCTACGGCCTGCACGGCAACATCTACGCGATCGGCTATCTCAAGGGACTCATGGAACCGATCTTTGGGAAACCAGACGCGCCCCGCGGCCCGTCATGAAGGTGCTGCTCGCGCAGTTCCTCTTTGAGAGCAACACGTTCAATCCCGTGCCCGTGGAGCGGGAGCTGTTCGCCGCGCGCGGCACGTGGCTCACGGGCGAGGCCGCGGTGCGCGGGTGGTGCCGTGCGGCCGACTCGCAGCTCGCGGGCAGCCTGACCGAACTGGAGCGCGCCGGCGTGGAGACGCACCCGGTGTTCGTCGCCAACTGCGGCACGCCCGCCGGCCGCCTGAGCGCCGCCTGCTTCCGGGCGATCGGGGACACGTTGTGTGCGGAGCTCCGGGCGGCGGGCGCCGCCGATGCGATGCTCCTCCATCTGCACGGCGCCGCCTGTGCGGAGGGGGAGGACGATGTCGAAGGCGCGCTGCTGGAGCGCGTGCGCGGCGAACTCGGCTTCACCGGCCGGCTGGTGGTCTCGCTCGACCTGCACGCCAACGTCACGCGCCGAATGCTCAGGTTGGCCGACGCGATCACCGCCTACCGCACGATGCCGCATCAGGACTTCCGCGCGACCGGGGAGCGGGCGGCCCGGCTCGTCCTGGCGCCCGCCCGTCCGACGGTCCGGGTGCTGGCGAAGCTGGCGGCCTTGATCCCGCCGACCGACACGCACCACGCGTCCGGGAGATTTGCCGAGATCCTGGCGGCGGCCCGCCGGCTGGAGGAACAGCCGGGCATCCTGGACGTCAGCGTCTTTCCCGTGCAGCCGTGGCTCGACGTGGCGGAGATGGGCTCGAGCGTCGTGATCACCGCCGACCGGGGCACGGACGCCGCGGCCGCGGCGGAGGAACTCGCCCGGCGCTGGTATGCGCAACGCGCCGACTGGCGGACCGGGATTCGCACCTGGGAGGAGATTTTCGCCGCGCTGCGTCGCCCGGCCACCGGCGGCCCGTGGCTGCTGGTTGACGCGGCGGATGCCACCACCGCCGGCGCAGCCGGCACGAGCGCGGAGGCGATCGTGCGGTTATGGCCCGAACGGGAGTCGCTGCCGGGCGACGTGCTGCTGTGGGTCGTGGACCCCCGGGCGGTGGCAGCTCTTCGATCCGGCGGTTCAGCGCGGGTGGGCGTCCAGTCGGTGCCGATCTCCGGCCGCGTGGTTTTTTCCGGCGAGGGCCGCTATCGGGCTCGCGGGGCGGCCTACACGGGGCAGGAGTTCTCGATGGGCGACGCGATGGTGATCGCGGCCGGACGTCTGCGGATCGTGGTGAGCGCGGCGGGCGCGCTCTGCGCCGACCCGGCGTTCTACGAGGGCGTGGGGCTCGAGCCGGAACGGGCCTGGGCCGTGCAGGTGAAGAGCCTGATGGGCTGGCGCGCGGGCTATGGCGCCGACGCCGGCCGGGGATTGGTGTTTGACGGCCCGGGCTGCGCGTCGCTCGATTTCGCCCGCCTTCCGTTCACGGGCGAACGGCGCGAGCTCTACCCCGTGAATCCGTCCCCCGCGCAACCCCTCTCCCTATGGCAATCGACCTGACCGGCAAAGTCTGCGTCATCACCGGCGCTGGCGAAGGTGTGGGCCGCGGCCTCGTGCTGGGCTTCCAGCGCCGCGGCGCGCAGGCCATCGGCGGCGTGCGCAGCCTCGAGAAATCGGCCGCCGCCCTCGCGCCGGCGTGGGCGGTGAAGTTCGATGTCACGCGGCCCGACGAGATCCGCGCCGCCGTCGACTTGATCCTCGCGCGTCATGGCCGGATTGACGTCTGGATCAACAACGCGGGCATCTACCCGCGCCATCCGGCGGACCGCATGACGACCGAGGAGTGGCGGCGCGTGATCGACACGAATCTCGACGGCGCGTGGCGCTGCTGCGAGGCGATCATCCCGCAGCTCAAGCGCCAGCAGTCCGGTGTCATTCTCAATGTCGGCAGCATCACGCTCCGCCTCGGTCTCCCGCAGATGGCTCACTACGAGGCGAGCAAGGGCGGGCTGGTCGGCCTGACTCGCGGCCTCGCCCGCGACCTCGGCGCCTACCACATCCGGGTGAACTGCGTGCACCTTGGAGCCGTGCAGACGGAGGGCGAGCTACGCCTGTTCCCCGATCAGGCCGCCATGCTCCGCACGCTCGAGGAGAAGCAGTCGCTCCCGGGCCGGCTCACGCCGGAGTCGGTGGAGCCGGTGTTCGCCTTCCTCGCGTCCGACGAGAGTCAGGACATCACCGGCCAGTGTCTCACGGCCGACCGCGGCTGGACCCACGACTAGCCTTTTCCCGCTCCGACGCATGAACATCGTGGTGCTGGATGGCGCGACCCTGAACCCCGGCGATCTGAGCTGGGCGGAACTCGAGGCGCTGGGCCCGTGCGTGGTGCACCCGCGCTCGCGGGGGACCGAGATCGTCGACCGCGCCCGCGACGCGGAAATCGTGCTGACGAACAAGACGCCGCTCGACGCCGCGGCCCTGGCCCGGTTGCCGCGACTCCGTTATGTCGGGGTGCTGGCCACCGGCCACAATGTCGTCGACTCCGCCGCCGCGCGGGCGCGTGGGGTGCCGGTGACCAATGTCCCTGCCTATGGCACGTCGTCCGTCGCCCAGCACACGCTGGCGCTGCTGCTCGAGCTCACCAATCAGGTGGGCCGGCACGCCGCGAGCGTCCGCACCGGCGGCTGGGTCCGCTGTCCCGATTTCTGCTATGCCGAGACTCCGCTGGTCGAGCTGGACGGCCTCGTGCTGGGGCTGGTCGGGTCGGGCCGGATCGCCCGGGCTGTGGCGCGCCTGGGCGAGGCGCTCGGCATGCGCGTGATGTTCGCGACGCGGGCCGGGGGACGGGCCGAGCTTGAACGGGTCCTGGCGGAGTCCGACGTGGTCAGCCTCCACTGTCCGCTGACCGCGCAAACGAAGGGACTGATCGACGCGGCGGCCCTGGCGTGGATGAAGCCGTCTGCGCTGCTCCTCAACACCAGCCGCGGGCCGCTCGTCGTCGAGGCCGACCTGGCCGCGGCGCTCCGGGCCGGCCGCCTCGCCGGCGCGGCGTTGGACGTGCTGGCGGAGGAGCCGCCGCGGGCGGACAATCCGCTGCTCAGCGCGCCCAACTGTTTGGTGACGCCGCATCACGCGTGGGCGACGCAGGCGGCGCGCCGGCGGCTCATGGGCGTGGCGGTGGACAATGTCCGTGCGTTCCTCGCGGGCGCGCCGCGGAACGTGGTCAACTAGCGGTCGAGCTGCCCGGGAGTCGGGGCGGGCCGGAGATGGCTCAGAGCGAACCCGGCGACGCACGCGCTGGCCGTGCCGACCACGAAGTACCAGAGCCAGTGGACCGCGGTGCCGTAGGTGACGGCCACGGTGGCGCCGGCGCCCACGATGGCGCCGGCCATCACGCCGAAGGAATTGGCCCGGCGGGACAGCATGCCGAGCAGGAACATGCCGAGCAGGGGACCGGCGAACGGGCTGACGACCTTGGCGGTGATCGCGAAAATCGTCTCGTGCCCGCCCATCAGCACCGCGCCCAGCATCACCAGCCCGCCGAGCACGCAGGTGACCAGCTTCGCGCGGCGGACGCCCCGCTGCTCGTTGGCGGCCGGCGCGCCGAAGCGGACGAGGAAGTCGACGTAGGTCGCGGAGCTGAGCGAGTTCAGGCCGGCCGAGAGACTCGACATCGTCCCGGCGAAAAGCCCGGCGATCACGATCGCCCCGAGGTAGCCCGGCAGCCCGTGGCTCACGAAGTGGGACATCACGCGGTTCGCGTCGGTCAGCTGCGCGACCCACTCGTGGCCCGGCGCGTGGAGGAACCGCGTGTAGTACGCGATGAGGAAGATCCCGGCGGCGAAGAGCAGGGCGTTCACCGGGACGGTGAGGAGGCTGCCGCCGATCAGCGACCCGGCCATCTTGCGCGCGGAGCCGGCCGAGAGGTAGCGCTGCACCAGCACCTGGTCGCTGCCATACGAACCGACTCCCTGGGCGAAGGTGTTCAGCATGACGGCCCAGAAGGTCATGACGTAGATGCTGCCGGAGAAATTAACGAGGCGCGTGTGGCCGCCGGTCCCGGCGCCTTCGCCCAGCCACGGCGCGCCCGCGGGCGTCGGCTGCGCGGCGAGGCGCCAGATCTCCGCGAAGTTCCAGTGAAAGGCGGATGCGACCCCGGCGAGGACGGCGAGCAGACCGAGAACGAGGATGAAGAACTGGATCACGTCGGTCCACAGCACGGCCTTCATGCCGCCGAGGACGGTGTAGAGCGTGGTGAGCCCGCCCATCACGAGCAGGCTGGCGGCCATCGGCCAGCCCATGACCTGGGAGAGCACGATAGTGGCGGCAAAGAGCGCGACGGACAGGTGGGTGCCGCGCGTCAGGAGAAAGAGCGCGGAGGCAAACGTGCGGACGATGGGACTGAACCGGTGCTCGAGGTACTCGTAGACCGTGAACACCTGGTGCCGGGCGAGGAACGGCACGAACACGAGCGAGACGAAGAGTGCGGCGAACGGGAAGGCGAGGGTGCCGAGCGCGAGCTGGAGGTCGCCGGTGAACACCAGCGCGGCGCAGCCCAGGTAGCTGATTGCGGTGGTGTCGGAGCTGTTGATCGAGATCGCGACGGCCCACCACGGGGCCGCGCGCCCGGCGAGGTAGTAGCCCTCGACGCTGCGCTGGCTGCGGGCGAACCAGAGCCCGACGCCGACGCTGGCGGCCACGTACGCGACGAGGATCGCGTAGTCGAGGAGGGAGAACTGGGCCTGCATCGGGAGCCTGGGGCGGGGCGCGATGCTGGATTGGTCAGGTCTTGACCGGCAGCACGGGCTCCGGCTCCGCGTTCGGGTCCACCCGGACCCAGCGGTCGGTCAGGAAGCTCTGCTCCGCTGCCGCCATTGCCGCGGTCGAGCGCTGACTCAGCGCATAGGGCTGGATCCACGTCGTCCGTCCAAGCGCGGCGTCGACGTAGGAATTGATCTCCTCGTGGTACATCTTCTCGAGCACGTCGCCGATCGCGCCATGGTTGCTGCGCCGCGGAACCTTGTCGGCCGGGGTCTGGACCGTGAGGTCGCCGCCGTAGATGTCCCATGTGATCGCGGCGCCGGTCCCGAAGCAGCAGCCGCGGCGGAAGTCGACCGGGCAGGACATCGTGATGGCGAGCTGGCCCACGCCGCCGCCGGCGAGGCGCATCGAGAGGCTCCAGGTGTCCTCGGTCTCGCCCGGCAGGTTGCCGTACTTCTCGTAACGGCCGGCGACCTCGGTGGGATGGCCAAAGATCGGGTTGAGCCAGCTGAGCTCGAACGGGATCATCTCGCGCGACGGCGCGGTGTTGCGGTGCCGGGCGTAGTACTCGCGGCCCTCCGTGGCGTGCCAGCCCGGCATGAACGTCGCCATGTAGAGCTGGTAGCTGAGCACCTGCCCGAGCTCGCGGCGCACGGCCTCGCCAAGGGCCCGCACAACCGGCAGGAAGCGGAGCGAGGCCGACGGCGCGGCCACCAGGCCCTTCGCCTGCGCGAGGCGCTCGTTCGCCGGGCCGCCATAGGTCCAGATGTCCGCCTCGATGAAGTGGTGCAGGCCGCGCTCGAGCGCGAGCTTCACGTAGGCGCCCTTCGTGCCGGGCGGCGTCGAGACGACCAGGGCCTGCGGGCCCCAGGCGAGGGCGTCCTCCAGGCGGCCGAAGACCTGGACCCCGAAGCGCTCGCGGGCCCGCTGGCGGCGGTCCTCGCGCTCGTCGAAGAGCGCGACGGTGACGTCGGGCCGCTGGTGGAGGTCGCGCAGGCGGCGCGTGCCCATGGAGCCGGATCCTAGCTGCAGGATTTTCATGTGGGGTGGTTCAAGTGAGGCGGGCGAAGCCGGAATGCGCGACCGGACCCCGAAGCGCGGCCCGCACGCGGTCCTCGTCCCGGGCGCGGCGCAGGTCGGCGAACACGGCGTCGACCGCGGCCAGATAGGCGTCGATGACGGGCCGGGTGTGGACGACCATCGGGTAGAACACGCCGTTCGCGAGGTAGCCGCGCTCGAGCATGCCCTGCGTGAACAGCGTCATGAGCGCCCGGCTGTCGTCGCCCGCGTCGAACGCGAAGGTGGCGAGGGCCGGCAGCCCGCCGACCTTCAGCGGCAGGCCGTGCTTCGCGCCGAGGCGGCGCCAGCCGGCACGCGTGGCCTCGCCGGCCTCGCGCAGGAGCGTGACGGCGTCGAGCTGGCGCAGCTGCTGGAGTGTGGCGAGCGCGGCGGCGGGCCCGATCGCCTCGGTCCAGTAGGTGCTGCTCACGAAGCTCTGCTGCGCCGCCTCCATCACCGCGCGACGGCCGATCACGGCGGCCATCGGAAACCCGTTCGAGATTGCCTTGGCGAACACCGCCACGTCCGGGTTTACGCCGAGTGTCAGGTGAATCCCGCCATGGTGGCTGCGCCAGCCCGAGGTGATCTCGTCGAAGACCAGCACGGCGCCGGCCTCGTCGGCCAGGGCCCGGACGCGCTCCAGGAAACCCTCGCGCGGCGGGTCGTGGCGCATCGGCTCCATCACGATCGCGGCGAGCTGCCCGCGGTGGGACGCGACAATGGCCTCGAGCTCGGCGATCTGGTTGTAGCGGAAGGGCAGGGTGGTGCCGCGCAGGCCCGCGGGGACGCCGGCGGGGTCGAGGCCGGGCAGGAGATGGCCGTTGAGCGCGGTGGTCTCGCCGAGGTTGGCGGCGAGGTACCAGTCGCTCCAGCCGTGGTAGCCGCAGAAGGCGACGACATCGCGCCGGGTGGCGGCCCGGGCGAGGCGGATGGCGATGCTCATCGCCTCGCCGCCGGCGCGGGCGTAGCGGACCTGCTCGGCCCACGGGTGCAGGGCGCACAGCAGCTCCGCCAGCGCGAGCTCGTCCGGTGAGTTGAGCGTGCACATGCCGCCCTGGGCGATGCGCGCGACGACGGCGGCGTTCACGACGGGGTCGGCATAGCCGAGGAGACAGCACCCGATGCCGCAGGAGGTGAAGTCCACCAGCGGGCGCCCGTCGAGGTCCCACACCGTGCAGCCCTCGGCGCGGCTGTAGTACGCCGGCCACTGGTCGGGCAGGAACATCTCGGGGCGCTTGCTCAGCAGCTGCGTGCCGCCCGGGATCCGCTGCTTCGCGCGACGGTAGAGCTCGGGGCCGCTGGCGCCGGGCGCGGGAGAGGACGAGGAGGGCATGGTCGAAGTCGGGGTCAGAGGGCGAGCCGGAAGCCGATGGACTCGTGCCTCAGGTCGGGCGGATCCTCGTGGCGGTAGGCGATCCAGAGGTTGAGATAGTGGGTGGTGAGGAACGAGCCGCCGCGGAGCACCCGGTTGAGCGCGGGGTCGCGGTTGGTCGGCCGGTTGACCGACTTCCGGCCCTCGGCCACCTCGTCATAGAGCTCCGCGCACCACTGCCACGCGTTGCCGATCATGTCGTGCAGGCCGAAACCGTTGGGCGCGTAGCTGCCCACGGGCTTGGGTGCAGCCTGCCCTCCGAACCAGGCGAACGCGGGATCGAGCCCGTCGCCCCAGGGAAAAATCGTCCCGGCACGGCCGCCGCGCGCGGCATACTCCCACTCGGCGTCGGTCGGCAGGCGGTAGGGCGTGCCCGTGACGCGGGCGAGCCACGCGCAGTAGGCCATGGCGTCGTCCCACGATACGCCGACGACAGGCTGCCGGTCGCCGTCGAATCCCGGCTGGCTGATCTGCGCCGGCGCCGCGTGGCCGGTGTCGCGGAGGAAGACGCGGTACTCGGCGTTGGTGACGTGGTGGCGCGCGAGCCGGAAGGCGGCGACGGCCTTGGTCGAGCCGGTCGGCCACGCCCACGCGAAGTTCGGACGGGGCGGGCAGGGCGGCACGCCGAGGGCGACGGCGCCGGCCGGGATCGCGACGAGATCGGGCAGCAGCGGCGGGTTCATGCGTCCTCTTTAGGCGAGCTGGACCGGGGTAATCCCTACGACAATTGTCGCCGCCCCGGGATTTTTTTCGCCTGCACGCACCCGGCCGGGCGCCGGCCGCGGGGGATCATCGGCCTCGTTGGTGGCATGGGAAACGCGCGGGGAAAAGCGGCAAACCCCGCGAGCTCAGCGGGGTGTATACACGGATATGGATGCGTATGATGCCCGTGCAAGCAAAACCCTTGGCGGCAGTCTGCGGGGCCGCTGATTTTGCACTTGGTCACGGTGGCGTGAAGCCGGTTAACTTGAGGTCCCCCATGCCCCCGTTCCTGCGCCGCGTCTTTGCCGTCTGCTCGCCGGGCGTGGCCATGATCGCGGTCCTGGCCGTGGCGGCGGGGCTCGCGCTGCTGCTCCTGCCGGAGGCGCCGCGCGAGCGGGTGCAGTTCTGGATCTTCGCGAAGCAGCACCAGATGGTGTACCGCGAACTGCTGACCCGGTGGAACCGCGAGCACCCGACGAAGCGCGTGGAGATGTCGCTCGTGAACGGCGCCGTCATGGACCAGCGGATCATGTCCGGCTTCCTCACCGGCACGCCCGTCGCCGACGTGCTCGAGGTTGAGCGCAGCATGGCGGGCAAGGCGTTCACCGGCCCGATCGAGGACGTCGGTTATGTCGACCTGACCGAGCGGCTGAAGTCCGAGGGCCTGCTCGACCAGATCAACCGGCCGTCGCTCAGCCCGTGGACCTCGCGGGGCCACATCTTCGGCATCCCGCACGACGTCCACCCGGTCATGCTCATGTACCGCGCCGACCTCGTGGAGGCCGCGGGCATCGACGTCCGGCAGATCGAGACCTGGGACGATTTCATCCGCGTGCTGCGGCCGCTGCAGCAGGACCTGGACGGCGACGGCCGCGTCGACCGGCAGCTCCTGAGCTACTCGGCGGTCGATCCCAACGGGACCGAGGTGCTGATGCTGCAGGCCGGGGGCCGGATCTTTGACGATCAGGAGCAACCCTGCTTCGACCGCCCCGGCAATGCCGCGATCCTGGCGCGACTCGCCTACTGGTCGGTGGGTCCGCGCCCGATCTGCCGCTTCGCTGACTACAACACGGCCTCGGGTCAGCAGGTGCTGATCGACGGGCTCGTCGTCGCAGTGCTGGCGCCCGACTGGCTGTGCGGCACGTTCAAGCAGCAGATCCCCGGGCTCGCCGGAAAGGTGAAGCTCATGCCGGTCCCGGCCTGGGAGCGCGGCGGTCGGCGCACGAGCGTGTTCGGCGGCACGATGCTGGCGCTGGCGAAGGTCTCGCGCACGCCGGAGATCAACTGGGAGTTCGCGAAGGCGATCTACCTTTCGCGCGAGATGTCCACGGCCCTGTTCCGGGCGACGTGCATCATCTCGCCCTTCAAGGCCAACTGGTCGGACCCGGCGTACGATGAACCCGACCCGTATTTCTGCGGCCAGCCGGTCGGCCGGCTCTACGTGCAGCTGGCGCCTGACGTGCCACGGCGGACCTCATCGCCCTACAACCTGACGGCCGTGCAGCGCCTGTCGAACTGCATGACCGCGCTCGTCGCCTACGCCGAGGCGCACGGCTTGACCGACCCTGCCGCGCTGGAACCCGAGGCCCAGCGGCTCCTCGCGGCCACCCAGCGGGATTTCGCCGCGCTCGTGCACCGCAACGCGTTTCTCCGCGCCCCGGTCCCATGAACCCGCCGTCCTCCGCCTCGATCCGCTCGGCGCCGCCCTTCCCGCGCTGGGCCCCGTGGTTCTTCGCCGCGCCGTGGCTGCTGGTCTTCGGCACGTTCGTGGCGTGGCCGCTGGTGCGCTCGCTGATGCTGTCGTTCATGCAGACCTACGGCCCGGGCACGACGACCTACGTCGGCGGGGACAACTTCCGCTACCTCTTCCACGACCCGCTGTTTTACCGGGCGCTCTGGAACACGTTTCTCTTCACGCTGGGCAGCGTGTTCATCCAGCTGCCGATCGCCCTCGGGCTCGCGCTGCTGCTGAACCGCCCGACGCTGCGCGGCCGGACGGTATACCGGCTTCTCTTCTTCCTGCCGTCGCTGGTCGGCCTCGTCTTCGCGGGCGTGCTGGTCGGGATTATGTTCGAGAAGCGCACCGGCCTGATCGACGCCGGGCTCCACACGCTGTTCGCCGGCTGGGACCCGGACTTCCCGTGGCTGGAACAGTACGTCATGCCCTCGCTGATCCTCGCGGGCGTGTGGCTCTACGCGGGCTTCAACATGGTGTATTTCCTCGCGGCGCTGCAGCACGTCTCGCCCGAGCTGCTCGACGCCGCGGCCATCGACGGGGCGGGACCCTGGCAGCGGTTCTGGCATGTGACGCTGCCTGAGATCCGGCCGGTCGCCGGGCTCGTCGTGCTCATGTCGATCGCCGGCAGCTTCCAGCTGTTCGAGCTGCCCTACATCATGTTCAACACCACCGGCAATCCCGCCGGACCCGACAACAGCGCCCTCACGGTCGTGATGTACCTGTACCAGATGGGCTTCATGAGCGGCGACCTCGGCTACGCGAGCGCCATCGGCTGGGTGCTCGCCGTCCTGCTCATGACGCTGGCCGCGCTGCAGCGGTGGCTGGCCCGCCGCGAGGAATACTGACCATGGAGCAACCAGGATCTTCTCCCATGGCGAACCGTCGCACCGCCGGGCTCCTATTGGCCGGGGCCTTGGTGCACGGTCTGCTGATCGCGTGCGCAGCGATCACGCTCGTCCCGTTCGTCTGGCTCGTGACCTCGGCGCTGAAGAACAAGACGGACTTCTTCGGCGCGGTGTTCCTACCGCGCGGCGACGGGCTGTTCGGCATCGCCTGGGACCGCCTGACGCTGGAGAACTTCCACCGGCTGTTCGTGGAAGTGCCGATGCTGCGCGCGATCCTCAACTCGGTGTTCCTCGCGGCGGGGCTGAGCCTGGTCGCGACGCTGTTCTGCGCGATGGGCGGCTACGCGCTGGCCAAGTACCCGTTCCGCGGCCGGCGCACGCTCACGGCCTTCGTGCTGGCGGCGGCGATCATCCCGCCGTCGCTGCTGCTGGCGCCAGGCTTCGAGCTGATCTGGCACCTCGGGCTGCTCGACACCTACGCCGGCTTCCTGCTGCCGGGCCTGGCCCCGGCCTTCGGCGTGTTCCTGTTCCGCCAGGCGATGCTGAACGCCGTGCCGGGTGAGCTGATCGAGTCGGCGCGGCTCGACGGCTGCGGCGAGATCCGGATTTTCTTCGAGCTCGTCCTGCCGCTTGTGCGCCCGATGGTCGGCGCCTTCATCATCCTCTCGTTCCTCGGTACCTGGAACAACTTCATCGGCCCGCAGCTGATCCTCCAGTCCGTCGACCACCATCCGCTCGCGGTCGCGATCAACAATCTCCGCGGCGTGTACGGCACCGACTACGACCTCGTGATGTCCGGCACGCTCGTCTCGATCGCGCCGATCATGGCGCTGTTCCTCCTGCTCCAGAAGGAGTTCATCACCGGCCTCACCGCCGGCGCGGTGAAGGCCTAGGGCGTTTTAGATTGAGAGACCTGTGGGGGACACCGAGATCACGGAGGCTGCACCGAGGCCACCGAGCATCGACCTTCGGTCGAAACCGGAGCTCAAATCCACCGGACTTGCTCCGTGTCCTCCGGCTCGGCCCTGTGCTCTCGGTGGCGTCAACCTAGACCGAAGTGGCGCTAGGGCGCGCGGCGGAGCTTGAGCACCCGGTTGCCGGCGATCTCCGCTGCGTAGATCGCACCCGCGGCGTCCACCACGACGCCGTGCGGGTAGCAGAAGAATCCCACCTCCGCCCAGACCTGGGCCGGCTGCCCGCCAGGCCCGAACTCGATGATCGCGTTGTCCAGTCCCGCCGAGCCGTAGACCTTGCCGTCCGGCGCGCAGTGCAGCCCGTCCACCGAGTGGAGGCCCGGCCACTCTGCTAGCAGCCCGCCGGCCTGGTCGAAGACTTGGATGCGGTCGTTCTCGCGGTCGGAGACGTACAGCCGGCCGGCGGCGTCCGCGGTGATCACGTGCGGCGTGTGGAATTCGCCCGGGGCGATCCCGCGCTGGCCCCATTCCCGGACGTAGGTGCCGTCCGCGCGGTAGTGCAGGACGCGGGAGTTGCCGTAGCCGTCCGTGACGAAGAAGTCGCCGCTCGGCAGGACGCACACGTGGGTCGGCTGATTGTAGATGCCGCGGTCGCAGCCGAGGCGCCCGTCCTCGCCGTAGGTGCGCACCAGATTGCCGTCCGGGTCGAAGACCATGATCAGATGCCGTCCGCAGTCGGTGACCCAGACGCGGTCCCAAGGGTCGACGTGCAGCCCGTGGAGCCAGTGGCGCACGTCCATCGGGATCGGCGTGGCCCCGCGGAGATCGAAGGCGACGCTCTTCCGCTGGTGGGCGGCGCCGACCTCGCGGGCGAGGGTGCCGTCGGGGTTGAGGCAAAGGAGGGGATGCTCGCCGCGATGGGCGACATACACGCGACCGCGGGAGTCCGCGGCCACGCCGCTGACGCGCTCGAGTTTGTAACCGGTCGGCAGCCGGGGCCAGTCGGGCACGAGTTCAAGCCGCGTGGTGGCGCGGTGCTGGAAGGCGGGGGCGCGGACCGCGTTCATGCCTTGGCTTCGGTCTGGCGGCGGATGACGAACATGAGGACGGCGCAGAAGGCGATCGCCCCGGAGGCAAACTGGAACACGCGGCTGATGTCGACGTTCGCGTCGCGCAGCGCGCCGCCGGCGTAAATCGTGACGCCGCCGACCACACAGGCGAAGAAGTTCAGCACGCCATAGCCCGTGGCGCGGTAGCGCGGATCGGCGATCTGGCAGAGGATCGGCATCATGTTCGCGTCGGTGAACGACCGCGCCAGGCCGTAGCAGACGAGGGCGCCGAGCGCGACCGGGAGCAGCGTGGTGGTCGAGGCCAGCAGGATGCCCGGGGCGGCCACGCAGAGGCCGATGATCGGAACCAGGATGCGCGCCCGGGGATTCGTGCGGCTCCAGCGGTCGGCCCACGCGCCGCCGATCACCATGCCGAGGAGCGAGGCGACGTTGACGTAGCCCGTGGCCGAGAGGCCGGCCGCGCCCTGCGAGAGCTTGAACTGCTCGTTCAGGTAGGTGGGCATCCAGCCCATCACCGCCCAGCCGCCGACGCCAAGCAGGCCCCAGAACAACAGGGCGAGCACGAAGGCCGGCTGGCTGAACAGGCTGCCGATCGCCTCGCCGAATCGGACCCGGGCCTCCGCCCCGGCGGCGATTGCCTCGGAGCGGTCGTCGACCGGCGGGTTGCGGAGCAGGAAGAGCACCACCACCGAATACACGATGCCGACGATGCCGAAGAGGCTGAACGCGTAGGCCCAGCCGTGCCGCTCGGCGAGCCAGCCGCCGACGCCGCCGAGGGCCGAGCCGACCATCACGCCGCTGAGGTGGATGCCGTTCGCCAGCGACCGTGTGTTGGTCCGGTGGTAGTCGGCGATCAGTGCCACCGCCGCCGGCAGGTAGCACGCCTCGCTGATACCCATCAGCGCGCGCGTCAGCAGCAGCTGGTCGTAGGTCTTGGCATGCGCCGTCAGCCACGTCACGAGCGACCAGAAGAACAGGCTGCCGACGATCACGCGGCTGCGGTTGAAGCGGTCGGCCAGGAAACCCGCGAAGGGGCTCAGGGCCGCGTACACGAGCAGGAACACCGAGGTCAGCAGGCCGAACTGGGCGTCGGTCATCGGGATCGCCTCCTTGATCGACCCGCGCATGGTCGCGATCATGACGCGGTCAAGGTAGTTGAGGCAGCCGACGACCCAGAGCAGTCCCACGGTGAGCCAGGCGCGGGTGGGCAGCGTCGAAGGGGAGGACATGGCGGAAGGGCCGTCCGGCGATGCCGGCGGCGGGTCGGAGGGGGAGTAAGGTTCGAACCCGGTCAGTGCGTGCAGCCGCGGGCCTCGACCGACCAGCGGGTCACGGGACGCCCGGGCGCCGTGACGACCACTTCGTCGGTCAGGTTGACCACCGTGCACACATGGGCCGGGGTAAGGAGAATTCGTTCGCCGAGCTCGAGCGCGTCGACCGCGCCGCCGCGCAGGTAGCCGTGCTCCTCGTTGACGCGCGCCACGGCCACGTCGCGGCCGTCGGTTGCGATCGCCGAGAGCCCGTCGGGCGTCTTGTCGGACGAAAAGGTCTTGGAGCCCGCGTCGATCAGGGCGAGGCCGGGCTCGGGCTTGTCCACGACGGTGGCGAGCACGTGCAGGGCCACCTCGTCGGGCCGCATGACGCCGGTCGTGCGCGCGAGCGACAGGTCGCCGAACACGTAGGCGCCGGGCCGCACGGCCTGCACCCGCCCGGCACCCGCGGCCGCGACCAGGCGCGCGCTCACGCTGCATCCCGGCCAGAGGGCCAGCTTGGGATCGAGGCGGTCGCGGATCGCGGCCAGCCGGTCCACCAGCTCGGCGGACCGGGCCGTCAGCTCAGCCGGCGGCACGCCGTAGAAATGACCCTCGTGCGTGTAGCAGCCGCGCAGTTCGAGCCGGCCCGTGCGCGCGATCGCGGCGGCTGCGCGGTCTGCTGCGTCGGCGCCGCGCGTTCCTTCCCGGCCCAGGCCCGTGTCGATCGCGAGCATCACGGCCAGCTTGCGGCCCGCGGCCGCGGCCACGCGCGCCAGCGCGGCGGCGTGGGCCTCACTCGTGACGGCCACCCGGAAATCGTCGACCTGCTCCGCCAGCGCCGCGACGCGGCGCGCCTGACCGGGATCAACGAGCGAGTGGGCGACGAACAGGCTGCGGGGACCGGCGGGCAGCATGGCCTCGGCCTCGCCGAGCTTCGCGCAGGTAAGGCCCTTGGCACCGAGCGCCAGCTGGCGTCGCGCGACCTCGACCATCTTGTGGGTCTTGATGTGCGGCCGCAGTTCCACGCCGTGGCGGTCGCACGCCTCCTGCATCCCGCGGAGGTTGGCCTCGAGGCGGGGCAGGTCGACGAGGACCAGCGGGGTGGGCAGGGCGGCGAGGTCCATGGCGCGACTACATCCGGCCAATTTGGCCGACGGTGAGGCCGCCGTCCACCACCAGCACCTGGCCGGTGATGTACGCCGCGGCGGGGGAGAGCAGGAAGGCGGTCGGACCGGCGCAGTCGCCGGGCTCGCCGATGCGCTCGAGCAGGATCTTCTTCTCGTAGTGCTTTCGCTTCGCGGGCTGCGTGTCGAGCCACGGGGCGGTGAGCGGGGTGCGGATGAGGCCGGGCGCCATGCCGTTGACCCGGATGCGGTGCGGCGCGAGCGCCTGCGCGAGGGTCCGCGTCATCATCACGAGCGCGCCCTTCGACGTGTCGTAGGCGGTCGACTCCTCCTCCGACTGGAAGCCGTTGGTCGAGGAGACGATCACGACCGCGCCGGGGCGCTGGCGGGCGATGAGCGCCTTGGCGAAGGCCTGCACGAGGAAATACACGGCGCGCACGTTGAGGTTCATCGTGCGCTCCCACTCGGCCGGGCCCATGGCGAGGAAGTCGCGGTCGAAAAAGCTGCCGGCGTTGCAGACGAGGAGATCCAGCCCAGGCTTGGCCGCCAGCGCGGCCGCGACCAGGCGGCCCGGGGCGTCGGCGCTGAGCAGGTCGCCGGTGACAAACGCGCTGCCGGGCGGCAGGGCCGCCGGGTGCGTCGTGTTCCCGTGGAAGACGACCTCCGCGCCGGCGGCGTGGAGGGCCTCGCCGATGGCGAGGCCGATGCCCTTGGAGGAGCCGGTGACGAGCGCGGCGCTACCCGCGAGAGAGAACGCTTGCATCTTTGAGCTGGAGCCAGGCCAGGGTGTTGTCGTGGGTGACGGCGGTGAAGAGGTGGGGCGGCAGGGCGCGGACGCAGGCGACCTCCTCGCGGTAGGTGCTGCGCAGGGAGAGGATCTCGCTGCCGAGGCTCGCAACGTAGCTCTGGAACGGCGTGTCGGAGCCCCACATCAGCTTGGTGGGGTAGGCCGCCGCGAGCGCGTGCAGCACCGCCGCGGGGTCGCGGTAGTCGGCCGCGAAGCGGCGCTCGGCCGGCGCCACGAACCCGAGGCCGTCGCGGACACCCTGGCAGTGGATGCGGTGGGCCGAGCAGTCGAACCACGTGTTCGGCAGCTCCGCCACGCGGTCGAGGCAGGGGCGGTCGAAACGGCAGGAATGCGCCAGGCAGAACCGCACGTGGGGCGTCGCCTCCGCCACCCGCAGGATCGCCGTGGCCTGCGACCAGGGGTCGTCGGGCGCGACGCTGGAGTGGATGATGAACGGCAGGTTGAACTCGACCGCGAAGTCGAGGAAGCAGCGGCCCTCGCGCAGCAGGGCGCCCACGTCGGACTGGATCATCGTCGCCTGGATCTTCAGCGCGTAGAACGGGAACCGGGCGTGCAACTCGCGCAGCTTCCGCACCTGCGCCGCCGTCTCGCGCAGCGGGTCGAGGATCACCACCGGCAGCGTGAGCCGGCCGAGGTCCGGGTAGAGCTCGTAGATCTCCCGCAGCATGCGCTCGTTCTCGAACGCGTAGGGCACGCGCTCGACGTCGCCGGGCGCGAGCTTCCCCGCGCGCATCGCCCGGACGTCGAACGTCAGGTTCGCCACCATCGGGAACACCAGCCACCGGTCCACGCCCACGTGCCGCCCCTCGGTCACCAGCGCCGGCAGGTCCTGCGCGTAGGGATGGAAGCCATTCAGGTAGAAGAACAGGTCCGCCCCGAGGTGGTTGTGGCAGTCAATGAGCACCGGAGTATTTTGTTTGACGAAACAAGGGTTTCACATTGTGAAACAGCGTGTCCAGCCAAAACATGAGCATCGCGGTCATCGACAAGACCTTTTCGATCCTCGAGGCGCTCGCCCGCACCGGCCGGCCCCTGACGCTGGCCGAGGTGGCGGAGGAGAGCCGGCTGCCGAAGCCGACGGTGTACCGGATCCTCAAGAGCGTGCGCGACCTCGGCTACGTCGAGCAGGCGGGGCGGGGCGGGGCCTACGAGCTGGCGGCGCGGCTGGCGACGCTGCGCGAGTACGGCCGCGACGAGGCCGTGCGGGCGAAGGCGCTGCCGCTGATGCAGCGGCTGCACGCGGCGTTCGACGAGACGGTGAACCTGGGCTTTCTCGAAGGGCTCTACGTGCGCTACGCCCACGTGCTGGAGACGACGCAGCCGCTGCGCTGGATCGTGAAGCCCGGGGCGCGGGACGCCTTTCACACCACGGCGCTGGGCCGGGCGATCGTCGCCCACCTGCCGGAGGAACAGCAGGCGCGGCTGGTGGCCAAGGCCTGCGCGACGCTGCCGGCGCGCGGCCGGCGCCAGGCCCGCGCGGCACTCGAGAAGGAACTGGCCGCCACCCGGAGCCGCGGCTACGCGCTGGAGGAGGAGGAGACGGTGGTCGGCGTGGCCTGCATCGCCGTGCCGCTGATCAGCCTCGGCGAGCCGCTGGCCGCCGTGAGTGTTTCCGTGCCGGTCCACCGCTTCCCGCCCGCTCAGCGCACCGCGCTGATCGCCGCGATGCGCGAGGGGCTGGAGCCTCCCGCCGCCACGGCCTGACTTTCCCCATGCCCTACACGTTCGCCCGTTCCCAGGAACTGTTCCAGCGCGCCCAGCGCAGCATCGCCGCCGGCGTCAACAGCGGCATCCGCAAGATGGAGGCGCCCGTGCCGCTGTATTTCGCCCGCGGCTCCGGCCCGAATGTCTGGGACGTCGACGGCAACCACTACCTGGATTTCCAGCTGGGGCAGGGCGCGCTGCTCTACGGTCACGCCCCGACCGGCCTGGCCGACGCGATCGCGGCGCAGGCGCACCTCGGCACCCACTGGGCCGCGCAGAGCGAGCTGGAGCTCGAGGTCGCCGAGCGCCTGCAGCGCATGATCCCGTCGGCCGAGCTGGTGCGCTTCAGCAACTCCGCGACCGAGGTCGTGCTCACCGCCTTCCGCCTCGCCCGCGGCCACACCGGCCGGAAGCTGATCCTGCGCTTCGAGGGCCACTACCACGGCTGGGCCGACGAGGGCCTCGTGGGCTTTGCCAACCCGGCCGACCGCTGGGGCGACGACGAGAACCCCGCCCGGCTGCACCCGAGCAAGGGCGTGATTCCCGAGGTGCTCGACCAGTTCGTGGTCGCGCGCTGGAACGACCCGGAGCACCTGCGGCGCAAGGTCGACCAGCACCGCGGCCAGATCGCCGCGATCATCTTCGAGCCCGTGCTCTGCAACACCTGCTGCCTCGAGCCGGTGCCCGGGTTGATGGCGACCATCCGCGAGCTGTGCGACCGCGACGGGATGATGATGATCTCGGACGAGACCATCACGGGCTTCCGTTTCGGCGGGTCCTGCGCCCAGGGCTACTACGGCTACCGGCCCGACCTGACCGTGCTCGGCAAGGCCATCGGCGGCGGCACGCCGTTCGCCGCGCTCGCCGGCACCCGCGCGGCCATGGCGAAGATCATCTCCGGCGAGGTCATCCACGCCGGCACGCTCAACGGCAACCCACTCTGCCTCGCCGGCAGCCGCTGGTGCCTCGACCAGGTGGCCGAACTGGGCAGCGCCCATCCCGCGACGATCCAGCGGCTGGGTCGCCGGTTGATGGACGGTCTTTCCGACCTCGCCCGCCAGCACGGCGTCCCGATGCGCCCGCAGGGCCCGGGCCTCGTTTTTCACACCGTGATCCTCAAGCCGGGCGCCGCCGAGGGCCCGATCCGCGACTACCGCGACTACGTGAAGCGTCACGACCCCGCCCGCTGGGCGCACCTGCGCCGCTGCCTGCTCGAGGAGGGCGTGCGCGCGATCGAGCGCGGCCTCTGGTCGATCAGCCTGGCGCACCGCGACGCCGACATCGACGAGGCGCTCGTGCGCGCGGCTCGCGGCTTTGCGCGCCACGCGGCCACGTGGCAGCCGGCCTGAGGCCGACCCGATGAAGCCCCGCGTCCTGTTCGGCGGTCTCTTCCACGAGACCCACACTTTTCTCCCGGAGCCGACCCGGTGGGAGGACTTCGCCGTCACGCTGGGCGCCGACATCCTCGGCAAGCTCGGCGACGAATCGCCGACGGACGGTTTCCTCGAGGAGGCCCGGCGCCGCGGGTGGGAGGTGATCCCGACGGTGGACGCGCGGGCGATGCCGAGCGGCCCGCTCGAGGACAGCGTGCTGGAGCGTTTCTGGGCCGAGTTTGAACCGCGGGCGCGCCCGGCGCTGGTCGCGGGCGTGGACGCGATCTTTCTCGTGCTGCACGGCGCGATGGCGAGCCCGGGCGTCGAGGATCCCGAGGGCGAGCTGCTGGCGCGGCTGCGCGCACTGCCGGGGGCGGCGCAGGTGCCGGTGTTCGGCGTGCTCGACCTGCACGGCAATCTCACGGCCCGCGTCTGTGCGCAGGCCAACGGCCTCGTGTCCTACCGGCGAAACCCGCACACCGACGCGAAGGCGACGGCGGTGCGCGCGGCGGGATTGCTGCACCGCTGCCTGACGACGGGGCGCGTGCCCCGCATGCACTGGTGCCGCGTGCCGCTGCTGTGGTCGCCGCCGGGCACGGGCACGCACTCCGACCCGATGCGGGCGCTGACCCGGCTGGCGGACGAGATCGAGGCCGGCGTGCCCGAGGTGTGGGCGTTCAATGTCATGGCCGGGTTCTCCTTCGCCGACACGGCCGAGAGTGGCGTGACGCTGGCGGTGGTGGCCGACGGCGATCCGGCCGTTGCCCGACGGGCGCTTGAGCGCGGCGCACGCCTCGCGTGGGACATGCGGGATCTCGGCGTGGTGAACTACCCGAGCGTCGATGCCGTGCTGGCCAAGCTGGGGCCCGCCCCGGCGGGACCGGTGCTGCTGGTCGAGCCGGCGGACAACATCGGCGGCGGCGCGCCGGGCGACGGCACGGGGATCCTGCGCGCGATGCTCGCGCACCGGGTCCAGCGCGGCCTCGTGGCGATCAACGATCCGGCTGCCGTGCAGCACCTGGCCGCGGTACCGGTCGGCGGCACGGCGCGGGTGGCCGTCGGCGGACGCGCCTGGGCGCTGGATGCCGGCCCGGTGGAGTTGGAGGTGACGCTGGTCTCACGCAGCGACGGCCGGTTTGACCTCGAGGACGTGCACAGCCACATGGCGTCGATGAGCGGCACGCACATCGCCATGGGCCCCTGCGCGGTGGTGCGGTCCGCGGGGGTGACCATCCTGCTGACCAGCCGCAAGACTCCGCCGTTCGATCTCGGCCAGTACCGCAGCCAGGGCATTGAGCCGCGCGACTTCGCGCTCATCGGCGTCAAGGCCGCGGTCGCCCACCGGCAGGCCTACGACCCGATCGCGAAGGCCGAGCACTTCGTCGACACGCCCGGGCCCTGTTCCAGCAATCTCCGGACCTTTCCGTATCGCCGCCTGCGCCGTCCGGTGTATCCGCTGGATCCGATCGCGCAACCGGAGTTTATTTTCTCATGAGCACGAAACTCGAATATCCCCGCAACCCCGACACGCCCGTCTCGCACCTCCCGTTCAGCCCGTGCGTCCGGGTGGGCAACCTGATCTTCGTCTCCGGCCAGGCGTCGGTGGACGCCACCGGCAAGATCATCTCCGACACCTTCGAGGGCGAATTCCGCCGCTCGGTGGAGAACCTCCGCAAGGTGCTCGAGTCGGCGGGCAGCGACCTCCAGCACGTGGTCCAGACGCGCAACTACGTCCGCGACCCCGCCAACGTCGCCCGCTACAACGAGCTGTACCGCGAGTTTTTTCCGGCCCCGTATCCGTCCCGCACCACCATCACCAACTGCCTCCCGACCGTGCTCCACTACGAGATCGAGGCGATCGCGGTGCTGAAGTGACCCGGGTCCTTTTCCCATGAAGTTCATCCGTTACTCCGATTCCGCCGGCCGCGTGTCCTACGGCGCCGAGCCGCCCACGGGCCCGGCCCTTCGCATCGAGGGCGACATCCTCGGCTCGTACCGCGTGACGAACGAGCGGGCCGACGTGGCCAAGCTCCTCGCGCCGATCGCCGCCACCCAGATCCTGGGCGTGGGCCTCAACTACCGGCAGCACGCCGCCGAGTCGGGCATGAAGGTGCCGGAGGTCCCCGTGCTCTTCGCGAAGGGCCTCAACACGCTCCAGCACCCGGGCGACCCGATCCAGATCCCGCAGCACCTCGCCAGCACCGAGGTCGACTACGAGTGCGAGCTGGCGGTCGTGATCGGGAAGCCGTGCAAGAACGTGACTCGGGCGCGGGCGCTCGACTACGTCCTCGGGATCACCTGCGCGAACGATGTCTCGGCCCGCGACTGGCAGATCAAGCGCGGCGGCGGCCAGTGGTGCCGCGGCAAGTTCTTCGACACCTTCTGCCCGCTCGGGCCGCGGCTCGTGACCCTCGACGAGGTCGCGGGGCCGAACCAGCTCAAGATCGCGACGCATCTCAATGCGGAGACCGTGCAAAACTGGACGACCTCGGACATGATCTTCGACGTGCCGACCCTGATCGAGTTCCTGAGCGGCAGCACCACGCTGGTGCCCGGCACCGTGATCCTCACGGGCACGCCCCAGGGCGTCGGCATGGCGGCCAAGCCGAACCCGCGCTGGCTGAAGCCCGGCGACGTGGTCACGATCGAGATCGAGGGCATCGGCCGGCTCACCAACCCGGTCGAGCTCGAGCCCCGCGGCTGAGTCCCGCGCCCGCCGCCATGGGAGCCAACCTGCGAGCCGAGGTCTGCCACGCTGTGCGCGCCCGCCTGGGCGAGGGCCCGGTGTGGCATGCGCGGCGCGGCACCATTTGGTGGATCGACATCCTCGGCCAGAAGTTCTTCGAGTCCGACCTCTCCGGCCGCGCGCCGCGCGAGGTTGCGTGCAGCCAGATGATCGGCGCCGTGGTGCCGGCCCGCGGCGGCGGCCTCGTGGCGGCGCTGCGCGACGGCATCCATGCGGTCGATCCCGACAGCGGGGCGACGCGGCGGATCGCGGAGGCGCCGGGCCACGACCCGCGACAGTTCCGCTTCAACGACGGCAAGGTCGACCCCGCCGGACGCTTCTGGGCCGGCACGCTCGCCCTCGACGACCGGCCGGGCCAGTCGCGGCTCTACCGCTTTGACGCCGACGCCAGCGCGCACGTGATGCGCGAGGGCGTGACCATCTCGAACGGCCTCGCGTGGACCCGCGACACCCGGACGCTCTACTACGTGGACTCGCCGACGCGGGTCGTGCAGGCGTTCGACTGCGACATCGAGCACGGGACCATCGGCCCGCCGCGAGTCGCGATCCGGCTCGGCGACGCTGACGGATGGCCGGACGGTTGCTGCCTCGACGAGGAGGACTGCCTGTGGCTCGCGCACTGGGGCGCCGGCAAGGTCACGCGCTGGGAACCGAAGACCGCGCGCCTGCTCCAGACCGTGACGATTCCCGCCGCGAACGCCACGTCGTGCGCGTTCGGCGGCCCGAAACTCGACCAGCTCTACATCACGTCGGCGGTGGACGAGGCCCGCGCCGACGCCGAGCCCGAGGCCGGCTATCTCTTCCGCGTCGATCCCGGCGTGCGCGGTCCGGTCCTGCCGGTGTACGCCGGTGCCTGAGCCTTCCGTCCTTTCCTGTCCCATGCCGTCCACTAGCTCGCCTTTGCCCTACGTCGACACCAAGCCACAGGGTTCGGCCGACTTCTACTACGCGGTGAACGCGACGTTCCGCTTCATCCTGCAGCGGCTCGGCCGCGACGCCTGGCGCAGCTATCTCGAGGAGATGGGCCGCGGCTATTTCGCGAAGGTCAACCAGCAATGGACGCAGGGCGGACTGCCCGCCGTGGCCGACTACTGGAAGGCGTTTTTCGCCGCGGAGCCGGGTGCGGACGTCGAGGTGCGGCAGCTGGCCGACCGCGTTGAGATCCAGGTCCGGACCTGTCCGGCGATCGCCCACCTCCGGGCCGGTGGGCGCGAGATTGTGAAGGAGTACTGCCAGCACTGTCACCTGCTCGGCGCGGCCCGCGCGCAGGCGGCGGGCCTCACCATGCGCCTGCAGGGCGGCGACGGCAGCTGCTGTCACACCTACGCGAAACCCGAGGCCAAGCTCCCGCCGCAGGACGCGGCGCAGATCAAGGAGGTGCGGTCATGATCGGCTGTTACGACTTCTGCGGCCACTACGAGTGGTCCTTTGGCTGGTTCGAGCGGGTCGGCGGCCACGCCCTGGTGCGCGACTACTGGAACGAGGCCATCAATCACGACAGCCAGCGCCACGCGCGGGACCTCATCCGGCGCGAGGGCATCCCGGGCATGCTGAAATACTGGGGCCACACGCTGACGGAGGAGTCGCCGAGCCTCGGCTTCAACATCTCGCACGGCGCCGACGTCTTCCGCATCGACTTCCACGACTGCCCGTCGCGCGGCTTCCTGCTGCGCAACGGCCTGAAGAACTATCGCGACTACTGCGACCACTGCATGGGCTGGACCGGCCCGATGCTCGCGGAGGCCGGCTATGTCGTGGACCACGAGCACAATCATCAGGGGCAATGCTGGTGGGAGATGCGGCCGCAGAGCGCGACCGGCCCGCACGCGCCGGTCGGCTCCGTGGCGGGCACGAAGGACGTGCGCCTTCGCCCGGAATGGCCGAAGGATCCCCGTCAACTCGACCGTTACACCAAGGCGTCCGACCCGGACGCCAAGATGCGGAACGCCTGACCCGGCCGCTGCCATGCCGTCTCGTCCGCGTGAACTCCGGCTGTTCGCCACCCTGTGGTCGCTCCGCCAGTACCCGACGGCGGACCGCGAGTGGACCTGGGCCCGGAAGTTTGCGGCGATCCGGCGGGCGGGATTCGACGGCGTCTTCTCGCCGCCGCTGCCGGTCCTCGCGGAACGCGGCGCGCTGCGCTATCTGGCGGTGACGAGCCTCGGCGTGGGCGACCCGGTGGATCCGCCGTTCGCGGCGGCGCGGGCGCTGGGCGCGGAGGCGATGGACGTGCAGCTGGGCGACTACGACACGCCGCGGGCATCGGCCGTGACGCTCGCCACCCGAATCGCCGCGGCGGCCCGCCGTCATCGGCTGCCGTTCGCGATCGAGACCCACCGCGACACCTACACCGAGACGCCCGAGGCCACGGTCGCGCTGGCGCGCGGTTTCCGGCGGCGGACCGGGGCGACCCTGCCGCTGTGCCTCGACCATTCGCACTTCGCCGTGGTGCGCCACCTCCCGCCGGGTCAGCTCTGGTCCCGGCTGCGGGAGCCGGCGGAGCTGCTGCGCGCCGCGCGGCAATTTCACCTCCGGCCCTTCAACGGCCACCACTGCCAGCTGCCCGCCCTCACGCCGCGCGGCCAGCGCACGCCGGAATACCGCGACTGGCTCGACTATGCCGGGAGCCTGCTGGCCCACGAGCGCGCCCGCCGCACCAGCGCGCCGCTGCTCGTCGTGGTGGAGCTGGGGCACGCGGCTCCCGCCTACGGCCTGAGCAGTTTTCCCGACACTTGGCGTGACGCCGTGGCGGTCGGCCGCGACCTGCGCCGCCGGTGGCGTCAACTTTCATGAACTCCCTCATCGCTGGAAAGCCGGTGGGCCCCGTGAGCCTCGGCTGCGCCACCTTCGGCCGCGAGATCGACGAGGCCGCGTCGCGCGAGCTGATGGACTACGCGCTAGGGCGCGGCGTGACGCTCTTCGACACCGCGGCGGCGTACAGCGCCGGCGGCTCGGAACGGATCGTGGGCCGGTGGCTCGCCGACCGGCGGCCGGAGCGACTCGTCGTCGCGACCAAGCTGCTGCCGCCCTACGACCCAACCAAGCTTGCGGCACAGCTGGCAGAGAGTCTCCAACGGCTGGGCCGCGAGTCGGTGGACCTGCTGTACCTCCACCACTGGCACGCCACCGTCGAACTGCCCGAGACCCTCCAGGTCCTGGACCAGCTGGTCCGAACCGGCCGGGTGGGGGCGCTGGGCGCGAGCAACTTCACCGCCGCCCAGCTCGAGGCCGCGCTCGCGCGCCAGCAAAGCATGGGCCTCGCGCGCTTCACCGTGGTCCAGAACAACCACAATTTCGCCGTGAGCGACCTGACCCCGGAATTCCTCGCGCTGTGTGCGGTCCACCGGATCACCGTGGTCACGTACAGCCCGCTGGGGGCCGGCTTCCTGACCGGCAAGCACCGCGACGGCGTCGCGGCCGGCTCGCGGTTCGCCATCGTGCCGGGACACCAGGACATCTACTTCAAGGACGCGCCGCGGCGCCGGCTCGCCGAGCTGGAGGCCATCGCGGCCCGGCACGGGCGCGGCCTCGCGGAACTCGCGCTTGCATGGGTCATGCGCACGCCCGGCGTCGACACCGTTTTGGTCGGCGGCCGCGGCCGCGGCCACTTGGACCAGGCGCTGGCCGCGCAGGACCTGCGCGACCCGCGGGTGTTGGCGGATCTGGGCCGGAGCTGAGCCATGCCGCGTCGCGGTCCCAGTCGCACAGCTGCCTCGCCCGCCGGGCGGTCTCCGGGCGGCGATTCCGGGGCGCGGCCCTGGTGGCGCTCGAAGGGCGGCCAGCTCACTGAGTACCTGCGGCAGGCGATCCGCGACGGCCAGCTCGTCGAGCCGCTGCCGGGGATGCGCCGATGGGGCCAGCAGCTCGGCGTGGGACGTCGCACGTTGGCGGCGGCCCTCCGGGAACTGCATCGCGAAGGCTGGCTGGTGGTCCACCCGCGGGGAGTCCGGATTACGCCGGGACGGGCCCGCGTGCCGACCGGGCCTGCGAAGGGTCCGCGGACGGTTCGCCTGCTGCTGCACGGCGCCTACGGCCCGACCATTCACGGCTACCTGGAGACGATCAGCTCGTTCCAGGAACAGCTGCGCGTGCGCGGTCTGGAATTTAAGTGGGAGCTCTGCTCGCCCGCGCGGCTGCGGGAGATTGCCCGGAAACCGGCGGCGGGCGCGGAGGTCCTGGTGCTCGCCTCGGTGCCGCCGGTCTACCAGCGGTTGTTCGCCGCGGCGGGTCGCCCGGCCGTCGTGCTCGGCGAGGTGGGGCCGGGGATCCGGCTGCCGTTCGTCAATGTCGACCAGCCTGCGGCGGTGCGGCATGCGACGTTCCGCCTGCTGCAGCGCGGCTGCGGGGAGATTGTGTTGCTGCACGTTCAGGCCGAGGCGGCGGGACTGCGGAGCGCGCGGGCCGCGCTCGAGGCGGCCTGCGCCGCCTGGCGGCCGGCGCGCGTCACGCCGCGCACGGTTCCGGTGGCGCTGACGCCCGCGTCGCTGCGCGCGACGGTGCGGCGGCTGGCGGCCGGCGTGCAGGGCCGGACGGGACTAATCGTCCTAGCGCCGGTGCCGGTGAGTCTGGTCGTGACGGCGCTGTGGCGCGCCGGCGTGCCGGTGCCCGCGCAGGCGGAGGTCGTCGCGCTGCTGCACTCGCCCGAGGTGGTGAAACTCGAGCCGCCGCCGGCGCACTATCCGTCGCCGGTGCGGCGGCTCGTGCACCACCTGACGGAGGCGGCCGTGCGGTATTTCGACACGGGCCGCCTGCCGCCGCTGGCTAAGACGCTGCCGACCGAGCTCAGCGGCGCCGACTGACGCTGGCGGTCACGAGGAGACCGCGATGCCGCGCTTCTCGAGCTGGGACTTGAGACTGGCCTTGTAGCGGGCGAACGCCTCCTCGTCGCGGACGGTGGACGCGCCGAAGCAGAAGGTCGCGATGGCGCGGCGGTGCCGCGGCGTGCGGTTGACGTCGGTCCAGTGGATGGTCGCGCTGGAGTGGGCGACGGCGTCGCCGGGCTCGAGCTCGATCGGCACGCCGTCGACGGCCTTGGGATCGAAATTGAGCAGACCCTGGCTGAATCCGAGGACGCCGCTGGGGGCGTGGGGCAGGATGCCGAGCTTGTGCGAGCCGCGGGCGTACCAGAGGCAGCCGTTCTCGCGGTCGACCTTGTCCAGCGCGATCCACAGGCCGCAGGCGACGTTCGGCTTGCGGCACCAGTAGAAGCCGTCCTGGTGCGCGGGGGTCGCGTTGGTGTCGTACGGCAGCTTGTCGAACCACTCGAGACCCTGCGGGCTGCACTTGTCGCGCATGAAGTGCTCGAGGAGCGGCACGTGGCTGCCCTGCTGGAGAAAGCGGTCGAACCACGGGTCGTGGCGGTTCAGCGACTGCATCTTGCGCAGCGTCTCGGGCTTGCTGTAGTCGTCGAAGAACGCGGCGTCCTTCGGGAGGGTCGGCACGACCTGGCGGACATAGCGGTCGAGCTGGTCCTGGAGTTCCTTGAACTCGGCGGCGGGGAAGAGGCCGCGCACCACCACGAAGCCGTCGGCCTCGTAGCGTTCGCGCAGCGCGTCGTAATCAAGCTTGGCGCACATGACGGAGGGGGTTGGAGGTTCAGGCGAGGTCCGCACCGGCGGGCCTCGGCGGGACTCTGGCGGCCCGGGGCGCGGTGACAAGGGGCGACGCTTGGCTCCCTTGGGGAACCAAGCGCCGGTCAGTCCTGCGGCTCGGCGTGGTCGACCGGCTGCTCGACGAGGTTGATGAGGTTGCCGACGCCGCGGAACGGCCGCAGCAGCCAGCCGCCCTGCAGCAGCGGGTAGGCCGGGCCGGTCTTTTCCGGCAGCCGGCGCACGAGCCAGAACAGCGCGGCGGTGGTGAGGAGCAGCGAGACGAAGAACGCCTGGAAGACCGGCACGTTGACGGGCTGCGCCTCGGACGGACCCTTCATAAACAGTCCCCACAAGACCGGCGAGCAGCCGCCGAGGAAGGTGATCACCGCGCCGTGGATCGACACCGGCAGCGCGCGGTCCTGCTCGGGCACGATCTTCGCGAGGTAGTTGAGGTTGGCCGAGGTCCAGCAGCCCGACGCCGCGCCCTGCAGCGTGTAGAGGACCGCCAGGACGATCGGCGAGCGTCCGCCACCCTGCAGGTAGAACAACCACCCGGTCGCGATCAGCGCGAGCAGCCCGTACGAGAGCCGGAAGAACGGCTTGGCGCCGTGGTGGTCCATGTGGGTCCGCATGAAGAGATTCGCGCCGATCAGGCCGACATAGGTCAGCATCGTGAGCAGGAGGATGCTCGACGCCGTGAGCCCGCCCGTCGCCTTCAGGTAGTACGCGGCGAACGGCGCGATTGGCGTGATCGTCACGTAGAGCGGGATCGACAGCCACAGGTAGGTGCGGAAGAGGCTCGGCTCCGTGATGAGCCGCGGCGTCTCGGTGACGATCTTCTCCAGACTGAGCATCTTGGGACGCTCGACGTCCGTGAGCTGGTTGAGTTCGTGGTTGGCCATCCAGGCGCCGAACACCGCGACGAGGTACTGTACGAGGAACGCCAGGTAGACCGGGAGCACGAGAAACAGGCCCGCGTACACGATGAGCGAGCCCATGATCGCGATGCCCGAGAGCATCTGGTCGGTCGCCCAGTACCGTCCGCGGATCGGCGCCGGCACGAGTTGGTACAGCCAGGTGGTCAGCGCCGCCGAGCCCACGGCGCGCGCGAGGCTGTAGACGAACATCGCGGTCACCATCGCGTAGATCATCCACGGCAGCGGCTGGCGGGGCGCGAGGAGCGCAAGGCCGATCGGCACCACGAGGCACCACGCGCGCGCGCTCCAGCCCACGAGGGTCAGGCGCTTGAAGCCGAGGTGCGGCAGGAAGGCCGTCGCGAGCACCTGCACCGGCGTCAGGAGGAACGTCCACGAGAACACGAGCCCGACCTGGAACGAGTCGGCGCCGAGCTGCTGCATGAACAGCACGGTCGGGGTGCCGATCGCGACCTGCCAGTTCAGCGCGTTGTAGAAGGAGAAATAGAGCCCGTGCCGGTGCGGGTAGAGCCCGGGGTCGCGCTTCTTGGTGGGAAAGATCATGGGCCGGGACGGAGTCGGTCGGAACCAATGAGCATGCGCGGGCCGCCGGCGGGTTCGAGTCCCGACTGCGACCCGACGGTCACGTCGCCGAATGGACGAGGTCGCCGCCGACCCAGGTGTGGCGCGCAGAGAAATCGTCCTCCCACACGACCACGTCGGCGTCGGCCCCCGGGGCGATGACGCCCTTGCGCTCGAGTCCGAGCAACTGGGCGGGGTTGGTGCTGCCCATCGCCCAGATCTGCTCGGGCGGGAGCTTCAGCCAGCGGTGCAGGTTCGCGATGCCGACGTTCATGGTCAGGGCGCTGCCGGCGAGCGCCCCGTGGTTCGGGTGGGCCGGGTCGTGGATCCGGGCGGCGTTGCCGCGGCTGACTTTCACGGGAAAGCCGAACGTGGTGGGATAGACTCCGTCGGGCAGCCCCGCGCCGATGTTCGAGTCGGTGATGAGCACGATGCCGCCGAAGCCCTTGGCGGCGAGGGCGGCGCGGACGGCCACGGGCGCGACGTGCACCCCGTCGCAGATGAAGTCCACGCGGCAGCGCGGGTCGGCGAGGATCGCCTCGACGGCCCCGCATGGCCGCACGCCCGGCTCGGTGATGTCGGGCAGCGGGAACACGTCGTAGAAATGCGTCGCGTGTCGCGCGCCCGCGTCGATCGCGCGCTCCGTCTCCTCCGTCGAGGCGCGGGTGTGCGTGATGAACGGCACGATGCGCTTCTCCACCAGGCGCGCAATCACGGGAAGAATGTTGGGCGTGTCGGGGCTGATCGACATGGCGGCGGTCCGCGGTCCGGTGGCGGCGAGCAGTTCCTCGAGCAGGCCGAGGTCGCCGGGGATGGTCTCGGCCCCGGCGCCCGGCAGCTTCAGGAACGGCCCCTCGAGGTGCCAGCCGGGCACGGCGACGCCGCGGGCGGAGTCGAGGGCCCGCGACAGCCGGGCGAGATGGTCGAGCGACGGGCGGTTCATCACCCGGTACAGCGTCGGCAGCACGCCCGTCGTGCCGAACCGCCCGAGAAAGGCCAGGCCGGCCAGCAGGTCCTCGGGCGACGACTCGTAGAGGTGGTGGCCCACGCCGTGGGTGTGGACGTCGATCAGACCGGGCGTCAGCAGACGGCCGCCGGCATCCACGCGAACGGTGCCCGCGGGCACGGCGGCGGGCACCGGGTCGATCGCGGCGATCCGTCCGCCGCTGAGCAGGAGGGAGCCGGCGGCGATGCGCTGGCCGGGAAAGACGATGCGGGCGTTGGTGACGAGAGTGGTGCTCATGGTGGCGAAAGGGTTCTCACATGCGGCCGATCTGGCCGACGGTCAGGCCGCCGTCGACCACGAGGATCTGGCCCGTGATGTAGGCGGCGGCGGGGGAAAGCAGGAACACCGCGGCGCCCGCGCAGTCCTCGGGCGCGCCGATGCGGTTGAGCAGGATCTTCTTCTCGTAATGCCGGATCGTGGCCGGGTCCTGCGTCATCCAGGCGTTGAGCGGCGTGCGGATCAGGCCCGGCGCGATGCCGTTCACGCGGATCCCGTGCGGCGCGAGCGCCTGGGCCAGCGTGCGGGTGAGCATGACCAGCGCGCCCTTGGAGGTGTCGTAGGCGGTGGCGTCGACCTCGGACTGGAAGCCGTTGGTCGAGCAGACCGTGAGGACTGCGCCGGGCCGGCGGCGCGCGACGAGCTCGCGGGCGAAGGCCTGGATCAGGAAATAGGTGGCCCGCACGTTCAGGTTCAGCGTGCGCTCGAACAGCTCGGGCGGCTGCTCGAGAAACGGCCGGTCGAAGAAGCTCCCGGCGTTGCAGACCAGCAGGTCGAGATCGGGCAGGGCGGCCAGCGCGGCGGCGAGGAGAGTGGGGCCGCCGGCGGGATCGAGCAGGTCCGCGCGCAGGTAGGGCGCGCCGGCGGGCAGGTCCGGCGGGGCCTCGTCGCGGCCATGGAACGCGACGCGCGCCCCGGCGGCACCGAGGCCGAGCGCGATGGCGCGCCCGATGCCTTGCGAGGAACCCGTCACGAGCGCGGAGCGGGCGGCGAGGGAGAAGGTGGACATGGACCGGGGATGCCTACGCCGGCGAGGTCAGCACGCCGAGTTCGACCGCGATCAGGTCGAGGGCCTCAGGGGACTCGTTGACGAGGACAAGTTCGTTCCAGCCGTCGCGCACCGCGCCGAGGTCGAGCGCGTAGTTCCACGCCCCGTGCTCCTCGACATGGCGGGTGTACGGGCCGGCGGGGAACAGCAGGGCGTCGGTGTCCTGCCGTGCAAACACCGGGTCGCCGCCATTGAGGCTGACGCCGCAGGCGCGCGCCGCGCCGGCGCGGTCGACCACGAGCTGGGCCACCAGCCTGAGTCCACGGTCGGACGGCTCCGCGCACATCGGAAGCCGGAGCGCGCGCCGCTGGCCGGGGGCCAGGCGGGCGGGCAGCTGCTCCGGGACGTCCCAGAGCTTCGTCGGCTGCGTGGACGCGGTGTTGAACGCGTAGTGCTTCGGAGTGCCGCGCAGCGCGGCGAGATCGCCGAGCTGTCGGAGTGCCGCATAGTCGGCGCGCTGGCCGGGGACGCGGACCTGGTCGGTGACGAAAAAGTTGAAGGCCTCGATGCCCTCCGCGCCGAGCACGAGCTTGCCGGCCGCGTTCGCCCGCATCAGCGGCGCGCTGGCGGAGAGGTAGCGGGTGCCGCGGACCCGCTGCGGTCCCGTCGCGGCGGCCCGCGAGCGGAAGGCGTTGTCGCCCGCGAGCTGGAGCTCCTGGTAGGCCGGGCGCTCGGTGAGCGACGGCGCGACGGCCTCGAGCCAGTTGGGCGCGTCCTCCATGCCGCCGTAGATCGTCACGTCCGAGCCGAGCTCGCGGCGCAGTTCGTCCAACGGCAGCTCCCACGGTGTCTGCCAGTAGTTGCTGAACGTGAGGAAATCGACGAGCCCCCGCCGGACCAATGCGGGCACGTCGATCCCGATGCTGCGCAGGTAGCCGAGATTCGCAGGCACGCGCAGGCCGACCGGCACGGCCCGCGGGCGCGAAGCGGCCAGCGCCTTGACCGACGCAAACCACGCGGTGAGCTCTTCGACCTGCCGCGCGGCGGCCGGCGCCTCGAGACACACGGGGTGACGCAGCCAATCGAGCTCGAGCCCCTCGTAGTCGTAGTGCTCAAGGCCGTCGCGAATCATCGCGTACATGTGTTCGCGCACCTCGGGGCTGCCATAGTTCAGGCCCATCCAGCCGGGCTGGGGGGCGTGACCCGGGAGCGGGACGCGGCCGGACAGACGGTGACGCGGGTCGCGAAAAAGGCGGCAGTTCACCGGGCTGGCGGGTGCGCCGGAGAAGTGCGTGGCGTTCATCCGGTAGCTCAGCCAGGGGCTCACGCCTTGCGCGCGGCAGGCGGCGGCGCAGGCGGCGAGCCAGTCGACGCCGGCGTCGGTCAGGTCGAGGTAGAGGTCGAACAGTGTCACCAGATGCTCGACATACTGGTCGACCTGCGCGGGCGTGAGCGCGGCGTTGCCCGCGGCGATGGGCCGGACGTAGCCGCGGTCGCCGCGGCGGTAGCCGGCGAGGACGTACTCGACGGACTTCGACGGGTACCAGGCGACCTGGGTGTTCGGGTTGACGAGCAGCGTGTCGACGCCGCCGGCGGCGAGCGTGGCGACGTAGCGGTCGATGGCGGCGGGACGGAAGGGTCCGCCCTCGGGCTGCCACAGCTCGGGATTGTAGAAGAGAAAATTGCAGTCGCCGTTGAAGAGGACGCGGTGGGCCGCGAGCGGCCGGGCGGGAGCAGCGGGGGTGGTGGCGCCGGCCAGGCGGGCGAGCGGGGCGGTCATGGCGAGGGCGGCTCCGGACTGCAGGAAGGCGCGGCGGCTCAGCGCGGAGGACATGACGCGGCTTACCAGGCGGTCCAGCCGCCGTCGACGACGAGACTGTGGCCGGTCACGTACGCGGAAGCCTCGGACAGCAGGAACAGCGTGGGCCCGACGATCTCGTCATTGCGCCCGATGCGGCCCAGCGCGGTCTTGCGGCCGATCCCGGCGACGAATTCCGGGTGGTTCTGCTGCACCGTCGGGTTGGGGAACGGGCCAGGCGTGATGCAGTTGAAGCGGAGACCGGCGCGGCCGTAATGGACGGCGAGGTAGCGCGCGAGCTGGAGGACGGCGGCCTTGCTGGCGCCGTAGTCGATGGGGTTGGGCGTGAGGGGCGCGGGATAGGCGCCCGGGTCGGGGGCGACGACCCCGTACATGCTGGCGAAGAGGACGACGCTGCCGGAGCCGCGGGGCCGCATCTGCTCGGCGACGGCGCGGGCGAGGACGAAGGCGGGGGTGAGCGCGGCGTCGAACGTGTGCTGGAACTCCGCGGCGGTGAGCTCCTCGAGCCGCTTGCCGGCCGACGACGCGAACGCGAGGTGCGCGAGGCCGTCGGGCGCCCCGTGCGCCTCGGCCAGCCGGTTCACGAGCGCGGGCAGCGCGGCGACGTCGGCGAGATCGGCGTCGACCGCGACGGTGTGCCGGAGCCCGTGCGCGGCGACAAGGGCCGCGGCGCGTCCCGGCAGATCGAGGCAGACCGTGGCGGCGCCGGCCTCGTCGAGGGCCCGCACGATCGGCGCGCCGAGATAGCCGGCGCCGCCGGTGACCCAGACCTTCTTGCCGGCGAGCGGAGCGGACGGTGGCATGGCGCGGCCGGGGGACGCGACGGTCAGATGCAGCGCCCGCCGTCGACCTCGAGGCAGGTGCCGGTGACGAACGCGGAGGCCGGGTCGGCGAAGAACAGCGCGGCGTTGGCGACGTCGGCGGGCTGGCAGAGGCGGCCGAGCGGGATCGACGCGAGGAAGCGCGCGCGGTTCTCGGGCGTGTCAGGCGTCCCCATGAACGTCGTGAGCAGCGGCGTGTCGGCAATCGCCGGCGCGATGGCGTTGGCGCGGATCTTGTCCGGGGCGAGCTCGACGGCGAACGACTTGGTGAGCAGGACGACGGCGCCCTTGGAGCCGTTGTACCACGAGAGGCCGGGCCGCGGCCGGACCGCCGCGGTGGAGGCGATGTTGATGAAGCTCCCGCCGCCCTGGCGCCGGAACACCGGCACGCAGTGGACCGCCGAGAGGTAGATGCTCTTCACGTTGACCTGGTAAAGCCGGTCGAATTGCGCCTCGCTGACCTGCAGCATGGGCTGGTTCGGGTGGCTGATCCCGGCGTTGTTCACCATCACGTCGAGGCGGCCGAACCGCTCGACCGCGGCCGCGACGATACGGGCCATGTCGGCGGAGACGCCGACGTCGCCGGGGCAGCTGACGGCCTCGTGGCCGGCGGCGCGGAGCGCGGCGGCGACGCGCTCGCCGGCGGCGGCGTTGAAGTCCGCGACGACGATCCGGGCGCCCTCGCGCGCGAAGCGGTCCGCGATGGCCTCGCCGAAGCCGGAGCCGCCGCCGGTGACGACCGCCACCTGGCCTGCCAGTCGGGGTTGCATGGGAAACGCCTATTTGGCGGTGTAGCCGCCGTCGACGGGGAAATTGGCGCCCGTGACGTAGGTGGCGGCGTCGCTGAGGAGGAAGACCACGGCGCCGCTGATCTCCGGGGCGTTCGCCATGCGGCCGAGCATCGTCATCTTGCCGTAGCGCTCGAGGAAGGCCGCGGCCTGCGGCTTGTCGGGGTTGTAGATGCCGCCCGGGGAGACGACGTTCACGCGGACGCCCTTCGGGCCGTAGTACGAGGCGAGCTGGCGGGTGAGGTTGATCATGCCGCCCTTGTGGAAGAAATAATCCGGCGGGGCGCCCATCGTCGTGCCCTCGTAGAGCCACGGGTTCATGCCGATCACGCCCATCTGGGACGCGATGTTGACGATGCTGCCGGAGCCCTTGGCGGCCATCGCGTCGCCGAACGCGCGCACGGTGGCGAAGAAGCCGGTGGCGTTGGTCTCCATCGAAGAGCGCCAGGCCGCGAGGTCGTCCTGGAACGACTTCATCGGGCGGGACACGGCGTTGAAGACGATGCCGTCGATGCGGCCGTGCTGCGCGAGGACGCGGTCGCGGAGCGCGAACAGCGAGGGCTCGGAGCCGATGTCGACCTCGTCGACCTCGACCGAGCGGCCGGCGGCCCGCTCGCTGGCGGCGAGCTCGGCGAGGGAGGCGCGGTTGCGCGAGGCGACGACCAGCGTGGCGCCGTGGCCGGCGAGCCCGGCGACGAGGGCGCGGCCGAGATGGCCCGTGCCGCCGAACTGGACGACCACCTTGCCGGCGAGGGAGAACGAAGGGACGTCAGACATAGGGGGAGCGGGGACCGGGCTTGAGGTTCGCGGGCAGCGCGGCGATGTGCCCCTGGACGAGGTCGAGGCGCTGGCGCACGTAGCCCGTGATGCCGATGACGTCGGCGCCGATGCCGATGAGCTGGTGGCCCTCGGCGACGAGCTCGGGGAACGGCGCGATCAGGCCGGCGGTCATGGCGAACTTGCCGTGCTGGCGGGCGGCGGCGGCGACGCGCTTGCGGGCGGCCACGACGACCGGCGAGTCGAGCTGGCCGACCTGGCCGATGCGGTGGCTGAAGTCGCCGGGCCCGAAGAGGAGGCCGTTGAATCCGGGCACGGCCGCGATGGCCTCGACCTGCTCGAGCGCCTCGGGCGACTCGATCTGGAGGATCACGAAGCGCTCGGTGTTGGAGTGCGTGAGGTACTCCGCGAGCGGCACCCCGCAGAACTGGCCGTCGACATTGCCGCCGTCGAGCGCGCGCTTGCCGACCGGGTGGAAGCGCACCCACTCGACGATCTGGCGGGCCTCGGCGGCGTTCGCGACGTGGGGCACGATGATGCCGGTGGCCCCGGCCTCGAACGGCCGGACATAGTCGCTGTAGCTGCCGCGGCTGACGCGGACGATCGTGTCCATGTCGTAGATGCGCGCGGCGCGGATCTGGTTCTCGAGCCCGATCCAGTCGTTCGGCACGTGCTCGTTGCAGAGCCACACGGCGTCGGCGCCGCCGAGGCCGGCGGCCTCGATGACCCGGGGATCCGACAGGTTGATCTTGAGCACCGTCGGCAGTTGGCCGTCGCGGATGAGGCGGAGAACGCGGCTGTTTCGGTTTTTCATGAAAGGACTTGGCTGGAGATTTCGGCGACGTCGACCCGGCGCGAGCCCTGCTCGCGGCTGCGGATGCCGGCGATGATGACGCACATCATCTCGACGGTGTGGTCGAACGGGTAAGGGTCCTGCCCGCTGCGCACGAACTCGATGTAGCTGAGCAGCTGGTTGCGGAATGCCGTGTAGGTGTCGGCGAAGCGCAGCGTGGTCTGGCCCTTCGTGCCGCAGACCTGGCCGGTGCCGAACGAAGGGCCGCCGTCATAGATGATGGGGAGGGTCACCTGCACCCCGCTGCGATGCAGGAGGTGGGCCACTTCGAGGCCCGGCTGCGTTTCGAGGCGCACGGAGAGGAATCCCGGCCCCAGCACGCGGAAGGCGGGCTCGAGCACGTGGATGCCGTAGCGATCCCAGGTCTTGATCGAGACGAACGACAGCCACCGCAGGTCGCCGAGCGCGGGCAGGTTGCCGATCAGCGTGGCGAGCTCCGGTGCATACCGCATCCCGCTCGACGACAGGATCCGCCGGCCGGCGCGCTTCCAGGCGATGAAGGTCCGCAGGTCCTCGACGGTCGTGGCGAGCGGCTTGTCGACGAACACCGGCAGGCCGGCCTCGACGAAGGGGCGGGCCCGGCGCACGTGGTCAGTGCCGTCGTCGGTGGAGACCAGGACGGCGTCGACATGGCCGATCACGTCCTCGGGCCGAGCAACGACGTGCGGGATCAGCGAGGCCTGCGCGACGTGCGGCGCCTCGGCCGGGTTGTCCGTCCAGAGATGCGTCACCTGCACGCCGGGCACGCGCACCGACTCGTGCGGCTGGCCGCCGAGGTAGACGGGGATGCCGGCGTACGGGCACGACGCCATCGCGGCGCGATCGTAGCCGTTGATGATCGCGGACCATGAGTACGGGTGTCCGTTGCCGGGGATCATCCCGAGCATTGCGAGGCGGAGGGGGCGGGCGGGATCAGCGGGCATGGACGGAAGCGCAGGCCACGCGGGCGCCGGATTCGGCGGAGGCGAGGGCGGAGAGGTTGAAGCGAAGGGTGCTGACCGCCTCCTCGAGCGAGCAGAGGCGCGACGGCTGGCCCTCGACTTGGTCGAGGAACGCCTGGGCCTGGGTGACGAACGGCGTGTCGCGGTCGAGCGGGGGCATGTCGTGCCACGTCCAGCCCGACGCGCCCTTGGCGAACTCGCCCCAGCGGGCCCGGTGCAGCTCGATCTTCACGCTGCCGCCGGCGGCGTTGAACTGGAGGGTGGTCTCGTTGGGCGACTGGAACTGGTTGATCGAGAAGTTTGCGAGCGCGTCGCCGTGCCGCGTGGCGACGTGCACCGTGTCCTCGACCTCGACGTCCGGCAGCTCGAGATGCGCGCAGTCGCAGAGCACGCTCTCGGTCGGACCGAGCACGCTCTCGACCCAGTTGACCGTGTGGGTGAGCGCGTCCTGGATCGCGCCGCCGCCCATCCGCCGGTCGCGGTAGTAGGTCTGGGCGTAGGCGGGACGGAAGAAATAGAACGGCTGGCCGGTGACGACCGTGGCCTGGCGCATGCGGCCGAACGGTCCGCCGCGGAGGAAGGCGCGGGCCTCGGTCAGGATGGGGTAGGTGCGGAGGACGTAGGCGACGGCGACCTGGCGCCCGGCACGATCGCGGGCCCGGAGCAGGCCGTCGAGACCGTCCAGCGAATGCGAGAGCGGCTTCTCGACCAGGACATGGCGGCCGGCCTCGAGGGCGGCGGTGGCCATGGGCACATGGAGCGGGGCGGGGGTGCAGATCACCACCACGTCGAACGGTTCGCGCACCGCCGCTTGCCAATCGGACCGGCCCTCGACACCGTACGTGGCCACCATCTTCTGCAGCAGCGCGGTATTCGACTCACAGGCTGTAACCACCGCGCGGCCGGTCTTCTGGAAACACCGCAAATGGCGTTCCCCGATGCTGCCGCAGCCGATGACGAGCACGGAATGTTTCGACATGGAAAAAGGGTAGGTAATACAGTCGCCGCCGTTACGCCAGACGGCGGAACCGCGTCACCGGGACGCGAAGTTGTAGGCTTGCAATTCTGTATACAAGTGCATTTCGTCGCTCTATGAAGAAAGTCAACTCTGATGTAGCCTACGAGTACATCCGGAAACGAATCCTTTCCGGGGAGTACGCACCGGGCTTCGCCCTGTTGACCGAGAGTCTTTCGGCGGAGATCGGGGTGAGCCGCACCCCGGTGCGCGAGGCCCTGCACAAGCTGAAGGCCGACGGCCTGGTCAGCATCCGTCCCCGTCTGGGGGCGAGTGTCAAGACCATGGATATCAAGGAATTCAGGGAGATGTGCGACCTCCGGCTGGCGCTGGAGGGGCATGCGACTGGTTTGGCGGCCCTGAACCACAGTCAGGCCGACCTGCGTGAGATCAAGTTTGCGCTGGAGGCGATGCGGGGCCTGACGGAGCGCATCAACGGCGGCGTCGAGGACCGGTCGCTGACGGACGAGCTGGTGCGGGAGGACGTGCATTTTCACATCGCGATCATCTCGGCGGCGCAGAACGACCTGATGAAGGGCGAGATCCTGCGGCTGCACCTCGTCAATCGGATCGTGTTTGGACCCACCAACTCGGCCGCCGGCGTGCCGCTGCAGCTGGCCACCAAGGAGGAGCGGGACGAGAACCGCCGCCGGGTGCTCGAGAGCCACGACGAGATCTACCAGGCGATCGCCCAGGGGAATTCCGAGGCGGCCAAGGGCGCGATGGAGCGCCACATCCAGGATATCATCGACAAGAGCCTCCGCATGATGGCGCAGTCGGGCGCGGGCCTGGTGGCGCGGGAGCTGACCGACGAAGAACTCGTATACAACGGTTGATCCATTGGCGGGGGAGGCGGAAACGCGTTTTTTCCGACCCCAACCCTTTCGGCGGGCTCGATCTTGATCGGAAATCCGGCCCGGTGCCATCGATCGGCTCGATCGAATGAGGTGTCGCGAATCTGAGGTTTTGTTAGATGGCTGTTGACAAGTGTTTAAGGCAGAGTCGAATGCCATTCCCGTCGCTCGGTGATAAAAACACCTTCTCGTCGTAATTAAGGCATGCTGCTTGCTCAAATTAGTTGACTAGAGCACACACTTCCATACTTTTGTATCCATTGTTGCTCTAGTTACTACCTACCCATGAACCACACCACACCTTCCGCCCCCCTCCAGCGGATGTTCATTGCGTGTGCGGCCTTGGTGGCCGCCACTGTGTTTGCGAATGCGCAGTCTGCCCCGGCGTCGAGTTCCGACCCGGCAAAGCCTGACGAGAAAATCACGAAGCTGAATCCGTTCGTCGTGTCGTCGGAAAACGACAAGGGCTATCGGACGGAGCAGACCCTGGTCGGCAGCCGCACCGCCAAGGACCTCGCCGAGATCCCGGGCAGCGTCTCGATCATCAACAAGGAGCAGATCGACGACCTCAACGCGGTTGAGGTGCACGAGGTCCTCCAGTTCGGCGTGGCCGGTGTCACGCAGAATCAGACCATCAACGACGACGTGAACATCCGCGGCTTCCGCACGACGTTCTCGCTGCGCGACGGTGTCACGAAGACGGGTTTCAAGCGGAACCCGATGTACGACGTCGAGCGCATCGAGGTGATCAAGGGGCCGGGCGCGATGCTCCTCGGCAATAACACCTTCCTCGGTGGCGGTGTGAACTTCGTCACCGTGAAGCCGTCGGAGAAGCCCTCCGGCGACGCCCAGATCACCGTCTCGAAGAACAACTACGTCCGCCTCGCGGCCAACGTCGGCGGGCCGGTCTATGAGGACAAGTCCTTCCGGGCCGCCTACCGGTTCACGCTCGGCACGCTCACGGCCGACAAGGACAAGGAGATCGAGAATGAGGACCAACTCTTCCTCGGCGGCGGTCTCTCGCTGTTCTTCGGGCAGAACACCAGCGTGCTGATCAACGGCTACTATTTCCGCGACAACGGTTATTTCTACTGGGAGGACTTCCTCGACTACACCACGACGCTTGGCACGACCACCGCGCCGATGCTGGCGAAGCTGAACCAGTACTCGACGAAGGGCTTCTCGCCGGCCCGCAGCAAGAATGCGTTCTGGAAGAACCAGGACAGCTTCGTGGACGTCACGCTCCTCACCAAGTTCACCGAGAACGCCAACCTCCGCCTCTACTACTTCGGCGGCAATCTCGTGGACCGCCGTCGCATCGTCCGCGGCATCACGATCACCTCGGACAACCACACCCTGCTGCGCCAGGACATCCCGCTGGCGATCGACAACTACACGAACAACATCCAGGGCGACTTCGCGCACAAGTGGACGACCGACGCCTTCGTGCTCGACACCACCGTGGGTTTCGACGCCTCGTCAACCTTCCAGCGGCAGGACCAGTCGGTGAACTCGATGCCGTCGATCGACACGGCTGCGATCAACTTCCCCGCGACGGATGACGCGTGGTTTGCCGCGCCGCATCCGGGCGCCGGCCAGCCCAACTCGTCGCAGTCCATCAGCCGGCCCCTCACGCTCTCCTACTACTTCCAGGAGAACCTGAGCTTCTTCAAGGACCGCCTGATCCTCGTCGGCGGCCTCCGCTGGTTCCTCCCGGGCGGCACCACGAAGAACAACATCACCGGTGTCGTGACGGACAGCCCCGACAAGCAGTTCGACACGCACAAGTACGGCATCGTGGTCCGCCCGATCCCGGACATCTCCGCCTACTATACCGACAGCTCGAACGCGTTCCCGCAGGTCGGCTTCACCGACCGCTATCAGGGCAACGACGGCCTCGGCGCCCCGCTCAGCACGCAGGAGGGCAACATGAAGGAGTACGGTCTCAAGGTGGACCACCACTTCTCGCCCGAGGTCGCGGTCTACGGCACGTGGGCGCACTACGACATGGAGCTCACCCACGTCCGCACGTTCGGCGTCCTCCCCGAGGGCAATCCGCCCGGCTCGATCGGCATCGTCGAGTCGCAGGCCGACCTCGCCCAGGGCTGGGAGCTCGAGTACGGCATGCGGTTCAGCGACGCCGCCGGCACTTTCGACCTGATGGGCACCTACTGTGACGGCGACTCCCAGACGGCCGCCGACAAGACCCTGAAGGCGGTCGACTTCGTCCCGCGCAAGCAGAGCCTCATGGCCAAGTACACGTGGAAGAGCGGCCCGCTCGCGGGCTTCATGTTCGGCGCGACGTACTTCGACCAGACCACGAAGCGCAACGCGAACTTCTGGATCGACTTCCCCGCCACCTACAACGTGTTCGCGCGTTACGCGTGGGGTAAGCACTGGAGCGTGCAGCTGAACCTGAACAACGTCACCGACAAGCGCTACATCGTCGCCATCGCGGCGAACGGCCTCGTCCAGACGGAGCCCGGGTTCGAGGGCATGCTCTCGGCCAAGTACAAGTGGTGAGTTTTCCGGCGACGCCTCGCCGCCCCGGGCCCCGCGCCCGGGACGGCGAGGCGCTCCCGTTTTAGGAGGGTGCGCCGCGCCGCCGGCTCCATCGCCGCGTTGCGTTTCCGCCCCGCTGTCCCAATCTCCCGGCAACCGTCCCGCTGCGCATGTCCCCGCTCCTGGCTGTCCGTTGGTTTTGCGGTCTCGCAGTCGCCGGGGGCCTCGCCCGGGCCGGCGCCGACGCGGTCATCCGCCACGGTCCCGCCGAACTGCGCCGCGGCACCCTCGCCGACGCCGGGGCCGGCACCTATGTCTCGGCCCGCGGCTTCCAGACGATTCACCGCTGGGACCTGAACCGCGACGGCGAGATCGACCTCGTCTTCACGCAGGACCACAACGCCGACTACGCGCCCGACGCGATGATCTACTGGGGCGCCGAGGACGGCCCCGAGTCCCTGCAGCCCGAGCTGCCCGCCTTGCGCTCGCCGTACACGCTGCTCCGGCACGCCGAGCAGGCCCTGCACCGCGTTACCTGGCTGCCGAGCTTCGGCGGCGGCCGCTGCCGCATCGCCGACCTGAACCACGACAGCTTTCCCGACATCGTCTCGGGAAACATGATGCACAATTTCCGCCAGGACATGCCCGCCTACATCTACTGGGGCGGCCCCGGCGGCTACCGTGAGTCCGACCGCACGCAGCTCCCGGCGTACATCGCTAGCGGCATCGCGGTCGGCGACTTCAACGAGGACGGCCTGCCCGACATCGCGATCGCCAACCAAGGGTTCGAGCGGGGCTTCGACGCTCGCTTCGGCGAGATGACCCACTACCGCGAGTCCTACGTCTACTGGGGGCATCCCGCCGGCTTCGACCCGGTGCGCCGCCTCTCGCTCCCCACCGTCGCCGCGGCTGATGTCGCGGCTGGCGACTTCAACGGTGACGGCCATCTCGACCTCGCCTTCGTCAACAATCTCCACGCCGAGCAGAGCGTCTATGTCTACTGGAGCGATGGCACCGGCCACTTCACGGAGTCCGCCCGCCAGGTGCTCGCCGTGGCGGCCGCGGCCGCCGGCGAACTGCACGCGGCACTCGCGGCCGACCTCGACCGCGACGGCGTGGCCGATCTCGTGGTGGGGGGCGACCGGCGCGCATACCTGTTCCGTGGCACCAAGGCCGGGCTTGTCCCCGCGCCCCTGCCCGAGCTCCCGGCGGAAAACTGCCAGGCGCTCAAGGCGGCCGACCTCAACGGCGACGGCTGGACGGACCTGGTCGTGGCCAATTCCGGCACCGAGCCAGCACAGCCCAAGTCCGTGATCTACTGGGGTGGCCCCGGGGGATTCAGTCCCACGCACGCGACCGCGCTCGCCACGCATCATGCGATGGCGGTCGACGCCGCCGATCTGAACCGCGACGGCCATCCCGACCTCGTGTTTGGCAACGTCAGCCTCGACCACGACGAGCCCGCCCAGATTTTCTGGGGCAGCGCGGCTGGTTTTTCCGATCGCCGCCGCCGTGACCTGATGGCTTTCGGCGCCAACGGCGTGGCGCTCGCGGACCTCAACCGCGACGGCAACCCGGACGTGGTCCTGCTGAATCACCTCTCGAGCACCGGCGAGAATCACCTCCCGACGTCGATCTACTGGGGCAACCCGGAGCACGTCTATTCCGCGAACGACGCCACGCACCTGTTCCCGGGCGGCTACATGATGTACAGCGTGGCGGATCTCGACGATGACGGCTGGGCCGATCTCGTCGCGGTTTCGGGCGGTCGGGCCTGGGTCTGGTGGGGCGGCGCCCAGGGTTTTGCTGCCGACCGCCGGACCGAATTGCCCATCGCCGCGCTGCCCGGCGGCACCGCGGTGCTCGGCATCAATGTGGCGGACCTCGACCGCGACGGCTGGCTCGACGTGGTGGTCACCGGCCGCGACCCGCAGGGCTCCGGCCCCCACGCCATCGTCGCCTACGGCGGCCCCGGCCGCTTCCAGCGTGCGCGCACCGAGACCTTTCCTTTGAAGGGCGGACCGGCGACGGTGGGCAGCAGCGCCGTGACGATTGCCGATCTCAACGGCGACGGGAAGCTCGACTTGATTTTCCCGCTGCAGGACATCGCGCTCGCGGAGATCCACTGGGGCGGAGCGCAGGGCTACGCCGCCGGCCGCGTCACCGTGCTCGAGACCAATGGCGCGAGCCAGGGCGCCGTGGCGGACTTGGACGGCGATGGCCACCTCGACCTCGTCCTCACCAGCGGCCTGACGGGCAAACGGCGGCCGGACCAGCCCGTGGTTGGCGGCACCGGGGTCAAGGGCACGACCCGCAACAGCCGCGCCTTCATCTATTGGGGAAACGCGGCGTGGGACGGCGCCGAGCGCTCGGAGCTCGAGTGCTACAACGCGCTCGACGTCACCATTGCCGACCTGAACCGCGACGGACACCTCGACCTCGCGTTCACGAGCTACATGTCCGACACGACCCGCGAGTTGCCCGCGCTTGTGTACTGGGGCGACGGCACCCGGGCGTTTTCCGAGCACCGCCGGACGCTGCTCGACGCCGCGTCGTCCTCGAGCGTGGACGCGCTCGACCTGAACCATGACGGCTGGCCCGACCTCGTGGTCACGAATCACCAGAAGAACTTCAGCCACACCAGCGGCTCCTTCATCTACTGGGGCGGCCCGGCGGGATTCGCCAACGAGCGCCGGTCCCTCGTGCCAAGTATCGGCGCGCACCTGGATGCGATGGTCGACGCCGGCAATATCCGTGACCGGAAATGCGAGTGGTCGCTCGAGTCGGTGCCGGTGGAGGCGCCGGCCGGGCAGCGGTTCGACCGGATCCGCTGGCAGGCTGAAACCGCGCTGGGCACCGGCCTGAAGTTTCAGGTCCGCACCGCCGCCACCGCCGCGGAACTGTCGCGGGCGCCCTGGTCCGGCCCGAGCGGCGCCGGCACCTTCTACACCATCTCTGACACTGCTCTGGTCGCCGTGCCGGCCGGCCACGGTTGGCTCCAGTACCGGGCCGTGCTCACATCCCCCGACGGCGCCAACTCGGCCTGCCTCGAGTCCGTCGAATTCACTCTCGCTCCGCGTTGATGACATCCCTCGTCCCTTCCTGCCCATGAACACCTCGCTCCATCCTTTCCGTCGCCCGCTCCTCACGGCGTCCGTCGCCGGCCTGCTCGTCCTGTCCGCCTCATCCCTTCCGGCCGCGGACGCGCCCGCGGCCCCGCCGCCGGTCCGCGCGCTCGGCGACGCACTGCAGCTCGTGGTCGACCGCTCGATCATCGCCGGGTACGACGGCAAGGCGGCGCTGCGGCTCGGCACGCCGGTGGTGCGTGAGGCCATCATTCGATCCGAGAAGCCGTGGGAAGGCACCGCGTTTTTCATCAGCTCGATGTACGAGCTCAACGGCGTGTATCACCTCCTCTACCGCGGCATGGACACGGCGTCCGGCCGGGAGGGCCCGGACACGCAGTACCTCTGCCTCGCGACGAGCAAGGACGGCATCACCTGGGAGAAACCCTCGCTCGGCCTCGTCGACTTCCGCGGCTCGAAAGACAACAACATCGTGGCCTACGAGAACGGCCACGCCTTCCCGACCTGCTTCACCTTCCTTGACCCGCGGCCTGGCGTGCCGGCGAACGAGCGCGTGAAGGCGATCGACATGCGCGAGGGCGACCGTCGCGCCGGCGGGGCGGGGAAGGGTCTGCATGCCCAGTTGCTCGGCTCGGCCGATGGCCGCGTCTGGCACGAGCTGACGATCAAGGCCAACCTCGAGAGCGACTGGGTGAACGCGTTCGACGGCGGTAGCGTCGGCTGGTCAGAGGCCGAGCAGCAGTTCGTCGGCTATTTCCGGTGGTGGGACACCGAGGCCAAGACGCATCCGCGCACGCTGCCCGACTGGATGATCGTTCGACCCGGCGTGCGTACCTCGTTTCGCTCGGTGTCGCGCGACCTGGTCACCTGGAGCCGGCCGGAGCCGATGACCTACGGCGACACGCCGCGCGAGCACTTCTATGAGACGTGCACCGTGCCGTACTTCCGCGCGCCGCAGCTCTACATCGTACTCGCCAATCGTTTCAACCCGGGCCGCCGGGCGCTGACCCTCGAGGAGGAACGCGCCCTCGACATCATGCGCCTGCCCGGGAACAAGACCACGCCGACCTACACGTTCGCGAGCGACGCCAACGATCTTGTGCTGCTCACGACCAAGCCCGGCAGCACCGAGTTCGACCGTCCGTTCCTCGAGGCCTTCCTCCGGCCCGGTCCCGAGCTCGGCAACTGGGGCTCGCGGAGCAACTACGCGGCGCTCAGCGGCGGGATCATTCCGACCGGCCCGGCCGAGATCTCGTTCTATGTCTCGCGGCATCACCTGCAGAAGACGAACTACCTCCAGCGCATTTCGCTGCGGACGGACGGATTCGCCTCGGTGAACGCCCCGTACGCGGGCGGGTCCTTCACGACCGTGCCCTTCACCTACAGCGGCGATCATCTCGTCTTGAACTTCTCGACTAGCGCCGCCGGCGAGGTCCGCGTCGAGCTGCAGGACGAGGCGGGCCAACCGCTCCCGGGCTTCACGCTCGCCGACTGCGACGTGCTGATCGGCGACCGGATCGCGGGCGAGGTCAGCTGGCACGGCCAGAAGTCGCTCGCGCGGTACATCAAGAAGCCCGTGCGGCTGAAATTCCAGCTGCTCGACGCCGACGTCTACTCGTTCCGCTTCCCGGGGCCGCCGGCCTCGTGATTGTATTCCGGCCCGACCGCGTCACCCTCTCACCATGATCCGCGTCTTCGCCAGTGCCGCCGGCTGCGTGGCGGCCACCTCCGATGGCGCGTGGCACGCGTTGCCGGCGAACTTCACGCTCGATGCGCTGTTTCTCGCCGCGGATCCCGCCGCCACGCTGCGCGTGGCGCTGGCCGGGGCGCGACCGGTGGCGGGCGCGCCGACCGCGCCGTCGGCGCCGATCGGCGCGCAGGAGGTCTGGGCCGCGGGCGTCACGTACTACCGCAGCCGGACCGCGCGCATGGAGGAGTCGAAGGCCGCCGGCGGCGGGAGCTTCTACGACAAGGTCTACGAGGCCGACCGTCCCGAGTTGTTCTTCAAGGCAACGCCCCACCGCGTCGCCGCGCCTGGCACTCCGGTGCGCATTCGCGCCGACTCGCGCTGGAACGTCCCGGAGCCGGAGCTCACGCTCGCGGTCAACCGCGCCGGCCGGATCTTCGGCTACACGCTCGGCAACGACATGTCGTCGCGCGACATCGAGGGCGAGAACCCGCTCTACCTGCCCCAGGCCAAGGTCTACGCCCGGAGCGCGGCGCTTGGCCCGTGCCTCGTGGTCGACGTCGCGCTGCCGCCGCCCGCGACGGTCATCGCGATCGAGATCCTCCGCGCCGGGGCGCGGGTGTTCGCCGGCGAGACGACGGTGGGCCAGATCAAGCGCCCGCTCCCGTCGTTGGCCGAGTGGCTCTTCCGCGAGAACGCGTTTCCCCACGGCTGCTACCTGATGACCGGCACGGGCATCGTGCCGCCCGACGGGTTCACGCTCGCCCGCGGTGACGAGATCCGCATCTCGTCCCCGGCCGTCGGCACCCTCGTCAACCCGGTGGCCTGAGCCCGCGCCGTCATGACCCGCGACCCGCTTCTCGATTCCGGCGACGAGGCCATCTACGAGTTGCGGACGACCGCTCCCGGTCCGGCGGGCCGCCTGCCGCTCGACCCGGCGCGCCTCGGCGGGATGACGAGCGGCGATTTCTTCGGCTGGACCCAGAACGCCGGGATGGGCTGGGACCCGCGGCGACTCAACGGCTGCGACTTTCTCGTACTCAGCACGCAAGGCGGGATCCGCGCGCCCGACGGCACGCCGGTCGCGCTCGGATACCACACCGGCCACTGGGAGGTTGGGCTGTTGATGGAGGAGGCGGCCCGCACGCTGGCGGCCGCTGGCGCGACGCCGTTCGCCGCCTACTGCTCGGACCCGTGCGACGGCCGGACCAACGGCACCGCGGGCATGCTCGACAGTCTCGCGTACCGCAACGACGCCGCGATCGTGTTCCGCCGGCTGATCCGGTCGCTGCCCACCTGCCGCGGCGTGGTCGGCGTGGCCACGTGCGACAAGGGCCTCCCGGCCATGCTCCTCGCCCTCGCTGGTACGCGGAACCTGCCCGGAATCCTCGTGCCCGGCGGCGTTACGCTCCTCGCGGAGGAGGCGGAGGACGCCGGCAAGGTGCAGACGATCCCCGCGCGCTTCGCGCAGGGGCAGGTCACGTTCGACCACGCGGCCGAGATGGGCTGCCGGGCCTGCGGTTCTCCGGGCGGCGGCTGCCAGTTCATGGGCACCGCGGCCACCAGCCAGGTTGTCGGCGAGGCCCTCGGCCTCTCCCTTCCGCACTCCGCGCTCAGCCCGTCCGGCTCGGTCATCTGGCGCGATCTCGCGCGGCGCTCGGCGCGGGCGATCCTGGCGCTGGAGCGCGCCGGCACGACCACCGGGACCCTGCTCAACGACGACTCGCTGCACAACGCCCTCGTGGTGCACGCCGCGATCGGCGGGTCGACCAATCTCATCCTCCACGTCCCGGCCATCGCCCATGCCGCCGGCCTTGCGCGGCCGGGCTTTGCCGACTGGACGCGCGTCAACCGGAGCGTCCCCCGGCTCGTCGATGCGCTGCCGAACGGTCCGCAGGGCTACGCCACCGTGCAGGTGTTTCTCGCCGGCGGCGTGCCCGAGGTGATGCTGCGGCTGCGCGAACTGGGCCTGCTGCGCCTCGGCGCCCGGACCGTGACCGGCCGGACGCTGGGCGAGAATCTCGACTGGTGGGCCGGGTCCGACCGCCGCCGGCGCCTGCGCGCGAAGCTGCGCGAGCTCGACGGCATCGACCCTGACGACGTGATCATGACGCCGGAGCGCGCGGCCGCGCGCGGCTGCGCGAGTACGATCACGTTCCTCGACGGGAACCTTGCGCCGGAGGGAGCGCTCGTGAAGAGCACCGCGATCTCGCCGAGCCTGCTGGACGCCGAGGGCGTCTACCGGCTCGAGGGCCCGGCCCGCGTGTTCGGCTCCGAGGCGGCGGCGATCGCCGCGGTCAAATCCACGGGCGAGGACCGGATCCGCCCGGGCGAGGTGCTCGTGCTCATCGGGCTCGGGCCCGGCAGCGGCATGCCGGAAACTTACCAGGTAACCTCGGCCCTGAAGTACGTTCGCGACGGCCAGCGCGTGGCGCTGGTCACGGACGGTCGTTTCTCCGGCGTCTCCAGCGGTCCCTGCATCGGCCATGTGAGTCCCGAGGCCTGGGCCGGCGGCCCGATCGGCCGGCTGCGAGACGGCGACCGGGTGCGCGTGGTGATCGATACCCGGCGCCTGACTGGAACCGTCGAGACCGTGACCCTCGACGCCGCGACGCTGGCAGCGCGGCCCCTGCATCCGGCGCTGCAGCCGGACCCGCGGGTGCCGGACGACACGCGACTGTGGGCGGCGTTGCAGGGTGCCAGCGGCGGCACCTGGGCGGGCTGCGTCTACGATTCCGAACGCATCGCAAAATTGCTGGCCCGGGGACGGGCCGCCGAGGAGGCCGAGACGAAACACCCATGAAGACCCGTCGTCAATTTGTCCGTCAGCTAGCGGTCGGCGGTGCAGCCCTCAGCCTGTGGGACGTGGCCCGCGCGGCCGGAACGCCGCCGCACCCGGTCGACGCGCTGCTGCCGGGCTTAGGCCCGCTCACCCCGGAGGAGAAGATCCGGCGGATCACCGCACTCACCGAGGCGTCGCGTATCCACCCGAGCGGCATCTTCGTGTGCATGCCCAAGGTAACGGCGACCGGCCTGCGCCCGGTGGAGCTGTCGGACTTCGACGGGATGGACCGCTTCTCGGAGAACTTCGGCCTGCGGTTCAAGTCGCTCACCGATTTCTTCAACAACGAGAACTCCATCACCACCTCCGGCAGCCACCTCGCGGCGCAGGCGGTGCGCTTCACCGCGTCGGGCGACCCGGCAGCGCTGGTGGCCGCGCGACGGGCCTACGCATCGCTGCGGCGGATCTATGGCTTCGGCGTCGCCGACGGGCGGCCTGGCTTCATGGGCAAGCCGTACCATTTCGAATACTCCAGCCACACGACCGGCGACCAGTACCTGCACATGCTCTGGGGCCTGTGGACTTTCTATCCGCTGGCGACCGTCGCGGAGCAGGCGGAAATCCGGGAGATGGTCCGGGCGTGCGCCGATCATTTCATCGCGGAGGACTACTCGGTGCATTTTCGCGACGGCCGGGGCTGGAACATGCGGCTCGATCCGTCCGACTACAACGCGATCATGGCAGCGCTGCAGGCGGCCGCGTTCCGCTTCACCGGCGACCGCCGCTACCGGACGGCATGCGAGTTCGTGATGCAGACCGGGAAATGGCGGACGCGGCGTCGGCTCGACCTCACCATCGAGCGTGTCCGGGCGGGCAAGTGGCAGCCGGCGCCGTGGGACCGGCTTGTGGGCGAGACGCGGCGGCCCGACGAGTTCGTGCAGTGGGAGGACATCCAGCACTGCCAGTTCACCGCCATCTCGGCGGTGATCCTCCACGAGAGCGTGCCGGACCTGTTCACGGCCGACGACCTCGCGCAGACGGTGGGCCTCTGGTGGCAGGACTACACCGTGGGCTTCGACCGCGCGGTGTGGGGCTACCTGTACTGGTTCCTCGTGTCGTCGCGTGACCGGAGCTGGCGGCGGTGCCCGATCACGCCGCGCGTGCCACGCGAGCAGTGGATCGGCGGCCATCCGATGCTCTCGTACGCTTCGGAGTGGATCTACGGCGACTGCCTGGCGCGTTTCCTCTGGACCGCGATGATCGTGGCGCGGCACTGCCCGGCGCACCGCGACGAAGCGGCCACCTTCGCCGGGGAGACGCTGCGGCGGCTCGAGCCGCGACACCTGCTGTGGATCTCCGACCCGGACGGACATCAGGTGCCGCCGGAGCTGCGCTATTTCACCGAGTTCCTCAGCAGCGAGGTGCCGGAGAACCTGATCGCGACCTACTGGGAGGGACGCCGCCAGCGGCTCTGGACATGATACCCCGCTGCGTTCCGCTCCGCTGCGTCCTGGCCTGGGCCGCCGTTCTGGTGTCCGGTCTGGCATCGGCCGCCGCCGAGCCGGCCGGGCTGGCCGACCTCGCCCCCGGGCTCCCGGTGGCCGAGAAGGTCCGGCGCATCGAGACGTTTTTGGACGGCCGGTATTTCGACCGGACCGGCCTGATGTACTCGCATTTCCATTGGCGCGAGGAGCGTCCCTTTGTCTCCGGCGATTTCACCGCGACGGACTCGACGATCCCGGGACCCGAGCCGCACGAGTGGCTGAGCTACGAGAACAGCGCGTTCATTTCGGGCGTGTACCTGCTCGCCCAGTGCTACCGCTACGAGGCGACGCAGGACCCGGCGGCGCTGGCCGCGGCGGCGCGCGCGTTCGGTTCGCTCGACGCGAACTACCGGCTCACCGAGCAGCGCGACCCGCGGGGCGACGGTCCCAACCAGAAGGCCGGCATCATGGAACCTTCCACGGGCGGCGCCGCCGGCACGGGTTTCTTCTGCAAGCCGTACTACGGTCGCGCGACGGACCACACCAGCACCGAGCAGCACTTCTGGCCGGTGCTCGCGATGTACCATTACCTGCCGTACGCCCCGGCCGCGACCAAGGCCCGCATCACCCAGATGCTCGGCGAGATCTCGCGCCGCTGGCGTGGCAGCTACCGGATCAACTATTTCGGCGAGACGTGGGACATGGAGCAGTCGAATCCCCGCGCGCAGCGGCACATGTTCCTCTGGGCGGTGATCCACCGGATCGCGTTCGAGGTCACGCGGGACCCGGCCAGCCGCGACGAGTACGCGCGGCTCGACGCGCAGTTCGGCGCGATGCCGACGCCGCGCGAGACGGCGTGGGGCCTGGGCCGGCCGGCCTACCTGAGCACCGAGGACCGCTCGTTCCACGTCCAGATCGTCGCCGGCGCCGAGGCGCTGCTGCAGCTCGAGCCGGCGCAGGCCGCGCGCTGCCGGCGGGCGATGCAGGGGTGGTGGGACTACTCGCAGATCGGACAGCGGGACGACCTGCTCAGCTACTACTTCATCGAGATCCAGGCGGACACGGGCGAGTGGCGGAAGCAGCCGCGCGCGATCAAGCCCCGCGCGCTGTGGCGCTCGTCCTATCTTTTCCAGAACGCGACGCTGCCGGTCTGCTGGTACGGCACGCGCGAGCGGCAGGCGTTCAGCAGCGCGGTCGTGGCGGGACTCGTGCCCGAGCGCAGCGCGGCCGCACGGGAGCGCCTCGCGCTCATTTATCGTGGACTCAGCAAGGAGCAGCTGAAGTGGTTCGCCGACCCCGAAGGCGCCATGCCTGCGGAGCTGCGCTGGATGCTCAACGTGATGCAGGGTGACGCCCTCGCGTTTTACTCGCTCGGGTACTGGTACGCCCGGACCCACGGGATCGCCCTGGAGTAACACCGCGCCATGAATCCCAAACGGCTGCCTTCTACGTCGTCGTCGCGAACCTTGCGCCGCGTCGTGTGGCCCGCGGCGCTGCTCGCGGTGGCCGCCACCAGCGCCGTCGCGGGCCCGTCGGGCTGGCGGGTGCTGGCTCCCTTGCCCGATCCCATCGGATTCGGCGGCATGTTTGCCGGCGTGCTCGGCGGCCGGCTCGTCGCCGGTGGTGGATCGCAATGGGATCGTCCCGTGTGGCGGAAAGGCTTCCGGCGGGTGAGCGACCGCATCTTTGTCCTCGGCGGCCCGACGGAGCGCTGGGTCGCTGCCGCGGACCGCCTGCCCGAACCGCGCGGTCATGCGGCGACCGCTGCGTCGGCGACGGCCATCTACCTCGCCGGTGGCCTCGGTGAGCATGGTACGCTGACCTCGGCGCTGGCGCTGAGCGCGGACGGCGACCGGATGGTGACGCGCCGGCTGCCGGACCTGCCGGCACCGCGGGTCTATGCCGCCGGCGCGGTCGTGGCTGGTCGTTTCTGGGTGGTGGGCGGGCTCGACGAGCCGACCGGACTCAAGGCGTCGCGCGAAGTCTGGTCGCTGGCGGTCGAACCCGACGGCACGGCGTGGCGGCGCGAGGCGGACCTGCCGGACGCGGGGTTGTTTGTCCCGGCGACGGCGACCGATGGCCGCTCGCTCCTGGTCTTTGGCGGCATGGCCACCGACGCGAACGGCATGCGGCCGTCGATGCGCGCTTACCGACTGGATCTGGCATCGCGCAAATGGGAACGCCTGCCCGACCTGCCGGAGCCGCGCGTGGGCGCCTCGAACCCGTGCCCGACGGCTCCCGATGGCAGCGTCCTGCTGATTGGCGGCTACGCCGAAATTGCCCAGGGACCCGGGCGGGAGCATCCGGGATTCCCGCCGGGGACGCTGGCGTTCGATCCCCGCACTGGCGCCTGGCGGCGCGGCCCGGATCTGCCGGTCACGCCCGTGCCCGACCGCGACGCCGCGGGTGATCCCGGCCCGTCGCCGATGATGGGGGCGCCGGCGGTGGTCTGGCGCGATCTCGCGACGGTGGTGAGCGGGGAGGTGCGCGTGTCGACACGCAGCCCCGCGGTGGTCGCCTGGCCGCTCGCACAACCATTTCGTCCCGACTCTCCATGAAAATCACGAACGTCACAACGCACCTGCTGACGGCCCGCTGGGAGAACGACCCGTCGTTCCCGCGCTCCAACCACTCGACCGCGATCTTCCGCATCGAGACCGACTCCGGGCTCGACGGGCTGGGGGAGGCGACCTGGGGCTACTTCGCGCCCGACGCGGTGCCGGCGCTGGCGGAGTATTTTCGCCCGGTGCTGGTCGGCCGCGATCCGCTGCAGATCGCCGCGTTGACCCGCGCGCTGGTGGACGACTCGGTCTGGTGGGCCCGGTCGGGCGCCGGCAAGAGTGTGATCAGCGGGCTGGAGCTGGCGCTGTGGGATCTCGCGGGCAAGGCCCACGGGGTGCCGGTCTACCAGCTGCTCGGCGGCGCGGTGCGCGAGCGGATCCCGGTCTATGCGTCCGGGGGCCCGTCGCTCTGGCCGATCGACGACCTTGTGCGGAAGGTCGAGTACTACCGGAAGCTCGGCCACCGGACGGCGAAGATGTCGACGGGTTTCTTCCGCTTCGACAACGCCGAGACCCGCCAGCATCAGGGTCGCATCGAGCCGGTGCCGTTCCCGCATGCGCGCAAGGTCGAGCTGCTGGTGGAGGCGTTCACCCGCCTGCGGCAGGAGTTCGGGCCCGAATTCGACCTGGCGATCGACGGCCACCAGGGCGGGGTGCCGAACCCGATCCCCGTCAGCGAAGCCGTCGCGATCGCCGAGGCGCTCGCGCCGTTCCGCCTGCGCTTCTACGAGGAACCGCTCGCGTACACGAACCTCGACGGCTACCGCGAGCTGCGGGCCCGCTCGCGCATCCCGATCGCGGGCGGCGAGAGCCTGTGCGGGCTCGACCAGTTCCACCACCTGATCGCCGGCGGCGGCGTCCACGTGATCCAGCCGGACATCGGCTTCGTCGGCGGGCTCGCCGAGACGGTGCGCGTGGTGCACCACGCCGAGGCCCACAACCTGAGCACTGCCATCCACACGGGCGCCTCGCTCGGGCCGTCGCTCGCGGCCTCGTGGCACCTCGCCGCGGCCACCCGGTCGGTCGACTGGCTCGAACTGGTCGTGGCCTCCGCCCCGAACCAGCGCGACTTCCTGCTCGACGACCTCGGCGTCCGCGACGGCTCCGTGGGCCTGCCCGCAGCGCCGGGCCTCGGCGTGAAGCTCACGCCCGAGTTGCTGGCCAAATACCGGTTTGTCCCGGCCTCCGGCGAACGCACCTGACTCGACCATGAAGCTGCTGATGAATTTTGCCTACACGCCGACCTCCGAGCAGGAGGCGCGGCTCCGGGAGATCTGGCCGGGCCTCGAGCTGCGGCTCGAGAACGTTCCACCCGAGCGGCTCGCCGGCGCGGATGTCGAGGTGCTGGTGAGCGAACTCTTGCCGCGCGACCTCGCCGCGTGGCCCAAGCTCCGGTGGGTGCAGTTGCCGTCCGCCGGCTCCAACCAGATCCTCGGCCACCCGATCCAGGCGACCGACATCACCGTCACGACCGCGAGCGGCACCCACGCCGTCCCGATTGCGCAGTATGTGACCTGCACCTGCCTGATGATGGCCCATCGCATGGAGCAGCTGCTGCAGTTCAAGCCGAGCCGCACCTGGCCCAACCGCCCGGCGCTCGCGGGCCGGCCGCTGCGGGGCCAGACCGCGGGCATCATCGGTTACGGCAGCATCGGCCGCGAGTGCGCACGGCAGCTCGCCGCGCTCGGGTTGCGCATCGTCTGCCTGAAGCACGACCCGGCGAACCGGCGCGCGACGGGCTACAACGCGTGGCCCGAGACCGGCGACCCGGAGGGACGCATCCCGAGCCAGTGGTACGGGCCCGGACAGCTTCCGGAACTGCTGGCCGAATCCGACTGGGTGGTCGTGACGGTCCCGAGCACGCCGCGCACGCAGGGCCTGATCGACACGGCACAATTCAACGCCTTCAAGCCGGGCGCGCGGCTGATCATCATCTCGCGCGGCGGCATCGTCAGCGAGCCGGCCCTGGCCGCCGCGCTGCGCGACGGGCGCCTGGCGGCGGCCGCGGTCGACTGCTACGTGCGCGAGCCCCTGCCGCCGGACGATCCGCTGTTCGACGTGCCGAATCTCCTGATGACCCCCCACATGTCCGGCGTCTACGAGGGCTTCTGGCCGCGCTTCATGGACCTCGTGGGCGAGAACCTCCGCCGCTACCGGGCGGGGCTGCCCCTGCTCAACGCCACCCGGCGCCACCTCGGCTACTAGCAATCACCTTCTTTCCCATGATCCTCGACACCCTTGACCAGACATCCACCTATCACGCGCTTTCGCCCCGCTTCGCCGCGGCCTTCGCGTTCCTCCGCACCGTGAACGAACGGACGACGGTGGGACGGCACGAGATCGCCGGCGACGATATCTACGCGTTCGTGCAGCAGCATGCGACCACCCCGGTGGAGAAGCGCGTCTACGAGTCCCACCGCCGCTACATCGACATCCAGTACATGGTGCGCGGCCGCGAGCTGATGTACTGGGCGCCGCTGCCGCTGCTGAAGACGGTGACAATGCCGTTCGACGCCGAGAAGGACGCCGCCCTCTATGCGCTCATCCCGGAGGGTGTGCCCGTGCGGGTCACGCCCGGCCAGTTCGCGATCTTCTTCCCCGAGGACGGCCACATTCCGTCGTGCAGCTGGGACGCTCCAGCCGAGATCCTCAAGGTGGTGGTGAAGGTCCGGGTCTGAGCGAGCCGCCATGAAAATCACCGACGTCCGCACCATCCTGCTCACCGGTCCCTGCACGAACGACCCGTTCCTCCGCGAGGCGCGGAAGCGGCGCAGCGCGGCATTCATCGAGATCCACACCGACGGGCCGCATGTCGGCCTCGGCGAGACGTACGCGGGGTACTTTTGCCCGGAGACGGTGCCTGCGATCGTGGATTTCTTCCGTCCGATCCTCGTGGGCCAGACCGTGGACGACATCCCGGAGCTGTGGCGGCGGATGTACCACTGCGGCAATTTCTGGTGCCGAGTCGGGCTGGGCACGATCGTGCTGAACGGCATCGAGGCGGCGTTGTGGGACCTCAAGGGCAAGCAGCTCGGCCAGCCGGTGCACGCGCTGCTCGGCGGCGCGAAGCACGCCCGCCTGCCGGCCTACGCCACGGGCGGCCCGAGCAACTATCCGCCGGCGAGACTCGCGCAGAAGATGGACCACTATTTCTCGCTCGGCTTCCGCGGCCTGAAGGTCGGCGCGGGCAGTTTCACGGCGGGGAAAGGCTGGTACATGCCGATGGAGCCGCGCGAGGCCGCGGACTTTGAGGCGGAGAAGGTGGCGTTCATGCGCCGCCACGCCGGCGCGGACGCGTGGCTCATGATGGACGCCCACATGGGCAACAATCCCGTGGCCACCTGGACGCTCGAGACCGCGGCCGCGGTGGCGAAGGCACTCGAGCCGTTCAACCTGTTTTTCCTGGAGGAGCCGCTGCACTACACCGACCCGTGGGGCTATGCTGAGCTGTGCCGCCAGACCTCGCTGCCGATCGCCGGCGGCGAGTGCCTGACGGCGGCGTACGAGTGGCGCGTGTTCGCGCAGCAGGACTCCTTCGACATCGGGCAGCCCGACGCCTCGTTCACGGGCGGTCTAAATGAGTTTCTGGTCGTGGCGAAGATGATGGCCGACCGCGGCCGCCAGGTGGCCACCCACGCCTGGGGCGCCGGCGGCTCGCTCATGCAGAACGTCCACGCCGGATTCGCCGCGGCCAACACCTGCATCCTGGAAATCGCGCCGGACTATGCCGGGCTCCACTCGGAGGTCATCGACGGCGGCCTTATCCTCAAGGACGGCTACATCCTCCCGCCGGACCGCCCCGGCCTCGGCATCGTCCTCACCGAGGAGACGCGCCGCCGCTATCCATTCCAGCCCGGCAGCGGCGAGTTCAACAGTGTCCCGGGCAAGATCCTGACCGACTGAACCCCGCCCCATGAAAGTCATCGTTGACGTTTCAGTGGTCGAACCCGCCCTGGCCGCCCTGCGCGGACTCCCGGGCGTCGAGTTCGACTGCATCACGCCGCCGGAGGAGAAGTCCCGGCCGCTCGATCCCGCGCGGATTGGCGACGCCGACGTGCTGTTCTGCACGCTGCCGCCGTCGAACTTCCCGGAGATGCAGCGGCTCCGGTGGATCCAGATTGCCTCGACCGGCTACACGCAGCTCTTTGGCCTGGACCTGCCCGAGCGCGGCATTGCCGCGACCAACGGGCGCGGGTGCTTCGACATTCCCATCGCCGAGTGGAACGTGGCGATGATGGTAAACCTCGCGCGGGACCTCCGGCAGATGATCAGGAACCAGGACGGAACCGTCTGGGACCGCGGCGCGCGGTTCCAGCGCGAGATCCGCGGCCTCACCGTGGGGTTCTGGGGCTACGGCGGGATCGGTCGCGAGACGGCGCGGCTCGCGAAGCAGCTTGGGCTCCGCGTGCACGTGCTCACACGCACGGGCCGGGCCGGTTCGCGCGGCGACACCTACGCGGTGCCGGGCACGGGTGACCCGGAGGGCGTCCTGCCGGACCGCGTCTTTGGGGCAGGGGAGACCACGGCGTTCCTCTCGGGTCTCGACTTCCTCGTCGTCGCACTGCCCCTGACCGCGGCCACCGAGGGCCTGATCGGCGAGGCCGAACTGCGCGCGCTGCCGCGGCACGCGCACGTGCTCAACCCCGCGCGCGGCCCGATCATCCGCGAGGCGGCGCTGCTGCGCGCCTTGGGCGAGGGCTGGATCGCCGGCGCAGCACTCGACACGCACTACGCCTATCCGCTGCCACCTACGCACCCGCTGTGGCGGATGCCCAACGTGATCCTCACGCCGCACATCTCGGGCTCGAGCCTGAGCCCGCGTTTCGGGGAGCGCGTCTGGGATATCTTCGGGCAGAACCTTCGCCGTTTTCAGCGCGGCGAGCCGCTCCTCAACCTGCTCACGGCGGCCCAGCTCAAGGGCCAGTGACGTCACCCTGAACCCCGCCGCACCCATGTCACCGCGTCTGCCATACCACCTCTGCCTGGCTGCCATGGCCGGCGCGCTCGCCCTCTCCGCTTCGGCCGCGCTCCGCCCGATCGGGACAGAGCGGCAGTTCTTCTTCGACGACGAGATCGTCGAGACGCTGGTGAACACGAAGCGCCGGCTGAATCCCGCGGTCAAGCTGGCGGACAACCCGGTCATCCGGCGCGACAAACCTTGGGAGGGTTCGGACATGCGCCTGTCGTGGGTCCTGTTCGACCAGCGCCTGGGAAAATTCCGGATGCGCTACAGCACGGGCGAATACCGCGCCGGCGGCCGCAACGCGCAGGGAGAGGTCATCGTGCTCGGCGAGAACGACGCTCTCGGGGCCCGGCGCGTGACGTGCGAGGCGTTCTCGTCCGACGGCATCCATTGGGAGAAACCCGAGCTCGGGCTGGTGGAATTCAACGGCTCCAAGGCCAACAACATCCTGCCGCCGTCCGCGGTCCATGGGTATTGCTTTGAGGACCTGCACGATCCGGACCCCGCGCGCCGCTACAAGGCGTTCGACCGCCAAGGCACGTACCAGGGGCGCGGCATGACCTTCACCCTGTTCCACTCGGCCGACGGCTACACTTGGCTGCCGTCGTCGGACCGGCCGGTGATCGACACCGGCGACCGGGCGGGTCGGTGGGGCCCGACGGAATTCCTCGGCTGGGACCCGATCCGGCAGACCTACGCCGTGCACATGGAGAATAATTTCCACATGCACTCGACGCAGGCGCGCCGCTCGATCGGGCGCGCGGAGAGTCCCGACCTGCGGCACTGGTCCGAACCGGAGACGATCATCAGCGTGGACGACCTCGATTTCCCCGACACGGAGTTCTACCACCTCGCCGCGACGACGCAGGACGGCTGGTATCTCGGGCTGTTGTGGATCTTCTCGACGACGAACACGCAGCATGAACCGCACTTTGTGTTCAGCCGTGACGGCCGGCGCTACGACCGGACGTACCGCGAGCCCGTGATCCGCCGCGGCGACAACGGCGACTTCGACGCGGTCTCGATCTACGCTGCGCGCCCGATCCTGAACGGCGACCGGATCCTCTGCTACTACACCGGCACGAACTGGCGCTCGCCCGAGCAGCTGCTCGCCCTCGGCGACCGGGCGACGGCGGGCATCGGACTCGCCGTGCTGCCGCGCGACGGCTTCGTGTCGCTCGAGGGCGGCCGCGTTGACTTCAGCGTGGTGACGACCCGGTCATTCACCTTTGCCGGGAAGGAACTCCACCTGAACCTGCAGACGGCGCTCCAGCAGTGGGGCGCGGGTCCCGGGGAGGTGCGCGTCGAGCTGCTCGACGGCCGACACGTCCCGGTGCCGGGCCACACGCTCGCGGAGACCGACGCGCTGACCGCCACGGCGACCGACGCCGTCGTGACGTGGGGTGGGCACTCGGATCTGTCCGCGCTGGCGGGCCAGCCGATCCGCCTCCGCATCCATTTCCGCAACGCCAAACTGTATTCGTTTCAGTTCCGCTGAACCTGCGCGCCATGACCATTTCTAGCCTGCGCCTGGCCCGCCTGCTTGTGCTGGTGCTCCCGTCGCTCCTCGCCGCTTCGGCGGCGGAACCCGCGGCCGGGCGGCGCCTGCTCTTTGACGACTATCACCAGCGGGCCCGGCCGGAGGGACAGTTTGCCCAGGGTGTGGCGCGCGGCGGTCCTGAGCTGCGCAACCTGAGCAATTTCTATTCGCCGGACGCGACGGCGATCCCGAACGGCACATTCGTCTTCGCAGCGTCGATCGCCGACCTCTTCCAGGTCGAGGTCTGTCGCGCGCCACTGACGGCGGAGCTGCTCCGGGGCGCCAGCGCCTACATGCTGGTCTGTCCGATTCGCGCCGATCGCGGCGGACGCGCCAATCTCGGCGAGGCGGACGCCGCCCTGCTGGAGGAATTCGTCGCCCGCGGCGGCAGCCTGCTGCTCGTGGCGAACAGCATCACGGATCCGGCGAAGAGCGACCTCGATCTCGCGGGCCTCAACCTCATCGCCGGCCGCTTCGGCCTGCGGTTCCTCGCCACCCAGACCGACACACTCTCGATCCCGATCCCCGCCGACCTGCCGGGCTTCGACGGCGCGCGCGCGCTGATCTTCGGCAACGGCACTAACGTCGAGGTTCTCCCCGGCGCCACGGCGCGGGTGCTGCTGGAGAGTCACGGCCACACGCCCGGGCCGGTGGCGGTTCTCGCGACGCACGGCCGCGGCCGCGTGCTAGCGTTCGGCGACGCGGGGACGTTTGGCAACGCCCACCTGTTCCGCGACGACATCGGCCAGGAAACCGCCCTGCGTCGCCTCATGGCTCTGCTGCTGCCGGACGGTCCCGCGCCGCGCTACGGTTGGAAGGAACACTCGCGGCTCCGCGTGCGCGTGCGGCAGGAACAGATCATCTCGGGCTATCCCGAGTTGCTGCGGGTGTTCGGACTGCCGCATCCTGCCGGCACCGCCGTCTATACCAGCGCCATGCGGCCGATCGACCTCGCTGCCGGCGGCGACCAGGCCGCGGCTCCGGGCGCGCGCGATTTCGTATCGGCGGTCTCGGCCCGCGAGGCGGAATTCACGCTGGCGCTCGGCGCGGACGACGGTCGCGCCCACGCGGCGACGTGGACCACAGGCTCCGGCGCATTGGCCGCCCGTCTGCTGCCGACCGGACGGCAGCTTGAACCGGGCGTGCCGGCTGGCGAAGCGCTGGTCGACTGGCAGGGAGTCCTGCTGAACGACCTGATCGGCGCGCCCCTGATGGCCTACGCCCGGCCCGGCGACGCGTGGACCGCGACGGTCCTCGAGGCGCTTCCGCAGCTCCGCCTGACGCCGACCCCGCGCCGGGTCGAGGCACCCGCGCACCTCACCTTTGTCGGCGAAACGGAACTCGATGGCACGCCGTGCTACGTTTTTCGCCGCACAGTCCGGCTCGACGGCACCGGCTGGGAGCCAGGCGACTTGGTCGGACCGGAGTATGCCCCGCAGTTCGATCCCCGCCGCGTGCAACTGATGGCGGCCGGGCAGCTGGCGGTCACGACCTATTGGATCGACCGGGCCACGCTAATGCCGCGCCGGACCGAGCTACGCACCACGGCGGAGATCTGGTGGCGCGATGCGCGCCTGCCGTCCCGCTATCTGGGCACTCACGACTCGAAGAATCACGAGACGTGGACCACCGCCAACCTCAACCTCACCTACGGCCGTGTGCTGACCGCCGACTTCGCGCCGGCCCAGCCGTGAACAACCCGCTCCCTTTATGAACATGACCCTACTGCCCTCCGTTCCCCTGCGGCGCCACTTGGCCGGCGCCATGCTCGCCCTCGCCGCTGCCAGCCTTGCCCCGGCCGAGCCCGTCAACGTCGGCTCGCGGCTCGAACCGTTTGTTGACGAGACCCTCATCGACCGCACCCAAGGCGTGGAGCTTCGGCTGCACGAACCCCGGTCGGAAGGCACGGTGTTCACGTTCGACCAGCCGTGGGAGGGCGTGACCAGCGGCTACGTCACGGTGTTCAAGGACGGCGACCGCTTCCGGATGTACTACCGCGGCAGTAGCGACCCGAGCTACACCATCAAGGCGACGGTGCGGCCCGACGAGAAGATCGTGCCCGAGCACCCGCAGTACGCGTGCTACGCGGAGAGCACCGACGGCATCCACTGGACCCGGCCCAACCTCGGGCTCTTCGAGTTTCAGGGCTCGAAGGCGAACAACATCATCTGGGTCGCCGCCGGCTCGCACAATTTCTCGCCGTTCAAGGACGAGAATCCCGACGCCCCCGCGGACGAGCGGTACAAGGCGGTCGCGAGCAGCAACTACGACGGCGACAAGAAGCAGCCGGTGCTGCTCGGCTTCGTCTCGGCGGACGGCGTGCACTGGCGGCAGGCGCAGGACAAGCCGATCATCACCGACGGCGCGTTCGACTCCCTGAACGTCGTCTTCTGGGACACGTTGCGGAAGCAGTACGTCGCGATCTACCGCGATTTCATCCACGGCCTGCGCACGATCAAGCACGCGACCTCGCCGGACTTCCGGCACTGGACGCCCGGCGTGTGGGGCGAGTTCGGCGACTCGCCGGAGTCGCACCTCTACACGAACGCGACGCTGCCGTACTACCGGGCACCGCACATCTACATCGCGATGCCGCGCCGGTTCCTGCCGTGGAAGACGTATTTCCCGGAGATGGACAGCACGAGCCCGGGTTCGTCGGACGCGATCTTCATGTCGTCCCGCGACGGCGTGCACTGGCGGCGCTTCGACGAGGCGTGGGTCCGGCCGGGCCTGCACGAGCGCAACTGGGCCCACCGCGCCAACACCCCGTCGCACGGCCTGCTCGAGACCGGGCCCGAGGAGATGTCGATCTACCTCGAGCGCGACTACACCTTTCCGTCGAACCGCGTCGAGCGCATGACCCTGCGGCCCGACGGCTTCGTGTCGGCGCACGCCGGCTACCCGGGCGGCGAACTGGTCACCAAGCCGATCATCTTCACCGGCTCGACCCTGGTGCTGAATTACTCGACGGCGGCGAACGGCAGCATTCGCATCGAGGTGCAGGACGAGCAGGGCCGCCCGATCCCCGGGTTCCTCCTCGAGGAGTCGCCGCTGATCTTCGGCGACAAGCTCGCGGAGGCGGTCCCGTGGAAGCACCCGCAGGGCCGGACCGACCGGTCGCCGTTTGCGCGGCTGGCCGGTCAGCCCGTGCGGTTCCGCATCGTGATGCGCGACGCGGACCTCTACTCGATCCAGTTCAAGTGACGGCTGCGATGGGCGGCAGGCCGAGCAACCGCGCGGCCGTGCCGCCCATGATCTGGGCGACGTCCTCGCGCGACAGGATCGAGGTCGTGTATTTCTCGATGTAGTCGCGCGACTGGCGGTAGGTGCAGAAGCGATTCTGGAACGGCATGTCGGTGCCCCACATCAGGCGCCGGGCGCCCAGGTGGCGCGCCATCGCCTCCAGCACCGGCCAGCACTTCCGGTAGGGGAAGTCGAACTTGTCGCCGATGCGGAAGGGGAACCCGACCTCGAGGCAGATCTCGTTGTCGGCGAGCGGCGCCCACATGTCGTCCGTCAGCGCGAAACGGTCGCCGTCGAGGTAGTCGCGCCACGGGTAGCCGTGCGTGATGCCGACCGGGATGCGCGGGTAGCGCTCGTGCCAGGCGCGCAGGCGCCAGAGCTCCGCGACGAAGCCGGCTCGCGGGTCCGTCAAACCCGGGCTGGACCCGAGCGTGAAGAACACCGGCACGTTGAGCGTGGCCACCGCGTCCCAGAACGGACGCCACTCCGGGCCGTTGAAATCGCGGGAACGTGAGTGCCGGTAGGCGTACTCCGGGATGATCTTGAGCGCGTGCAGGCGGTGGACCTTCACCGCGTCGACCGCCTGCTGGATCGCGGCGTCGGGCTGCGTCGGGATCAGCCACTCGTCAATCGGCGCCATCGAGCGCAGGCGATGCGGGAACTGCGCGACGCAACTGGCGAGGTAGGCGGGGTCCTTGGTCAGCGTCGCGTCCACATGCACGAGCCCCCAGTCGACGCCGGCATGGTCCATCTCGGCGATCACCGCGCCGGGACTGA
>CAYYGV010000004.1:0-111447 GCA_964471615.1 uncultured Opitutaceae bacterium
GATAACGGCCGTTGACGGCCAGGTTGGGATTGCGCGCGAAGGTGAAGCGCGCGGTGAAAACGGGGGCTTCGGTGAAGGTCTGGTCCTTGACCACGCCGGTGCGCACCAACTGGCCCTCGGCCTGCACGAGGACCAGGTTCTCCCGCGTTTCGAGCACGGTGAGTTTCAGCACCTCGGCCTTTTGGTGGAGCGACTTCTGCGCGAACTCCTGCGCGCCCGCGGCCCAGTCCGCGCGCGCCTTGGCCAGGGCCTCGGGCAGGAAGAGCTTTTCGAGCAGTTCGGGATAATCGAAGCCGGCCGGGTTGCGCTGGAAGAGCGCGAGACACGCGAGCAACGCGTGCTGCTCGTGCAGCTTGGTGGCCTCCTCGAAACCGAGCAGCGGGCTGATGTGGAAGGTGCCGCTGCCGTCGAGCACCACTACCCTCTCGCGTGTGCGGTAGGCCCGGATGAGCAGGAACGGCTGGACGGCGCAGAACCCGACGGCGAGCACCGCCACGAGGCACCACAGGCGCGCCGCCACGGCGTGGTCGGCGAACAGGGCCAGCGGATTCCAGCGGCGGCGGGGGCGCTGCTGCGGGTCGGGGCGCGCGTGCGGCGCCGGGGTTTCGCGCAAGGTCGTCATGGCGGATCAGATCGTCGTTTGCGGTTGGGGGAGCTGGGCCAGCGCGAGCGCACTGGCGGCCCGGTGATCGCCCGCCGGATCGGGCTGCGGCGGGACCGGCGCCTGGGGAGGCGGCACAGATGGAGGAGCCGGCGGCGGCGGTGGGGGCAGCGCATTGCCGCCTCCGGCCCGACCCGCGGCCTGGGCGGCGGCGACGGGGGCGGCGACCCCGGCCGTCTTGAGGGTCTTCACCATCCACGCGATTTGATGGAGCGCGTAGAGCTGCTGCATCGCGGACTGGCCGCCGCCCGACATCGGGGAACCCGAGCAGATCAGGCCCTGCATCAGGAACGGGGTCCCGATGCTCCCCAAAATAAGCCAGAGGGCGCCCACCAGTCCGCCCAAGAGGCTCCCAAACGAAGCGGCGTCGATTTCGCCCGGGGTGAGATTGTAGGCGACCGCGAGGTTGTTCGCGTAGCCGGTGATCAGGTGGTAGGCGACCAGCTCCGTCACGGCGAAGCCGACCGGCCAGGCCAGGATCGCAACCGTCTGCTGAATGTAGCGCGAGGCGAACTGGGCCAGCGACGGGATCATGTAGAGCGCCAGCGCGACCGGCAGGAACAGGTAGCACAGCAACTTCAGGATGAACTGCAGAATGAGCAGCGGCACCTGCAGCAGGCTCGCCGTGAGCACGACAAACTTCACCGTGCCGTCGAGGAACGCCCGGTAGAGCGACTCGCCGATCCGCCGCAGGCTGAATTCGGTGCCGGAGTCGGCGACCGTCGCGCGCAGCTTTTCCGCCGCGCGCATCGGGTGCAGCGTGTAGCCGTCCTGCACGGTGTCCGCGATCGAGAGGAAGATCCGCTCGGTGAAGCCGAACCAATATGGCAGGGTGGCGACGAGCGCCACGACCACGAGGGCGCGAATCAGGGGCCGGACCAGGCCCTCGATGTCGCCGCGCGCCTGCTGGATTTGCAGGATCAGCCCCGTGACGCACACGAAATACACGATCACGCGGAGTGAGTCGGTGATGCCGATGACGGCCTCGCGCAGACCTGGAGCGAAGTTCTCCATCAGTTTCTCCCCTCCTCGGGCCGCTGGCGCCGCTCCTCGCGCTGCAACTTCTTCATCGCGTCGGCGTAGTCCGGGTGGGCGTCCAGCCGGATGCCGCCTTGCCAGTCATCCAGCGGGACCAGCTTCCGGCTCTCGGTCGGTCGCGGGGTCTCGGGGTCGGGCGCGGCGGTCCGCACGGCATGGCGCAACGCGATGAGCCCCCAGACCAAAATTCCGCCGATGAGGAGAAGGGCGAACATGTGCGGTTTCCTCATGGCCGCGTGTAATCGGTCGCCTTCAGCGTCAGGCTGCCCTGCCACACGTTGACCACCGCGAGCGAGTCGCGCTCCTCGGCCTGCTGTTTCTCCAGCAAGTCCTGCCGTTCCTTGGCCGCCTGATTCTCGTTTTGGATCTGCGCGGCGAGGAGCTTGTCGGCCTCGTCGCGGCGCCGCGCGTCGAGATCGGCGAGCTGCCCGTTGAGGGCGGTGATGGTCGCGTGGAGTTTGTCGGATTCGGCCTGGGTGCTGGCGCGGCGAAGCTGGTCCAGCGTGAGCGCGAGATCGGCCTGCAAGGCCAGCCGGCGAGACTCCGTGTCCGCCTGCACCGTCGCGAGGCTGTCGACCTGCCGGTCGACCGCCGCGTAGCGCCGGTAGAGCGGTTCCTGCCGGGTGAATTCGCGGCCGAGCGCGGTGCGGTCGTCGAGCTTCTGGTAGATGCCCTCCGATGTCCTTTGCAGCGATTCGATGGCATTGGCCAGCCGCTGCGCGGCGGCGAGGGTCTCGCCGTAGGTCCGCGCCAGATCGGTTGCGCCCAGATCGCGCATCACCATTCCGGCCCCGGCCGCGGTCGGGTCGCCCATCACGTCCCGGATGCGCTGCTGCACGGCGAGCTGGTCTTCGAGCTGGCGGAGCTGCCGGTTCAGGTTTTCCAACTGCTGCGCCCACTGGCGCATGATCTCGATGTGGTTCGCAGCCTGGCCGGCTTGAACGGCGCTGTTGACCGCCGTGTTGACGGGGTCGTTGACGATCCACTGGGCGCACAGGGGCGCCGCGAGGGCGAGGAACAGAACGAGTGTTTTCATGGCTGGGCGGGGTTGGGCGCCGGCGCCCGGCGCTGCTGGTTCTGGATGATCCAATACTGCTCCTGGACGGCCTGCCGGTAGCCGCGCTCGTAGCCGCGGGCCTCGGCGTCGGCTTCTCGCCGAGTCGTGGCGCAGCCGCTCAGCGCGAGCAGCAGAAGCAGAAGAACGCTAGGCCGCATGGTGTCCCTCCGTTGGCTGGAAGTGGCGCAGCGTGCCGCATTGCGGTGGCTGCGCGGTGGGCAGAAAATAGCACAGCGAGGAATGCCGCCGGTCCGACGGCAGCTGCTCGGGCAGCGGGTAGCGCTGGATCGCGTCGAGTGCCGTCTCGGGCAGCGGCAGGTCGCGCGCCAGGTCGGTCAGGTCGGCCCGATCCGACTGGCGCATGAGAAAGAACTGCTTGGCGTTGCCGATGACGGCGGCGCGGATGCGCGAGGCCCGGAACCGGGCGTATTGCTGGATGATGGACACGGCCCAGCAGTTGAACTTGCGGAGCTGCGCGTAGCCTTCGGCCACGATCTGCTCGCCGCCCGGGGTATCGAGGAACCGCGCCAGCTCCTCGAAGAGGATGCGCTTCCGGGCTGCCCGGGGCAGGGCGAGAATGTGCTGGCGGGCGAGCCCGCTGATGAGGAGTCCCGCCGCGGCCTTGAGTTCGGTCGCCTGCTCCGGGATGAAGCCCAGTTCGAAGTGCGCGATCCTCCGCCGCAACGAGACGTTCGTCACGCCGTCGAAGAGCTTGCCGTATTGTCCCTGGGCGCTCCACGCGCGCAGCAGCGTGGCGAGACGGTCGATCTCGTCCTTGTCGTGCTCGGGGAACCGCGCGTAGGCGAGCAGTTCGACCAGCGCGCTGTGGGTCGGGCAGTCCTCCGGGGCGAAAAACGCTCCTGCCGTATGGGCGACAAGCCGTTCGGTCTCGGGCTGCTGGGCGAAGCGGGTGACCGTTTCCTCGGTCAGCCCGGCGAGAAAAGCCTGCGCCTCGTCGTCCTTCGCGGCCAGCCGGTCGCGCAGGTCGCAAAAGCTCTCCAGAGGCGTGGCGCCTGTCGGCATCTTCTCCCGCCAGCGGTGGGCGGCGCACGCAAGCCGGCGCACTTCCTCCGCCTTCTGCGGGTGGCGCCTTGCCCAATCGGCGAACGTGTCGCGGTAGAGCTGGTGCAGATATTGCGTGAGCTGGGCCTGGCGAAGCGCCAGTTGCTCCGCGGTCTCGGGCGCCCCGACCATCCGGGCCAGTAGCGCCACCGCGGTGGCCAAATGCAGTTGGGTCAGCGGCAGGCCCTGCGTATCGAGGTAGTTGAGGGTGAGCGGAGCGTCGGGATGAACGACGATGGGCGTCTCGCCCAGGCTCTCCGTGAATCTCTTGTAGGAGAATCCCTCCTCGACGATGACGGTGTAGTCGAAGAAACCCGCCGTCTGCAGGAGCAGGTCGTCCGTGAAGGCCGACTTGCCGGCGCCGGTCATCCCAAAGAGCACCGCGTGCTGCGGGGAGCCGTTCGCCTGCGTGCTGACGCCGACCAGATTGCCGTGGCTGCCGTCGTAGAGCGCCTCGGCTTGATCCAGCGCGCCGGTGAAGGTGGCGGAGAACGGCAGCAGGTCGGCCAGAAAGGCATCCTCCGCATACAGCTCGCGGTGGTGATAGGAGGAGTGGGTCCAGCCGGGCCACGAGGCGAAGAAGAGCTTCTTGGCGGTCGTCGGCAGCGCGCTCTCGAAATACTGCGCCCCGTCCATCGCGTGGATCGCCGCCTGCACCGCCGCGAGTTTTTCCCGCAGGGCCTCCCGCGTCGGCGCCCATATCCGCACAAGGTAGGTGACGTGGAACGGCCGCGCGAAGCCGCCGGAGAGCTGCTCGACCTTGCGTTCCTTTTTCCGCAGGGCGACCAGCAGCGACGGCCGGGCCTTTTCGGCGTATTCGCCCCGCAGCCGCTCGGCGACTTTCTCCTCGCGGCGGATCTCCGCGCGGGTCGCGGCCGGCGTCACGTTGACCGTGATCGCATAGTCGAGGAACGGCAGGCCCGTGAGGTGGGTGACAATGCCCGGCCGGGTGCGTTGGGGCCAGCGCGCGAGCGCAAGCACGGCATGATACTGGCCGTCGAGATGAAAGCCGCCATCGGGCTGGCCGATGCCCTCGCCGTGCCAGCAATTCTCCTGGATGCTCAGCGCCGGGTCGAATTGCACCGCGGGATCGCCCGGGTCCCGCGCCGCCAGACCCGGATTGAGGAATTTCTGGAGGCAGGCGAAGTGCGCCGCGTCGTCCATCGGCCGCACCGTCGTTTCCGGGCCGAAGACCGAGCGCAGCGTGCCCGCGAATTCCTCAAACTGCCCGGCCAGTTCGCGGAAGAGCGCGTCGTAATGGCCCTCCAATCCGCCGCGGGTCCGCAGATTGCCGGCGTAGGCGGTAATCTCGATGGAAAGGAAGAGGGCGAGCCGTTCCCGGCGGAGGTCTCGTCCGAGCATCCGGTGCCAGTAACGGGTGAAGCGTCCGTTGCGGGCCGCGCGGATGACCGGCTCCCCCACTTGCTGGGTCTGTTCGTGGTAGCGGAGCAACTCGGCGCGGTAATCGGCGTCACACGACCACTGGAATTGCAGGCGCCGGCCCGGCCCCACCAGAGCGAGCAGCGCGCGCACCTGATCCTGGAAGGCGTTCAGCCGCTCGAAGCTCGCGCCGCGCAGGTCGGGGGGCTCCAGCCAAAACCCCTTGGCGACCATCCCGCCAAGCTCCGGCGACCCGAAGACGAGGAGCCCGTCGACAAACCGGCCGTCGGGCGCATCGGCATGCTCTTTCGTATGGGTAACCAGTTCGCCTTCCCGCGTAAAATGACCGCCGTGCAGCAGGTCCTCGATCTTGTCGCGATCATAGCCGGCCGGCCGGCCCTGCTTGAGCAGGAGGACCCAGCCCAGGGTGCCGGCGAGCGGCGCGGCGGCGATCCCGCCCGCCAGGCCGTAATTCACGCGGAGCAGGAGGCCCAGCACCGCAAACAGGCCGACGGCGCCCACCACCGCAATCACCACCGGGAGGTAAAGGTCGCCTTCGAGTCCGAAGGCCCGGCCGGCGGAATCGTCCGCCGCGTTGGTATCGGTGAACCGCAGCTCCATGTCAGAACCTCGGGGTGATCACCGCGTCCTGCATCCCGAAGATGGCGTAGAGCGCGGCCATGATGGCCGCCGCTGCCGCGATGATGATGCCGGCCAGGATGCCGCTCTTGCCCTCGCTGTCGCCCTTGGCGATGGCGTTCGCCCCCGCCCAGATCTTGGTAACACCCCAGAAGAACCCGACCATGAACACCAGGGCCAGGGCATAGCCGAAGTTGTCCCGGAGGGACTGGAGCTGGGCGAGGACGACGCCGTGAGGCAGCAGAAAGGATTTCGCACGAAGGACCGGGGATAGGAAACTGGGCGTCCTTAAGCCATACACCCATACGATTATTCGCACTTGTCAACGCTTTTCGTATGGGTGTATGGTTTTCGCATGAGTTCGGACCCAGTTCCCATCAAGGTCAGCTTCACCTTCTATCCCGCCGACGTAGAGGCCCTGAACACGTGCATGGTCAGTCTGCGCCGCGCCGGGTTGCCGGTCCGCGGCGGCACCGTGCTCCGGGCGCTAATCCACCTCACCTCTTCCACGGAAATGTTCGCGCACGCGGTGCTGCTCGCGAAAAGCTACGAGAAGAAGGACGGCCCGCGCGAGAGCGACTATGTGGCCGGGCATCCCACGGTCGATCTGCCGCCCGATCTGGTGAAGAAACTCGACGACGTCGTGACGGAGCTGGCGGCGAAGATGATTGCGGCCAACCGGGCGTTTGTCGTCCGCGCGCTGCTGCGCGCGGCGCCCGAGGCCTCCACCCTGGCTCCGGCCGTGAGGAAATTCCTCGCCTCTTTCCCGCCCCGTCCTCGCGGTTGGGCGGCTCGTAACGCGCGCAAACGTGGCCAGTCCTGATCCCCACGAGAAGCTGCGCGGACTCGAAGCGCACCTCCGCGCCAATCTCCGCGGGCAGGATCATATCCTGGCGCGCGTGGCAGGCGTGCTGGCCCGCGGGGAAATGGGGCTCAAGCCAGCGGGCCGTCCGCGCGGCTCGTTCCTCTTCGTCGGGCCGACGGGCTCGGGCAAGACTGAGCTGGCCCTTTGCTTCACGGAATTCCTCTTCGGCCCCGGCTGTCTCCACCGTTTCGATATGTCGGAGTATCAGCTCCAAGGCTCGGTGAACCGGCTGCTCGGTTCCGGGCCGGAGGATGCCGGCGTGCTGGGTCGGATTCTCCGCCACGGCCACCGTGGCACGCTCTTGTTCGACGAGATGGAGAAAGCCCATCCGCTGGTTCTCGATCTGTTCCTCCAGATGCTCGACGGTGCCCGGGTGACCGTGGCGACGGGCGAGACCCTTTCGGTTGCCGATCACTACATCGTCTTCACGTCCAACCTCGGAGCGGTCGAGGCGATGCGGATGGAACAGATGGGCCGGACAGGGATCGAGCGGGCTGTGCTGCGCCGGGTGGAGCAGCACCTGCGCCCCGAACTCACCGCCCGGATCGAGGAGAAACTGGTCTTTGGCCGACTGACACCCGAAGTGCAGCGGGAAATCTGCGAACTACTGGTCGCCCGCGAGACCGGACGTCTGCGCCAGCTCGGTCATGACCTCGTGGTCACGCGCGAGGCGATGGAATTCCTCCTGCGGGAGGGGTTCGATCCCCAGTTGGGCGCCCGGCCACTCCGTGCGACCATCGAGCGGCACCTTCAGGGTGCTGTGGTCAGAACCTTGCTCGCACACGGGTTCGCGCGTGGACGTGTGGTGGTGAATACGCGGGAAGCAAATGACGTTGAGATTGATCCGAACGCTATCGAATAGATGAACGAAGAGTTGCACGCCATGCGCGGACAATACCGTGTCTGCTGAGACCGCACGCACGGGTAGCCGAACGACAAGGCGAATTCGAGCCCCTTGAGGCTGGGCTGGCTTCGCATGAAGTTGAAGATGTCGCTTTCGGATTGTATTTCTTTCTCACTCGTTATTCCCGCCCGGATTTGGAGCTTCGGAATCCGCCGCTCCCTCGGACGTCTCGGCTGTGTTGTTTCGCCAATGCGACTGGTAATCCGGCCCTCGTGAATCCGGTTCACGATTCGGCTTCGAGATTTGGACAGTCAGCGGAATTGGGAAGTCCACGCCGATAATGACCGCCTGGCCGGGGGCTAAGGTCGGCAGAAACGCGGCGGCAGATCGGTCAATGTCTCCTGAAGCCCTTTCGACGACTTCCCGGTCTTTGTCGTTAGTCAAACGGTGGACAATCAGAGTCCCCATCTGGCTGATGACGCCTTCGGGGATATCGCGTGGACGCTGCGTGGCGATGCAAATGTTCAGACAGAATTTTCGTCCCTCCTTGGCGATCAGCTCGAATGAATCGAGCGCATATTTGGTATTTTCGTCGCCAAGGGTTTTGTTGAGGAATTGGTGAGCCTCGTCCAGGAACACGAAGGCCGGTTTCGACCGGAACCGTCCCTGCCGCCCCAGACTGAGCAGGTATCGTCCGATGGCGTTGGCAACGATCTCACGAGCGTTGTGCGCGAACGGGACATACTTCATCGAGATTCTCAACACCCTCGCCTGCGGGTCTGTAAAGAAGCCCTCAACCTGATCAAACAGTGATGTTTTGCCCTGCGGCTGAAAGATGCAGGCCAGCTCGTTGGAGCCTAGGATGTCCTCGATGCGGGTGATGAGGCTGACGCAGTAGCTTCGTTGGCCGTCGTCCATGCGGCCCCAGGTGGTCGGATCGGGACTGGCACCCGTGCCCCCGTTCGGCCACACGCATTCTTCATCAATCTGGCGGGCGAGCTTCGTAATGTCGAAATCGGCGCGTGGCCCTTCGACCACGGCGGAATGTGTCTTCATCTCGCGCTCGAAGTCGGCTTTCCGTCTTCCAGCTTTTACAAAAACGCCGTTGGTTGTGGGAAGCGTGGGCGCTGCCTTGATCAGTTTGAGGGTCTTCATTGCGGCTCTGAACTTAGGCGCCTGAGCCTGTCCGCTGGGTTTGAACAAAGACAACAGGTCAGCTTCGACCAACTGAAAATAGGGCACCACAACTTCCACCGATGTCGCTGGTGATTTGTTCGGGTCATCGCCGATATGCACATGCTGAACTGCTGTGTCCAAACGATGAAACTCGCCCGTCGCGTCGAGAAGGATTACCTTCGCGTTCAGCAGTGCGGCTTGCTCAAGGATTCGGGCCACAGTCCAGCTTTTGCCTCCCCCTGTTGCTCCCAAGACCGCGCAATGTCGCCCAAACAGGTTTTCAGGCGTAAAGCTGACACTCGTCTCAGTAGAAGTCGGCAGCGTGGCCATGTCCAGCAAGAGCGGGCTTGCCCCACCGCTTTGCCGTCCGCTGACTTCAGCCAGCCACTTCATCAATTGCGGATGCGCTGAATAGACACGGCTGCCCAAGCGCGGATATTGCGGAATGCCGCCCATGACGCTGCCGTCGCGCAACGCGATGGTCGTCAGGAGCTGGATCGTGCCGACTGGATGAGCTTCCCGCAGGCTTCCGAGTTCTGGTTCGACACTGAGCCGTTCCCTTTCCGGGAGTTTGACCGTGATGAGCCTGCCAAAAACCGCCAGTTCGCCACATTCGGCGACGACGAACTCCCCCACCTGCCCGGCGTCCAGCCGATTCCCGTGCAGCCATTGTCCCTCTGGCTTTGCGGCGTTCGGCAAATTCACCTTGGTGTAGTTCGGCCCAACTTCGCAAACCGTGCCAATGCACCGCTGTGGATCAAACGGATATGACGGCAGCACTTCGCTCATTTCTTTCCTCCGAGGTTGCGGAGCCGCTCCATGTGCTGCTCCTCCTCCGTTGCCGCAACCAGATCAGGAATCTCCGGCACCAGATTCTCAAAGCCGGTTTCCACCAGTGCGAGCCGAGGATCACCTTCCCGGACCAGCATGGCCATTTCGTCGATGATCGGATTGCCCGCCTTCTCCAGCCCGGGTGACACAACGATTGCCTTCAGTCCCACGTTTGACTTCATGGCAGCCAGCACCGGCTGGGCGATGTGCTGGTCATTGAAGCCGAATCCAATCACTAACAAACCCGTGTTCGTCTGGCGCAAGGCCATCTGAAGCCGCGACATCAATTCCAAGAAAGGCTGATCGTAGGACAACTCGAACTTACTCTCACGCGGGTAGATGATGAGTGGCTTGTCTGGTTTAGCGGATTTCTGGACCTGCACCCCGGCGCGACACCAGTCTACTGAACCGTGCAGTTTGTAGAGGTGAAAGACGTTCGTGATGTAATCGGGAGCCTCTCGATCATCCCGCCGCTTCACGAGATCGTAGCCAAAGTAGCCGCCGTCGAACTCCTGCGGCATCGAGTGCGAGAAGCCGTCGATCACGATGAAGCGTGTCCGGCTCGCAGCGGCCTCGAAGCAGAGATCGTAGTTGGTCGTGAACAGCTTGAGTCGTGGCAACCGCGTTGAACGCCGGGCAATCTTCCTCAGAAACGCCTCATGGGTATTGAGCGACAGCCCGTCATTCACGAACCGGCACTTGGACACGATGATCTCCTCGGTGTCGCTGATGAACTTACCCACGTCGGCGTCTGGCCGCAAGCGCTCCGACATTTGGCACCGAGACAGCAAGTGCTCGATATTTTCCTTCCCGGTTTCGGAAGCATAGCTAACGGCGGCTTTCACTGCATCAAACTTCGCTGCCGCTTTCTGCTTCGCCGCGTTCCAAAGGTCGCTCATCGTTGGGGCAAGCGGTTTTCCATCCGCCCCCTTTACCGACATGGATGTGCCGAGTCCGGTCAACACAATCAGATTCTCGGACAAGACCACGTCGGTCAGGTGTTTTTGGAATTTCCTCTTGCCCTCCTCGACCTGTTGATTCTGGCCGTCTGCACCCGCTGTTTCATCGAGGGGAGTCCAACCCCTGCCGGTTGATGCCAAAAGCAGCCGCCTAGTCGTAGTTGGGGAAGCCGGTGCCGGTTGTGCTGGTGGTTGAGTTGCTGCTTTCATAAATCCTCCTTGAATAGCCGTCCTCCGGGTTGCGACGCATCGAGGATCGGTTCCACAAGCCACGGGGCGACTTGAAGCTCTCGCGGCGGGGGCTCTGTGGTGGTGACGATATATTGGAAGTTGGGCGACCGCTTCCCGAATGCTGCTTCCAATTCGCGAACAAGTAGAAAAATCTTCTGGTAGAGGTCGGCGGCCATGTCGGCTTCACGCGGGCCGTCGTGGAGCAAAAACCGCGGGTGTAGGCCACGGCCTTCGACACTGCTGATCAATGCCGCCAAGTCGAAGGCCAGAATCTTAAGGGTCTCGATTGCTGCGCTGGTGAGTTCGCCTCGGTGCTCGATCCTGGTCGATACCTGACGTCCTTCGAATCGCACGGCCGCTTCAACGCTGGTTCCCAACACGGCCTTCGCGACACGATTGAACGTGGATGAAAAATCGCCCAGTGCGCGTTGATGCTGCCGGCGCAATTCCGCCTGCTGTTCTTGAGATTGCCGAATCTCCTTCTCCAGGCGTCCGAGCGAGCCTTCGAGTTCACTGGCCTCGTTCTCGTCCTCCCTGGCTTCTTTGACGCGGCGGATGAGACTCTGGAGCTGCAGTCGACGCTCAAGCAACTTGTCGCGATTCTCGGTGAAGCTTGCTTGGTGAAACCTCAAGGCGCGCTGCGCGGTCTCGATCTTGCTGCGTTGATCATCGAGCGCCTTTCCCACTTTTCCCAATTCGTTTCGTTGGAGGACGATCATTCGCTCAAGGTCGTCGGCCTTGCGTTCGATTTTGACCGCAACCCGTCCGGAATCGCCAGGGATGGTCCGCCCAGCGGCAAGCGGGCAGCCCACGGCGAGTGCCCGGGCCAGGGGCTCCAGACAAAGTTTTTCACTCTGATTCTTGGATTTCCAGTAATCGTCGAGTTCCTTTTGCGAAATCTCTCCGCGGAGGACCTGAATCTCCTTCTCCAATCCCGCGATCGAATCGGCCAATTCCTGCCGTTGTGACTGCAATACTTGTTCCGCCGCCAGCAGCGACGTGACCAGGTTGCGCGCCTCGCGCAGAGGCTCAGGCTCACCAAGCTCGGTAATTTGCCGCTCCTGCTCCACCATACGTCCGGTCAAATGTTGGTGTGCAGCATCGAGAAACAAGTCGCCTCCAAGATCAGGCTGGATTTCGGGAAGATCGGTGCGCAACCGTTCCATCGCCACCCGAGCCTGGTGCCGGAGGAGCGGCGCACGTTTCTCGGCCGCCTGCTTCCGCGCCACAAGAGACTTGTTGCGCTCCAGCTCAGCTTGTTCGGCGGTCTCGATGAGGCCAACTACCGCCCGGAACAAGAAATGCCTGTCTTCGACGTCCATTTCAGGCGACTCGGATTCGCTCGTCGTGTGACGAAAATCAGTCAGCTCCGCGAAGCGGCATTCCTGATCCCGAGTCAGCCACTGGATGACGTGGGGCCACTCAATGGGCTGTGGCGAGGTGGCAAACGTTGCGACTGGCAATGGCTCTGCCAGCGCGCGATTCAGTGCGTCGATGTAAACCTGTAACGGCTCCCGTTTGAGGCCCTCATCGAAAAGCCGATCGATGGTAGCGGACCGAACCACGAAAGGATGCACCCCAAGTGTGAAAGGGCGGCAAACCAACCAAGGCTCTCCCGCAATGATGACTTCGCCAACCGCCCAGCCGCCGCGGAAGTGCGACCTGATGCGCGCTTGCAGTTCGCCACTGCCGAAATGTTTTTCACCGAGCAGATGCCGAACCAGCCGGCAAAACGTCGTCTTGCCTGAAGCGTGACCGTAAACTCCCGGTTCACCTAACTTGGGCTTCCGTCTTGTCGGCCCCGGGCGAGCCCAGAGAATGTTCAATCCCGGTCGCAGGCGAATGCGCCGGATGGTGTATTCCGCCTCGGGCCGGAATTCCCGGAGCAACAGAATCTCGCGGATCCAAACCGCCGGCTCCGCGCGCTTCGGATCGGGTTTGAAACCGTCAGATTCTTGGAACAGCTCTCCTTGCGAGTTCATGCTGGAACAAGGGCGGTCTCCCGCAGGGCAATCCGTGGTGCCTTTGGAACGAGGAGCTTGATCGGAGCCGAGACCTTTTGGTCGGGCACCAGGTCGAGGACGCGGAGAACCAAGAACACGTCGGTCTCAACCGTCACATTCGTCGGCGGCCCCTTGGGGTCTTTGAGTCGCACGGTGACATCGTCGCCATGTTCCTCCAACGCGACGATGTTGCGATTGTCCATCGCCCGTAGAATCGGCAGAAACCATTTTGCCTCCACCACCTGGTCAAAACGATCGACCCAGGCTCGCGCGCCCGCACCGAACTGGGCATCAGCCAACTCCGCAAAAACGCTTCGTGACGGGAGCAGCAGCGCGTAGGCGCGCGCAAGCTTCATCAGATCGCATTCACCATCAAGGTGCCGGAGGAGCGATCCGAGGAATGCGAGAACAAAATCTCCAGTTTGAGGCAAATTGACGCGGTCGCGATCCCATCGCGGTGAATGCGCAACCCAAATTGAAGCCGGTGCTGGGTCTAGTCGCGTGGTATATTCGTTGGCGGTCTCGGCCGCCTTGGCGAGGGCGTCGTAGATTTCGAGGATAACGCGCTTAGTCCGGTAGTCGCCTTGGTATTTCTCTTCGTCTTTGCGGCGGACGATAGGGAAGGTGTCCAGGATGTAGGCTGCGTCGTCGCGGCTCAGCCCGTAGAGATGGAAAAAAGCGGCGTCCAATTCGCACCGAAGCAGAAACCGTCGATCCTCGTCCCAACGGAACGGCGGACCACTCCAGCCGCAGTCCAACGCGAACGCCTCCAGGTCCCAAGCCGTGTAGGTCAGTTCCAGCACTCGCGGCAACAGCCACGTCTCCAACGTCTGCCCCTGAACCGCCCACGCGCATGGCTGCGCGTAGGTTTCAGGGGGAAGAACGGGGATTTGTTGAAACGAATTCAACCGAAGGTGCATACCGCTAACCTTTTGCCTCGCGGAATAATCGAGCGCGAACGAACACAAGTTCGCGAGCAGTGCACTTGCGACTCTGACGAATTCAGATGACACGAAAGCAATCGGTAAAGTATCACCCGTCGCAGCGTGCGGGACTATTGAAGCGATTACCGTCCGCTCGTTCTTCGCATTTGTGATGTCTCGCCAACAAAGAAACCATCTCCTCGCCCATCGGTTTCCAACTCGCTGGGCAACCGTCCGGCTATCTACCCAATACCTCGATTCAGCGAGATGGAGCGGGTCGAGATGTTGTTCCGACGAAAGTTCAGGGAGTTTGCCCTGATTGGCTTGCGACGCGGTTTGTCCCTCATAAGTGCCAAATCGGTGATCGAAGTGGTGGATCATTTTCCCTTCGAGCAGTGGCACGGCGTTATCGTCGCCTCGAATCCATCGTGAACCATCACGAACGAAACCCTCATCGTTAAGAAATGTTGCTTCCCTGAACACCGACTCGCCTGCGTCCATCATAAACATCAGGAAGCCGCTAAAATCCCAAGGACTCGCTCCCGTTGATTCATTCACCAGCACGGGCACGCGAGCGGCGATTTGCTTGAGAACTGCCACATCGCTCGCGAGGCGAAATACGGGGCAAGTATTCGTATTGGGGTTCAGCAAACGGAAATCCGCCGCGGAAAGCGAGAATCTGCGTCGCACATCTCCAAGCTCCGCGACCTGTCGAGCGAAGAACATCAGATCAACAGTGGACGCCTCGTCGCGCTCAGAACCAATCGTGACGAGACAAAAGCGCATGGCATGGTGAACATTCGGGAAAAGAAAGTCCTCGTTTTCAAAATCAAACAAGCTCCGCAAACGGCCGGTTGAAACCAATTGCCGAAAAAGGTGTCGCGTGAATGTGTCCGTGGCTATCCCAGTCGGAACAATCAAACCCACGCGGCCTTTGCGTTCGGCCACTGAAGAAGACAGTTCCACAAAAAGAGGCGCACTGTTGATTCGCCCTTTTGCCGCGAGCGGGTAGCGGCCTGAATTGTGGAAAAAGTGCTGCATTCCTCCGATTACCCGCTTGCTGAGGTCGTATGCGGCAACAAGTTGAGGACTTGTTTGACGCAATCGTTCAATCGCTGATTCGCGTTTGTCACGCCGCTCTGTCTGTGCGATTTCAGCAACGTCCGAAAAATACTCTTGTGGATCAACTTGAACCTGTTCCCACGGCGGGTTGCCAAGGTTGACATCGAAGCCGCCATTCCACCCGCAGATTTGATTCTCAGGTTGCTGGCCAGCGGGTGGCACTTGGAAGACGTCAGGGAAGGCCAGATGCCAGTGGAAGAACTGGTAATGGCCGGCAAGGCGCCTGCTTTCTTCAAGCAGACCCTCGGGCAGCAGGCCGCTTTCGACAAAATCGCGCAGATGTTGGGTGGTGATGCCAACCGGCAAAACAGAATCAGGCTGTGTTTTTACCCGAGGCTTTTTCACCCTCGTCTGTTGGTCTTGGTCTACGGCGCCGAAAAGGCCCTCCTGAACGACCAAGGGTGGTTCCGGGAGTGCAGGTTGTGGAGCGTGAGTCGCGGTGTCCGAGGCAACGGGCTCAGCAAAGCGCTTCTTGATGACGAAAGCAGCGCACCAGAGATCGGCGAGGTCCCGCGCTTTCAAGAATTCGTAGTTCGTCTGGGACTCGTGGAAGGTGTTTTCCTTTCGACGTATTTCCTCCGGCTGGTCATCCCCGATGGAGTCGAGGGCTGCAGCAGCCTGCCGAAGTGATTCGCGAATCGCCATGTCCTCGGCCACGAACAAATGACGGAGGCCCTCGCGCTGCGCTCGATTCAATTTCTTGAGGCGAGCGCAGGCCTCCTTGTCATCACCTTCAATCGGCTCGAACGCTGCATCGGGTAGGCCGGCGGAAATGAGTGCCGGGGTCGTGCCGAGAAGGGAATTACCACATTGGATATGGTGGTCGAGGAAGGAGAGCGGTTTACCGGGCTCGAGCGCCTCTAGCCAAAGTGTGACCTTACATAGCTCGACGGCCATAGGATTGATATCAACCCCGTAGACACAGTGTCCGATTACATCGCGCAGGGCGTGTTGATAAAGTAATGGCGAAGGCTCGCTATCGCCTTCAGCGAGGGCACGAACTCGGGCAAGATGTCGTGCCAACCGGTGAGCGGCACCCACAAGGAAATGACCCGAGCCGCAAGCTTTGTCGCAAACCTTCAGTGAGAGGAGGGCCTTTTCTGCATCCTTACCGGTCTTGCCGGCCAAGCGCTCCTCGATCACAGGATCGAGCGCGGAATCCAAAAGGCACTGCACAAGGACATCTGGAGTGTAGTAGCTGCCCGACGTCTTTCGCTCGCTGCCAGCGAACTCCGCGAACGAGAAACGGGCGCCGTCGCTGCTAATCTGCGGGGTCAGCGCGAGAAAGCTTTCATAAACGCCACCGAATTCCTCCGAGCCGAGATTCTTGTAGTCAACCGGTCGGAGGACTTTCCCTTGCCGTGTGAACGCGAGCAGGCGAAGCGCATCGAGGAAATCGACGTTGGCCAACTCAGCTCCGGTTTCGGCAGCCACACTGGGTGCGTTCAAATCCGCAGTCGAGGCAGGGTTCCAAAGCATACTCCCGAGAGCCGGCAGTGCCAGACCGCTTCTCACATTGGCAAAACGCTCCCCGCCGGAAATTGCACCCACCACCAGATTGAACTGCCGCCACAGGTCGCCGTGTGGGCTACCCTTGATCTGCGAAGCAATGTCACGGAGTCGTCTCGCGCTGTAATAGTGAGTGTAGCGCTCGCGGGCGGTGCGACCCGTTTCGGTGGGGTCGCGTGGATGCAACAGCGGCAAGCCATCGAGTTCCCGATCTTCGGCGACAAAGAGAAAGATCAGACGGTAAACGACGCGGAGAAGCTGGCCGTGAAAGCTCTGCAGGCTCACACGACCAGACCGAAGAGCCTCGCGAAGGGCAGAATTCCTGGGATGGCTGACGAAACCTTGACCGAGGATTACGAGCGCCTTCTCGACTCCATCGCGGAGATCCGTCAGCGCACGTGTTCCCCGTTCTTGGGCTTCCTTGGTCCACTGCTCCAGGAAGCACGATTCGGCCCGGCCAGATTCGCGCGGGATAAAACGAGTCGCATGGGCGACCAGCCAGAACAGGACGAAGTCGGGGTAGATTTCGCTGTCGAACATCGTCTCCAAGTCGAACTCCAGGTAGGATTGCCGAGAGAGCGCCTGGTTGTCGCGGAGGAGTCGAAAGCGCAGACCGTTGGAAACGATTGCCCAGAGGTGATCGGAACTCCGATTGACGAATTCCTGAACGAGGCCGTGCGGATTGACGGCCGCAGCACCGCGGACGCCGGCTGTCCGACGGTCAAGGCTCACACCGCAGCCGACAAGGTGAATGGGAGTCGGACCGGCAAACCGGTTGATTGCGTAGGTTCTGCCTTCGACGGTCGGACTATGCGTTGTCGGCAGAAAGCCGAAGCCAAGCTCGCGAAGCAACGGGAGCGACCACTTGTCATTGGTGAGCCCAGTAAGCGCCTCCCCTTCCGGAAGCCCTTTGGCGGACGAGCGAAACTCGGCCCAACTGCGACCGAGGCGATTCCAACTCTGGGTGATTGCCTCATTGAGACGGTCCCCCTTGGAGAGACCGTAGTCCTCGGGCCGCACGCCCGAAATCTTCTCCTTCGGACTGAGCAGGCGACGCAGTAGGTCGGGCGGCAGCAGGCCGCCTTCGGAACGAATGGTTTGAAAATCGGACGTGCGGCGCGCCATAGGCCTCAAAGCTTTGGGAGAAGGATATACGCGCCGAGGATGTCGACGGGTAGCACGGGTTGAATTGCCAACCGACCTCGAATGCGCGCCGATTCCCGCACTCGCTCGTGAGCAGCGAGCTGGGCATCCGACCGCTTGCTGGCGACCGCTACCAGCGCCTGCTGGAGTTTGGGCAGTGCGGGCAAAAGCAGTCCGAGCTGTTGGTCGATCGCGGAGGGAAGCAAGTTTCGCTCAGGGCGCGCGGTGAGTAATGTTTCGCCTTCATCGAAGGTAAGCCAGCGCGGCGAGTCTGCCGAGCCGGTGCACGCGAGCGGCACTATTTCCTCGCACAAGATAGTCTCTTCTTCATCGGCACGGACCACCAAGTGGTATCGAAAGCGCGCAAGCAGGAGGGTGGTTCGTTCCTTAACGGTGGAAGTTGAAATTACCCCGCAACGGGAGGCGACAGGACGCGACTCGCGAGCGGCTGGATCGAGCGCCTGATCGAGTGTCCAACTGGCGAGTCCCTCCACGACGGGGCTGGTTCGACCGAGGTAGATCTCACCTTCCCCCAACGGCAAATCGAAGCGACCGATGAAGGAATCATCCCGACCAATTGCCTGCCGCAATGCGCGTGGAACCTGCGGATTGAGGTGCAGTGTGACAGTGTTGCCTTTCGTTTCCACGGGAACAGTGGCTGCCTGCAACACAGCAACCAAGAATCGGGCAACATCATCACGGCTGCCGATGGCGGTTCGCACACTGCGCAATTCGCCTGCCACCGCATCAGGACTCACGGTGTGCTGCGCAAACCGGGAGCGGTTCTTCTGATTCGCCTCCTCACGGGCGCGGGCACTTTCCCACTCGGCATGAATCGCCTTTTTCTTCGGTTCGAGGTCGTCGATAAAATCGAGCGTCATTTGCTTTAAGCCCGTCCGCGTCTTTTCCCGGAACAACGCGCCCTCAAACAGCGCCTCGGCGATTTGCTCGCTTGAGCCCGGCACCGCAACGGTCACACCGAGATCGTTCTTGATGCTCTTGTGCTTCCTGATGAGCACATCGAGAATCACGCCATCAATCGGGTTATCGGTGCCATAGTAGGTGATGACGCGCACCTCGGATTTGCTCTGATTGAAACGGTCGACACGACCCTCGCGTTGTTCGTGACGCGTTGGATTCCACGCCAGATCATAATGGAGAACGGCGTTAAAATGTTGCTGGAGGTTGACGCCCTCCGACAGGCAGTCGGTGCAAACCAGCACGCACTCGCCTGGCTCGGCGACTAGGGCCGCGATCCGTTGCTCCCGTTCCGAGGGCGGGAGAAGCCCGGTGATCGACTCGATGCGCACATGAGACGGCAGTGCCTCGCGGAACTGCTTGGCCACATATTCCGCCGTATCAACAAACCGACAGAAAACGACCGGTTGAAATCCGTCTTTGAGCAGCGCGCGAACTTCGCGCAACGCGCCTTGAAGCTTGAGGTCGGCCCCGGAAGCGAGGGCCTCTGCACGGCGGGCAAAATCCAAGAGTTTCCGGCGGGTGCCTTCGGCACTGGTGCCGGAGTCGGAGCCGGGATTGAGATCGAGGACGATTGAGTCCGTGTCGTCGCCCTGGTCGAGCACCGTCCTGCGCCCGATTTCATCAATCTCTTCGTCCGGAACCTGGTCGACAACGGCCCGACTGCGCAACGTCGCCGCGGCGGCGGCCGGGCTCGAGGACACGCAGCGCAGGAGCGCCAAGGCCGACCAATAGCGCACACGACGCCGGCGGTCACCGTCCTCACTCGAAACATAATCACGTGCAAAGCTGAGAATGTCATCGAACAGAGCGCGATATTCTTTGCTAAAGGAATAGGTGGGTTCCGGGACCTTGTCCCTTCTCTCGGGGAAGGCCGTATCTGTTTCCAAATAGTGGCGGATGTCAGCGCGGCGTCGCTGCACGAGGTGACGGGCAAGTTTTCTTCGGATTCCCTCGCGTTCTATACGATCAAGATCCGGGGGCAAATTGGCAAAGGCGGGGTCGAGCAGGCTCAAGAGCGAGCGGAAGGCTTCCTCGTTGCCGCTGTGGGGAGTTGCGGTGACGAGCACGAGGTGACGCGACTTGTCCTCGGCGATACGGCGGAGAAGATCGAACCGCTGCTGACGACCCCGTCCGACTCCGCTGGACAAGGTGCAGGTGTGCGCTTCGTCAACGATGACGAACTCAGGGCACTTTAGGACAAAGTCGTCCGCGTGACGCGGCGTCTTGATAAAATCCGTAGACACTACGGTGACCCGATGGCGGTCGAAAACCGACACTCCAACGGGGAGGTCGCGTTCGAGCCGTTGGATGGTGCTGCTGAGGATCAATTCCGACTCGATGTGAAACTTTTCAACCATCTCTCGCTGCCATTGCTCCGCCAGATGTGGCGGACATAGAACGGCCAAATTTCGGATTTCGCCCCGGTCCAGAAGCTCCCGGGCAATGGCAATCGCTTCGATGGTTTTGCCGATTCCAACATCGTCGGCGATCAATAGCCGAACGGGATCTAGTTTGAGCGCCATCAACAGCGGCACGAGCTGATAGGGACGCGGTTCCACGGCGATGCGTCCAAAGCTCCGAAATGGACCGGCAGCGGAACGGGTGGAGAGGCGGGCAGCATCGCGGAGCAACCGACCGGAAGCGAAATCTCCGAGATCGATCTGGGCGGGCAGCCTGAATGCCGTGGACTCGACCGGCTCGATTGCAGGCATGATCCCGGCGATTTCCTCGTCGAGACCGCCCAAAGGACGTGCGAGCAGAACATCGTCGCTCGAATCGGGCAGCACCACCCACTCACGCCCACGCGCGTGAATGAGAGTGCCAGGTTTTGACAGGGTGACTGCGGTCACCTCTTTGGTCCTCCAATTGCATCCTGGCACGCGGCAACAACGTGACACTCGCGGCAGCGCTTGTAACGCCGGTCCAGCTTGTCCTCGTCCCCGAAACAAGACGGTTTTGTCGGATTGGCGTCATGGGGGTCCTTCGGGCTCAAGCGCCACGCTACGCTCTTCAACCATGATCCCGTGGCCGTCATCGACGCCGACAATCGCGCAGTGAGCGCACCTCCCGCTTCAAGCGCCTCGCCGAGCAAATGACAGACATAGGGAGCGCCGGCCACTAGGCCAACCGCCGTAATCGCGCATTCATACCAATAGGAAGACGAGCCTTCGCCGGCGAAGCGCATCGACAAAGCAACGTCCGGAGGCGTCCTAATGGATTTCAGCAGCGTAGCTAGGGCTGCATCCCCCTCGGAACGGCACATGGCCCGATCACTCTCCGTGAATGACACATTTTTTGGCTTCTCAAAAAGCAGCGTGAATACGGCGAGTTCGTGCTCCACTGTGCCTGTCTGCGCCACGTTGCCAAAAACGTCTGGGTGGCGCTGGAAGATCGCCGTCCAATCCGCCTTATGGTGGAAACGAATTACAATGTAACCGACCTCGATCAACCGCTGCGTGATAATTTCATCTTCGCGGATGTGATCCGCCTCATCGTGAGGTGGTCCATCGATGTAGATTGCGGCGTTGTGTTCTCGGTAGAAGAAATCGGGGCGGGTCGAGCAGGACTCGATGAGATATTGGCTATCGCTCGGCGGGCGGAGCATCAGCTCATCCACCGTATCTAGCCATCGTTTTTCGAGCTGGCTGTCACACCGCTTGCGCAAAGCGTTCATGCGTTCTGCGCGTGACCCAGCGCCGCCCGCCGGACGACATTCTGACCGCGCGAGGGTTGCAAGGAGATCACGGATCAAGTGTCGATCGAGGTCTTTGTGATCCGGCTGGTTGCCATAGTCGAGCAGACATGCGTAGCACGCTTTGCCGCAGGTGTGAGCACCTACGTCGGTCAATGTCTCGGGATCGAAGTGGCAGATTTCGAGTGCGCGACGAGCTAAGAGTGGCAGCACAGTCGGGTCTTCGGCGATCTGCCGAAGCACACCGGCTCCGCCCTCAGACGCCTCGTAAAAGAGTATTTCTCTGCGGTCTCTAGCGGAGGGCATCGGCTCACACGCGAGCTCGCGTGGCTCCAACTGGAAATGCTTTTGGATCGCCTCCTTGAAGGCAGCCTGAAGACCAGCCATTTCAGCCATCGACCGGTTTGGCTCAAAGCGCATCAGCAGCGCGTTCTTTGTGTCTTTTACATAGGGCACGACACGCTGAAGCCGACCTTCAGCATTTGCATCATCGTGGTCTTCTTCGTCCGCTTGATTTCGCGACCAATAGCCGCGCTCCAAGTCGAGAAAGAATCCGGGAGGCTGATTACCACGCTGGTTGGCCCAACCGAGATTGATGCGGTAAAGGTCGGTGGCGTCGCCGTAGCTGAGTTGCAGGACGAGAACGCCGTCGCAATAGACTTCGGCATCCTTGCGATCCAATTTCCCGCCAATTTCTGGAAAACGATAGGATGAAACAACCTTGTAGCCAAATCGCTGCCGTTCTTCTTCGTCACAAGTGATGCGCTGGGCAAGCTTGAGGCTGACGTTCTGCAGTTGAACCAGGTTCTCAATCCGCGCCGGGCCATCGAGCGCCGCGCCACAACGGTCGCACATTTCGGTGAGATTGTTTCCCTGTTCAAGGTGTGCGTATCCGCAATTTGGACAGCGCTTCATGGTTGCTGTCACCAGATCGTGCGTGGCCTCGATGTCGTCAGAGCCGAAATCGAGATTGACCTTGTATACGCGATAGCGCGCCCCTTCGTGGTAAATCAGGGCGCGGGGACCGAACTCGGAAATTGCCAGAAAGCGCGGCCGAGAGACGAATTCGTCGCGTCCCTTACGCTGGCGACGTCCCGGAACATAGGCAGACAAGGGCAGCCGAGGGAAATTGTAGCCCGGGAGAAATCCTTCGGACGCAAAATACCGATAAGAATAGAAATCGCCTTCGTAGACCCCCTCTGCCTCGGTTAGTAGTCGGATTTGGCTCTCGGCCTGTGCGCGCAAGCGGCGGGAATGGGTGCGTTCAGCCTCCGGGCGTGAATGATCGCCGATGATCTTGTGGTGAAGCTCCCTTTGGCGCACCGCAGAGCGATACAAACTGCGCCAACGCTCGCATGACGTATCGAAGGCGCGTTCGATTTGATCCAAGACTTCCTTGGTCCATTCCGCGTGGAACCAGCCTGCTGTGTTCAACTCCTCGTGAATGCTCGCAACGAGTCTATTGGCTTTCGCCAGTGCCGCGGCACGATGGACAGGGCTTTTAAGCTCTCGTGTGACCGACTCCTTGACTGCAAGCGGCATCTTTCCGTCAACGGCGTCGAGTTCGAGCACGGCCGTGAGCGTCTTCCCGAGGTCGGGCTTTGCAGCTTCCATCCATATCGCGTGGATGTGGGAACGAACTAGGTCGCGGTTACGAATGTCGATGCGAGGCGGGGAAACTGTTCCTGCGACCATCTTGATCGGTTCACGAAAATAATACTGATCGTGAGGACTACGCCCTGCGCAGTAGGTGTAGACCAACGCAGGCTGCCCGCTACGACCCGCACGGCCGCTGCGTTGTGAATAGTTCGCGGGGGTTGGAGGGACATTGCGCAGATTGACGAGATTCAGTTGGGCGATGTCTACGCCCAGTTCCATGGTGGGTGAGCAGAATAGCAGGGGTAGATCCCCGCTCCGAAAACGCTCCTCTCGTTCCTCTCGGTCTTCGGCCGTCACTTGAGCGGTATGTTCGCGCGCCTCTAGCACGCATTTTAGATCCACAAAACGGCGGTAGCACTCGACAAAGTATCGGTTTACCTCGGGTGGAGTCTCGCCGGCCTCGATCAGGCGCGTGCGGTCGATTGGACGAATCTCCCCGTCGGCCGGCAACCATCGAAGAGCGTCAACGTTGATTTGATAGCCGGGGACTTCGCCGTCACGCACTTGCTCGACGATTCCGTAGCGCTTGAGTGCAAGCAGAAGAAAGCCAATTGCTTGATCGATCTCGATCCGGCCGAGGCTCTTGCCTTGGGGGATATGCGGCGTGAGAACGCGCTTCAAATAGCGTCCAAACGCTCCATACGACGAGACAAAGAATCCTGTCCGGTCTTGCGGCTGTTTGGGACGCGGGTAGGCGACGACGGATTTCTCAAGCTCACTGGCTTCGTCGAGATACCAGACCGTTTCCTCCAAAAGCCGGGGCTTGGTCTGTTCAACAAGGTCGAGCTGCTTCTGCGGATCAAGCGCATCAGCTTTAACGGCGAGCGCTCGACGGAGGACATCCAGAAGAGTGCGCAAGATCTCTTCACGCAAAGTCGCAGAGCAGGCGCGCAAGGGGACCGGAGTTTCGATAAACTTTTCCGTTTTGTGGTCGGCTTGAATCGAGAAGCCGGCCATCCAGAGATCGCTTTCACCCAATAGTCCGTCGTCGCCTTTGAGCCCATCGTAATCGAAAGTGAGCAGTCCGCAGTCCTCCAAATTTGGCGCGGTAACACGCCATCCCCGGCGGAGATCGCGATAGAGGTAATAGTCAATGACACGCCGAAGGGCGTCGTGCGTTGCGTTCTTTGCGGGACCGCGCACTTCAGGATCGGCGGCATACTCATCGAACCTCAGCTGCATGGCTGCAAATACAGCACGTGACAGCTCGCCGTGATTCAGGCCAACAGAACCTCTATCCTGCGTCGCCCGGTAGAGAGCGGAACGCAGGAGAGCGACTTGGGCAAAATCGTTAAAGTGACCGGCTTGAAGCGACGCATCCTGGCGATTGTCGGTAAAGCTCAGGAGCTTGCGGGCTTTCTTTTCCAATGTCTGTTCCCGCTGTAATTCAATGAGCGAGCGCACTGCCAGAATCGTGGTTGCCGTGCTTCGATTATCGACGCCAAGCGTTGCTAGTTTGGGTCGCTCTGACCGCTGACTTCTCGTGTAGGCCACTCCACACGAGGGTTCCAAACAGAACAGGAAATTGCGGTGAATGATCGCGCCATGCACTCCATCTCCTTCGGGCACAATCTGACCGCGGGCATTAACGCAGACAGGGCGTGGCAAATCGGCCTTGGCATCCGTCCGAACTCGCTCAGCCCCTTGGGCTGTTGTTTCCTTCAGAAAATCTGGCAGGCGGTCCAACAATTCCACTCCCTCGGTTCGAGGCCAAGGCGACCGCTCCGACAAAAAGAGGTAGGCATCGGCGGTGCCATCATCATTCTCTTCGCGGCGGTCCTCCCGCGGGACAAGATACTCCCCACGCTCGTTGGAAACCTCCTTGACGCGATAATATGCGGTCCCGCAGTGACGGCAGAAGACCAGCGGGAACAGAGGCTTGTCAGGCTCGCCCGGCTTGGAGCCTTGCTTAGCCATCTCCAGATGTCGCACGGACTCTGCTTCAATCGTTGACCAGACCGTATCGCCCCGCGTGAAGAACTGATGAAGGCGAAAGGCGAACACTGGGAACCTGCTCGATGAACTCCGCCGCATGCGTTCGTCCGCCCCTTGAATTAGAAAACTCCGCAGGGTATGTGCACAACGGTCGGCACTGGTCGATGTGAGCGAAGCCAATTCCTCGGCCGCGCTGACCTGGTCCTGCAGTTTGGTCCCTTGTAACCGCCGTGGGCTCTGTCGAACGTAACGACCTGTTCCGGGTTCGGCGCGCACTCCGAAGGTCGATTCGATCCAAGACGCGAGCGGATGGGCGCAGAAGGTGTCGTAATCGGAAGGAGGTGGCGCGTCGGAATCGATGGTGGCACGAATAGCTTGAACCACCGGCGGCTCGGAAAAATCTGCCTCGGGCGTGGCCCGCTCAAGAGTCTCTCCAATCACTTGGCCGGCATCAAAGGGCGTTCCGAATAAAGTTTGAGCCACAGCCGCCACGTCCCGTTTTTGCTGATCGGTTGTGCCACCGCTTGCCATTGTGGCGGATGTGCCGATGCAAATCATGTCGTCGCCACCGAATGATTCACGGCAGCGCCTGATCAACAATGCCACGTCGGCGCCCTGTCTTCCACGGTATGTGTGCAACTCGTCGAAGACCAAGAACCGTAACCCTTGTGCCGCTCTTACCAACTCCCTATCTTCACGCCGTGTGAGCAGCAGCTCTAGCATCATGTAATTCGTCAGGAGAATGTCAGGTGGTGCCGCCCGGATTGCATCACGCTCAGCGCCTTTCTCCTGACCCGTAAATCGGGCAAAACGCACCGGTGGCTTGCCTTCGGGATAACCCTTTTCAAGAAATTTGCTCAGCTCTTCGTGCTGGCTGTTCGCCAACGCATTCATCGGATATACGACGATTGCCTGAATTCCGCGCCCGGAACCATTGCGGAGAACGTGGTCTACAATGGGAACGATGTAGGTCAGACTCTTTCCAGAACCAGTGCCACTCGTGAGGACATAGGACCTGCCGGTCTTGGACTTGAGAATTGCCTCCCTTTGGTGGGTGTGGAGCAGCAGTGGCTTTCCTGCGGGCGCCGAGTCCGATTTGTCTATTCGAAAAATCTTTGCGCATTCCCGGTGCAGAGTGCCAGCGTCCACCAACTCGTCGATTGTGCCGCCGGGAAGAAAGTTCGGGTTAAGTTGCAGCACCGGTTCCGGCCAAAAGGCGCCCGCATCGAGTGCCGAATCGACGGTCTGCGAGATACGTGGGTCCGCGATCTTGATGAAACTGCGTGTGTAGCTGGCGTAGTCGGCTACCAGTCGATCGCGAAGGTCAAAGACGTTCATGTCGGGGTTAAAAATGGGGCTGGATGGTGGATGGTCGGTTCGAGCGTATGAAAATCGCTGGCGAACAAGCAAGGGTGCAACGCCCGCGGTCAGTGGGATCGAATCAGTGCGGCTGACGCAGGAAACAGGACGTTGATCTGAATCCGTCCAATGCCGACATCAGATCAGGAAAGGAACCTGTAACAGACGGCCGGATATATGCCCGGTGGTCGGCCGAAAGTAGTCTAAATGATCGATACCAATGGTCGATTGCAGGCACCGCGACTGGCCACATTCAATGCTGCTCGGGTATTGTTGGAAACCGCGGGAGGCATTGCCGGGGCGACTGCATGTCCACGCATCGAACGAGTGGTCGAAACGGAGGATCAGCCCAAGCGGCCATTGCTTTCGCGCCCTGACACAAGAGTATAGCGGTTATATGCAAGCCGGTTGGGGCGGGTCTGGTTATGCTGGAATTTACATCTTTCCAGCATGGAACGTCCTCCCCATCCGAGCCCACCCGCTCCCGCGGCGGCCGGTGAGCGAGGCCATGCGCGCGCGGAAAATGGCGGCGAGGAGGAGCCTCCCCCGGCAACCCATCCCTACCGCCGCGACTTGGTCCGCGGCACCGGTGTCAGCTTGTGGTTTGCGCGGTTGAAACCGAATTTCTGGCCCGAGCACAGTCACTCGTCTGTGCAGGTGGTCATTTTCCTCAATGACGCCGACTGTGGCGTCGCCTGGCACTCACCGGGTGGCGAATGTGTTCAGCGCCGGATCGGGGGCCACGAAGTCTGGATTCTCCCGCCCGGGCATCCGCACGAAGTCAGGTTCGACCGGGACGCAGGGTTGGTCGTCCTGTATTTGGAGCTGGCTTGGGCCAGTGAAGTCGCCCCCGACGCGGTCGTGGCTGCGTCGGTCCTGCCTCTCTCTGATTACGTCTTTCGCGACCCGCTGATCGGCGAACTGGTCCTGGCGTTCAGTGACGAGTGCAGTCACGCGACAGTGGCAAGCCGCCACCATATCGCCGCCCTTGGAGCGGCCCTGGGGGCGCGACTACTGCGCGCTCAGGTCTATCCTCGGCCGGGCAGTCACGGCCCCGCTTGTCTGACTCGGGAGGCACTCGCACGTGTCGAGGGATTCATCGCCGAGCACCTGCACGAAAAGCTATCGCTGGCGGTGCTGGCCCGCGAGGGCCGCTTCAGTCCGGACCATTTCAGCCGGCTGTTCCGGGGAAGCACCGGGCTTTCGCCCGAGCGCTACCTTCTGCACACTCGCCTGATCCGGGCGCGGGAATTGCTCCGAACCGGCGACTACACCGTCAGCGAGGTGGCGCATCGCGTTGGGTTTTGCGACCACAGCCACCTGACTACGCAGTTCAAACGGAAGTTTGGGGCGCCGCCCAAGGCGTATCTGCGCCGGGCAGGATGATAAAATACAAAAGATTCGCGTTTGGATGAAAGACAGGTCGTGCCAGCTTGTGATAAGCTGGGCCGTTTCGTCCAAAAAACCCGGTGTCGGGCCACGCCGGGACTCCGTCTGTGAATCTCATCGAAGGAATCATATGTCCCAGCCAGCCCCTTGCATCCAAGTCTCGTTGTCCGAGACCGAGTATCGGCCTTACGCCACGGCCGCACGCCTCCTCATTCGCGTGATGGGCCGCAAGGCCCCTGACGCACTTACCCTGATCCGCCACACCCTCGGCGGGCGCGACGCCGCCGGCATCGCGGACGATTACCTCGATTCGATTTCTTGGCGAACCACGCCGCGCGATGCGGCCCTCCTGCGGCGACCGGCACGGCAATCGGTGCCAGTGAAGCCGACGGTGGCGACACATCCGCGAACGGCGCTGCTCCGCCCGCGTGCCTCGATGGATCCGACCCGGAACTGAGTGCGCGCTTCCCCATTTTGCCAACGTGCCAGCGGAAATCAGGTTCGGATCCCCGCCTTTTCCCGACGGTTCGACCATGCCATGACGGCGTTGTCACGGTTCATCAAAAAGAGCCTGCACCGACACCTTCAACGCCTTGGCGATGGCAGCCAATTCATGATCGAGAATCGGCCGGTCGCCGCTCTCCATTTTCGCTATCTGCGACTGGTTGATACGGACACCGTGACGCGCCAAACGGCCAACCATGTCCTCCTGGGTAATTTTGGGCGACGCTGCCATGCGGATGCGCCGAATGGCCGGGCCGGTGAGGTTTCGCGATGATTTGGTCCTTGGCACGATTCACCCAATGCGGGCGTCACCAGCATAGCTTTATTCTTGATTGGAATTATTCTCTGAGCGAATAAAGCAACCGTCCGGACATGCACGCGAACAGCACGCCGATCCAAGGCACCAGTCGCCCCAAGGGGAAAAAGCCGTGCCGCATACTTTGCGTGGACGATCAGAGGTGGATCAATGAGATCCTTCAATGCGCGCTGGAGCAGGCGGGCCACGTGGTGGAATGCGCGACAGACGGCCAGGAGGCGCTGGAAAGGATCAACGCCGACGTGGCCTATTTCGATCTATTGATTACGGACCATCAGATGCCGCGGCTGAACGGTCTTGCGCTCGTCACACGCCTCCGGGGAACGCCTTTCCGCGGCAAGATCGTCGTGCACAGTTCCGCCCTTTCGCCCAGCGATATCACTGCCTACCGTCTCCTCGCCGTTGATCAAATTCTGGCCAAGCCCGCCAACTTGCCGACCTTGCTTGGTTGCGCGGAGCTTCCTGCGAGCGACTGACGCTACCGGCCCTCGTTACGGGCCGTGAACGGTGTGAAGGGCAACCGGCGTAAGAGCGGCCGGCCGCGCCGGCGCGGGTGCTTGATGACGGCCTTGCCTTCGGGCAACGCCAGGAATGCGGTCGGCTTGAACCATGGCTCATCCACCGGCTGCCAGTTGCGGGACGTGCGCCCGCCGCTCACGCCCCCGCTGAACTTCCGCACCTCGCGACCGCCCATCTTCTCCGAGAGGATCTTCGCTCCTTTCTCGTCGGCCGCCCGGAAATGAATCTGCGTGCGCAGATTCGCCATGAATACGTCCGCCTTGGTCGAGGTCTCGAACGCGGCGTAAAACGATAGAGGCGTCTGCGTCGCCGAAATCAAACACACGCCCGCCTCGCGCAGTTCGTCCACGGTCGCGTGGTCGGCGAAGCCGTCCTCGGACACCAGCGTAGTCTTCTGCCCCTCGTCGAGGACGAGCACGATCACGTTGCGCCGGCTCGACTCCTTGAACTCGAGATCGAAGCGCCGGAAGGCGTGCAGGAAGAAGAGCTGCTTGCAGAGCAGGTTCAGGTAGCGCCGCTCGACCTGGTAGGTCTGCGGGATGGAAAGGCAGATGAGCCGGCCGGCATCGACCTCGGCCAGGGTGAAGTTCGGCTCGACCGAGCAGAACACCTCGCGGATGTCGGTCGGCGTGTAGGGCCGCAGAAAGTTGGCGACGGTATACACGGTGCCGCTTTTCTGTTCAGGCGGCTGCTCTGCGAAGTCGCTAAAATACTGCCGCTCGACGTCGGCCTCCGGTCCGGGATGTTCCGCCAAGGCCGCGAGCAGTTTCGCGGTCTCGGCGGAGATGCAGATGGCGTCATGGACGTTGGCGAGCGTCACCGGGTGGTCGGCGAGTTCGAGGGCGTGCATTGCATGGGTGATGACGTCGCGCGCCGTCTCCTTGAAGAAGGCCTGACCGCCCCGTTGGCCAGCGGCGGTGGCGGTGTCCACGACCAGCTTGGCGTAGGTAGTCCAGGGAATGCTCGGGTCCGCCAGCAGATTGAGCCGTAGCGGCGGCTTCCAATCCGCCGGCGCGACATGCGTCGGTCGCACGCGGATCAGCCGCAGCGTGTCCTCCTGGCCGAGCGCCCGGGCCATTTGCGCCAGCGGTTGCCACAAGGCACCCTTGGAATCGACCGCGAGGATGCCGGTATCGGGCAGAGTCGAGCGCAGCCCGTGCACGATCGGAACGACGGCGCGCGCGGTTTTGCCGGTGCCCGTGGCCCCGGTGATCAGAAAATGGCAACATGCTTCGTCGCGGGTCCAGGTCAGACCCCACAGCCGGAGCACCGCGGCGTCCTGGGCATCGGAGGCGGACACCAACGCGCAATGTGTGAGCCAGACGCAGGCACCGAGGGTGGCCGCACTTACCCAAAGCCCGACTGCTCCAGGCACCGCGGTGCGCACAAAAGCCGCGCCGGCCAGACAGAGGACGACACCGACCAGCGACCGCGCATTCACGGCAGCAATACGATCACGGCCGACAGGACGCCCAACGCGACGCCGGCCAGGAGCACAGCGAGCAACTGCCGGTGCTGGGCGGCCTGAAACGTGCGGGCCAGCGGGGCGAGCGATTTTTCGAGCGCCTTGATCTGGGCCAGCGCCTGTGCGAGGGGCTGGCGGAGTTGAGTCTCGAACTGCTGGGTCAACTCCTCGGGCTTTTGCTCCAACGCGTCCTGCACCTCGGCCAGCGCGGCGCCCACTCCGGCGACGGTCTCGGCGGCCCCGGATAGATTTTCGATGCGGCCGTCGAGCGCGGCCTTCAATTCGACGATGGCGGCCCGCAGGGTGTCCTCGCCCGCCTTGATCCGGTTCCAGTGCCAGGCGATCAGGAGGAACACGGGGTCGTCCGGCTGCAGCCGGTAGCGGGTGGCGACCCATTGGAGGTCTTCCGGCAATTTCGCCGGGTCGAGCAATTCCTCGGGTTTCACGGCACGAGCAGGTCTTTCGCCTTCGCGAATTCCTCCGCCATGCGCTGGTGGAAGCGGACACAGCGTGAGCGGTCGAGCAGGTGGAGCTGGGCGGCTTCGCGTCCCCGGCCGACGGTGAGGTTGGCCGCCTGCAGGTGGTTGCGGGTGACCTCCGCGAGACACGGCACGTCGATCTCGATGGCGCCGAGTTCAGCGAGCCTCTTGCGGGAATTGCTTTGGCCAAACAGGCTCAGGCTGTCGCCGTCCCGCAAGTTGCGGGCGACCAGCCAGCGCACGCGGCCACCGTGTGTCTCCAGCAATTCCGCGATCTGGGAGTTGGCGTCCTTGTCGTCGGTGGCGATGACCGTGAAGACCAGGGCACAGTCGAATTCGGCCTGCAGCTCGGGCAGCCGCGTCTCATCGAGGTAGGCGAGAACCTTGCTGCCGCCGGAGGCCCTGTTGTCCACGAGCACAACGTCGGTATCGGGCAAGACGTGGACGATACGGTCGAGGACGCCGAGTTTGTCAGCGTCGACGTCGGTGTCGATGAACTCGGCCTCGGGCACGAAGCGCTGGAAGGTCGAGTTGGCGTGGTCGAGGTCGAAGGCCTTCACGCGCAGGCCCTGTTCGGAGAGGTGGTCGAAAAGAAGCGTCGCCACGAAGCTCTTGCCGATACCGCCCTTGTCCTGGGGAAAGAGGATGATGCGTTTGGTTGCACTCATGGATCAGTAGTTGTCGCGGGCGATCTTCGGTCCGCGGCGGCCCGGAGTAACCGGGGCAGGCCCCGGCTTCGCGACCGCGGAGAGCCCCGGGGAGCTCGGAGCGGTCGCGGCCGGCCGTTGGGGTGCCTCCGCCTCCAGCCGGCGGCGCTCGCGCAGGATCTCCGCCTTGGTAAAAGCCCGGCGGCAGAAGACTCCGATGCCGGCCGGCGATACCCGGAGCCCGTGCTTCGTCAGGGTGGCCGCAATCTGCTCGTAGCTCATGAACTTGGCCCGCCAGACGAGCAGCACGTCGCGGAAAGGTTCGAGCAGGCTGCGATTGTGCGCGGAGGGGTCGTAGTGCCGGGCGTCCTCCATGAGGCGGGTATGCAGGTCGGTCGTGTCCATCCACTGCCGACATTAGTAACGTATGGGTGAAAGTAAATCCGAAAGTGTCAAAGGCGACGCCTGGCTAGTGGTGGTCGAGTAGTGGCGAAGTGGTGGTGAAGTAGTGGCGAAGCCACGCAGTCCTAACGGACGTTAGGGGTGGCGTGTGCCTGCTTGTATAGGTAGAAGGACGCGGCGGATGCCGCTCAATCTGCTGTGAATCGGCTTCAATTGCGGGTTTGGATACTTCATGCCGGCTGGGTCAGACAGGGATTGGGTTGGAATGCTGGTTTGTCACCAAAGACGGTTTCGACTCGCTTTCGTATGGGTGTATGGTATGGGTTTAACATGGTTAGATTCGATGAACCCTGTTTCATGGTGAAAGGTGCCGTGGAGTATTTCCGCGAGCACATGGCCTTGGGTGACTACCTCACCCAACAGGGTCAGGCAGAGATGACCTGGGTGGGCTCGGACGCGGAGCGCCTGGGTCTGTCCGGAACCTGCGAACTAGGCCAATTTGAGAACCTGTGCCGGGGACTGCACCCGGTGACGGGCGACAGGCTGACGGTCCGGGACAAGGGGGCCTTCCGGCGCATATGCTACTTTGGGCAGATTTCACCCCCCAAGGACGTGTCGGTGCTCTACCTCGTGGGCGGGGATCAACGCATCGGGGGTTGGTGGCGGGAAGCGGTGGCAGAGACGCTGTGGGAAATCGAAGCCGTGACCGCCACCCGGGTGCGGAGCAAGGGCCGGAATGAAGACCGGCGGACCGGCAGCATGGTGGCGGCAATTGTCACCCACGACGCCAACCGGATGCTCGACCCGCAGCTTCACACCCACCTCTGCATCATGAACGTAACGTTTGATGCGGCCGAGGGGCGTTGGAAGAGCGTCCAGCCGTCCGGCTACTACCGCCATCAAGGCTATTTTCGTGAGGTCTGCTACAACAAGCTCGCCAAGCGGATGCAGGCCGCCGGCTACCAATTGGAGCCAGTCCGCCGGATCGGTTTTGACGTCAAGGGAGTGCCCCCTGAATTGCGGGCCAACTTCAGCAAGCGCCGGCGGCAAATCCTACAGGAGGCGGCCGCAACGGGCGCCACCACCCAGGACGAATTGCAGAACGTGACGCTGAGGACGCGTGCCGCGAAGACAAATGCCACGGCCGCGGCGCTGCGCGCCAGGTGGCTCGCCGAATGCGGTCCGCATCTTGAATCGCTGCAAACGGCCATCGCCGAGGCCAACGGAACCGCGAAAACGGTGCCGGGTGTCACCGCACGCGAAGCGGTCGCCTCAGCCGTCGCCCACGTTTTCGAACGCAAGTCGGTCACCGACGACCGTGTGCTGCTGCGGGAAGCGCTGATCGCCGGTCGTGGACAGACCCCGCTCGACCAGCTCAAGCGGGCGGTGGCGGTTCGCGAACGATCCGGCGACCTGATCCGTTCCGGCGAGGAAATCGCCTCGCGCGAGGGACTTGCCGCCGAGGAGGAATTCACCGGCTGGGCCGGAAGCCGGTTGCGGAGCTGCGGACCGCTGGGCAGGAAACCCGCGCTGGCCGGCCTTGGCAGCGATCAAGCCAAAGCGGTCGCCGAAGTCCTAGCCGCGCGGTCGCGGGTGTCGATCCTCCAAGGCGACGCCGGCACGGGTAAGACGACCTGCCTGAAGGCCATCGTAGCCGGGATAGAACGGGCTGGCGGCCGGGTCTTCGGATGCGCGCCGTCCGCCGGCGCCGCCGATGTGTTGCGCCGCGAACTGACCGCGGAAGCCGATACGCTGCAGCAGTTGCTGGTGAATGAATCGCGGCAACGGTCGGTCCGCGGCCGGGTGCTGGTGGTGGACGAGGCAGGGCTCGTGTCGGTCCGGGAGATGCGCGACCTGTGCCGGCTGGCGGCCAGGAACGACAACCGGCTGCTTCTCGTGGGCGACACCAAACAGCATACCTCGGTCGAGGCGGGTGACGCCCTCCGCTGTCTGCGCCAGTTTGCACGTGTGCCGGTTTTCCGTCTCACGGAAATCCGCCGGCAGCGGAACCCCGGATACCGGAAAGCGGTGGCATTGCTGGCGCGTGGCGATGCCTTCGGGGCGTTCAACCAGTTGAACCGGCTCGGAGCTGTGCGGGAGGTGCCGGAGGCGGACGGGCTCTGGGGGGCGGCGGCGGCCGATTACGTGCAGACCGTGCGCAGCGGAAAGAGCTGTCTCGCGATTTCCCCGGTGTGGACAGAGATTCACGAGTTCACCGCTGCGGTGCGTGCTCAGTTGCGGCAGGAAGGGCTTCTGGCCCGCGACGAGCGCACCGTCACCGCGGTGGACCCGCTCAAGTGGACGCAGGAGGAACGGCGGCGCATCCAAAACTACCAGCCGGGGGACGTGCTCACGTTTCACCGGGCTTACGGTATTTTCCGGAAGTTCGACAGCGTTACGGTCGTCCGCCGGGAAGACCGGACTCTCGTGGTGCGGGACGAGGTCGGAAACGAGCGCCGGCTTGAGCCCAGCCGGGCGAGCGGTTTCGAGGTGGGGCTCGCACGGGAGATGCCCATCGCCGTGGGCGACCGGCTGATTTTGCGCGGCAACCTCAAACCCGCCGGCTTGCGCAACGGCGACCTGGTGGAGGTCGCCGGCTTCCGGGAAGACGGCGGCATTGCGCTCAAGGACGGCCGCAGCCTTCCGTCGTGGTTCCGGCAATTTGCGCACGGCTATGCAACGACGTCGCACGCCAGTCAGGGGAAGACCGTGGACCGGGGCATCCTGCTCATGGCCGATGCCGGCATCGAAGCCGGCAATCTGAAACAGGCGTATGTGTCGAATTCCCGGTTCCGCGACAGCCAGGTGATCTACACCTCGTCCAAGTGGGCCGCGCGCGTATCGATGATGCGCCCGGCCGACCGCAAACTCGCCCTGGAAATGACCGCTCCGGCCGCCGCCGAGGAGGCGAGGCCGCGCGGCTCGTCCCGCCTCCGGCTTCCGCCCCGCGTCGCCGTGTCCGTGTCCGGCTGATCCGCCATGAGCATCGAACAGCAACCCGGCAAGAAGCCGCTCGCCTCGACTCCGCCCCCCACCTGGGGCGAAGTGGCCCCCGAAGGTCACGCGGCTGCCGTCGTGCGATTCGTGCTGATCGACCGCGTGATCTGCTACCCCGTCGCGGAATTGCGCCGGTGGGAGCATGTCGCCGGGGAGCCGGAGACGCTTTCGATCAACGCCGGCAAGGAACTGATCGTGGTGGAAGGCCGGGAACTGAATGCGGTGCGGTCGGCCCTCGATCTCGGCCGCCTGTGCGAGGTGCGGCCCACCCCCGAGCGGGCGAACGTGCGGCCCGGTCCGCGGGTGCGCCGGATAACGGTTGAACCGGCATGACGCATGGCGCTACAAGACCGCAACGACGCCCAGCTCGATTTTCTCGCGAAGCTATCCCATGAGCGAACTCCTCAACTACGGCCTGATGGCGGAACGCCACTGGCGGGAGCATTGCCCGAAGCTGGTAATGGAGCTGGAAGCGGAGGGCCGCCTGCAGACGGCGTTGCTGGAGGCGCAGGAGCGGACCCAGTCGGACATGGACCGGCTGATCCGGCAGTTTCGGCGGCAGGGCCTGACGCCCCAGCAGGCGCACGATCAGGCGTGGGAGCTGGTCCGCGAGAAGTATATCCTCCTTCGCCCGGAGACGAAGGAGTAACCCGGAATCGGAACAACTACCGCATCACGGACGCGGACCGGCTGGGCGACGGTTCTCTCCGGCAGAAATTCGAGCAGAACGTTGCGGCGATCCGGCTCTTGCGGACGATCGAGGGCGAAGCGCGTCCGGCGACCGCCGAGGAAAGATCGGTTCTCGTCCGCTACACCGGCTGGGGCGGGCTGCCGCAGGTTTTCGCCGCGGCGGACGAGGCGCCGAAGTGGCGAACCGAACAATCCGCCTTGCAGGAACTGCTCTCGCCGGATGAATACCGGGCGGCGCGGGCCACGGTGCTGAACGCGCACTACACCTCGCCGACGGTGATCCGGGCGATGTATGCGGCCGTGTCCCGGCTGGGATTCACGCACGGCCGCGTCCTCGAACCGGCGTGCGGGCTCGGGCACTTCTTCGGGCTCATGCCCGACGGGATGCGCGCCCGCTCGCAGCTCACCGGGGTCGAGATCGACCCGCTGACCGCCCGGCTGGCGAAGCTCCTTTATCCGGACGCGGACATCCGGGCGCAGCCGTTCGAGGAAGCGAGGCTGCCGACCAACGGCTTCGACCTCGCCATCTCGAACGTGCCGTTCGGCGACTACGCGCCGTTCGACGCTAAGCTCAACCCGCGCAAGTTCCACATCCACGATTACTACTTCGTCGCGGCGGCCGAGCGCGTGCGGCCCGGCGGACTGATCGCGTTCATCACGTCGCGCGGCACGCTCGACAAGCAATACCCGCATCTGCGCGACGCCGTGGGCAAGACCTGCGACCTGGTCGGGGCCGTGCGGCTGCCGAACACCGCGTTCAAGAAGAACGCCAACACCGAGGTGACGACGGACATCGTCTTCCTGCGCAAACGGGTGGCGGCGGAGAAAGCCGGCGGATCGCCGTGGCGGGAGAGCAGGCCGATGGGTCGCGCCGGAGGGCATGATGCGATATTTCTCAATGAATACTACCACGCCCATCCGGCGATGCTGCTCGGCCGGATGGAGCGGGCGGAGCATGGGATGTATGGGCGCGACGAGGTCCGGCTCGCCAGCGACGGCCGTGATTTGGGCGAAGCGCTGGCCGGCGCGGTCGCGGTGTTGCCGGCAGGCATCTACCGGCCGCTCACGACCGCCGAAGCGGCGGCCATGCGGCAAACCATCCCGGCGCCGCCCGGCGTCAAGCCGAACGCCTACGTGCTCACCGATGCGGCCGGTGGCGCCATCGCCATCCGCGAAGGGGACGAATTGCGTCTGCTCACGGATTTGCCGTCGACGACCGCACGGCGCATTCGCCGGTTGATTCACGTGCGCGAAGCCGCGCGCGAATGCCTTCGCACCCAGGTCGAGGATCGCCGCGAGGACGAGATCGCCGCCGCCCGGTTCCGGCTCAACCAGGACTACGACTATTTTGTCAATCAGTTCGGTCCGGTCTCCTCGTCGGCGAATGTCCGGGCCTTCGCCGGCGACCCTGATCTTCCACTCCTGCTCTCGCTGGAGAACTACAACGACGACGACAACACCGCCACCAAGACGGCCATCTTCCGCGAGCGGACGATCCAGCGCCGGGTGCCGGTGGAGTCGGCGGGCGGGCCGAAGGAGGCGTTCGTCGTGACGCTGAGCGAAAAAGGCCGGGTCGATTTGGAGCATATGAGCCGGCTCCTGGGTAAACGGCCGGAGGAATTCCTGCCCGACCTGCAGGGGGCGCTTTTTCAAAACCCGGTGACCGGACGGTGGGAGACGGACGACGAGTATCTCTCCGGCAACGTCCGCGAGAAGCTGGCGCTCGCCGAGCGTGCGGCTGGCGACGATGCGCGGTATCGGGTCAACGTCGAGGCGCTGCGGGCGGTCCAGCCCGCCGATCTCAAGGCGACTGAAATCGAGGCCCGGCTGGGTGCGGGCTGGATTCCCGCGGAGGATGTCGCGGCCTTCGGCAAGGAATTGCTGCGCATACCGGCGCACAGCACCCATGACGTGCGGGTCAATCACGCCCCGCAGCTCGGCCTCTGGACGGTCGAGGTCAGCCATTACGCAAAGACGGGGGTGGCCAACCGCAGCGAATGGGGCACGGCCCGTGTCGGGGCGCACGAGTTGATCGAGGACGCGCTTAACCTGCGCACGCCGACCGTCTATGATCTGGACGAGAAGAAACAGGCCCGGGTCAACCCTGCGGCGACAGAAGCCGCGCGGGAAAAGCAGCAAAAGATCAAGGACCGGTTTGCCGAGTGGATCTGGCAGGACGACGCCCGCCGCGAACGGCTCGTGGCATTCTACAACCGCGAGTTCAACCACCTGCGGTTGCGCACGTTCAGCGGTGGCCACCTGACGCTGCCGGGAGCCAGCCCGACGATCACGCTCCGTTCCCATCAGAAGGCCGCGGTCTGGCGCGTCCTGCAAACTCCCAACACCCTGCTCGCGCACGTCGTCGGTGCTGGCAAGACCTACACGATGGCCGCCGCCGCGATGGAGTTGAAGCGTCTGGGCCTCGCGCGGAAGCCCCTGTTTGTCGTGCCGAACCACATGCTCGGACAGTTCAGCACGGAGCTGCTCACCCTGTATCCCGGCGCGAACATCCTCGTCGCCGGCCGGGAGGATTTCGCGAGTGCGCGGCGGCGCGAGTTGATGGGCCGCATCGCCACCAACAATTGGGACGCCGTCATCGTCACGCACTCGGGTTTCGAGCGGCTGCCGATGTCGGCCAAGGCGCGAAAGGATTTTCTGCACGAACAACTCGCCGAGCTGGAGGAGTGCATCCGGGAGCAGAAGGCGAGAAACGACTCCGGCTCTGACAGCCGGCTCGTGAAGGAATTGGAGCGGGCAAAGAAACGGCTGGAGTCCCGCATCAAGACCCTTGCCGCCGAGCACCGGAAGGACGACACCCTGACCTTCGAGGAACTCGGGGTGGATCGCCTGTTCGTGGACGAGGCGCAGGCGTTCAAGAACCTGTTTTACGTCACCAAAATGACCCGCGTGGCTGGCCTGCCGCAGACCGCCTCGGAGCGGGCCTTCGACATGTTCCTCAAGGTGCAGCATGTCCAGCGACTGAACGGCGGCGGCGGAGTCGTCTTCGCCACGGGCACGCCCTTGACCAACACGATGGCGGAAATGTTCACCATGCAGCGTTACCTCCAGATGGACGTGCTCCGTCGGCAACGCCTCCAGCACTTTGACGCATGGGCCGGAACATTCGGGGAGACGGTGTCGGCGATGGAGCTGGCGCCGGACGGCGCGGGGTATCGCCTCAACACGAGGTTCGCCCGCTTCGTCAACGTGCCGGAGCTGATGCACCTGTTTCGGCAGATGGCCGACGTCCAGACGGCCGACATGCTCAAACTGCCGGTGCCCGAGCTGGACGGTGGCAAGCCCCGCATCGTGCGGGCGCCATCCACCCCAGAACTCAAGGCGTTTGTCGCCTCGCTGGCCAAGCGCGCCGAAAAACTCAAGACGACGACGGTCGATCCGCGCGACGATAATATGCTCAAGATCACGGGCGAGGGCCGGAAGGCGGCGCTCGACCTGCGGCTCGTGCGACCGGGCTCGTCCGACCATGCCGAGGGCAAGGTCAACCAAGCCGTCCGGGAAATCTTCACTGTCTGGCAGGAGACGAGGGAGCAGCGGCTCACCCAAATGGTGTTCTGCGACCTCTCGACACCGCAGGCGGAGGGGCGCGGTTTTTCGGTCTATCAGGACCTCAAGGCCAAACTGGTTGCGCGCGGCGTGCCAGCCCCGGAGATTCAGTTCATCCAGGAGCACGATTCGGACGCGGCAAAACTGGCTCTGTTCAAGGACGTGCGTTCGGGCCGGGTCCGCATTCTTGTCGGGTCCACCCAGAAGATGGGCTCGGGCACCAACGTGCAGGCGAAGCTGGTGGCCCTGCATCACCTCGATGCGCCGTGGCGGCCGGCCGACATCGAGCAGCGCGAGGGGCGCATCCGCCGCCAGGGCAACAGCAACGCCGTGGTGCGGATCCTGCGCTACGTCACGGAGGGCAGTTTCGACGCCTACATGTGGCAGACCCTCGAAACCAAGGCCCGGTTTATCGCGCAGATCATGACCGGCGAATCGGCGGCCCGGAAAATCGAGGACCTGGACGCGCCAGCGCTCACGTATGCGGAGGTGAAGGCCATCGCCTCCGGCAATCCGCTGGTCATCGAAAAGGCCAAGGTGGATGCGGAGGTCATGCGACTCTCGCGGCTGCGCGCCGAGCACAGCGAGGCGCAGTTCAGCAATCGCAGCCGGTCGCGCATGATGGAACAGGACATCATCCGGCTGGAGCGCCGCATCGCGGCGTTGGAGCAGGACTCGGCCGCGCGGCAGGATACCCACGGCGACAAGTTCCATATCGTGCTCAACGGCCGGAGATACGCCGACCGGCCGGAGGCGGGAGCAGCCCTGATTTACTTAGTGGAGGATCACCGCAGCGATCACGTGCATGGCCGTGTCGGCCCCGTGGTGCTCGGTGAGTTTGCCGGCTTCAAAGTCGAATACCGCTCCACGCTGGCCGACAAACTGACCCTGCGGGGAGCCTCAGAATATGTGTCGAGCGTCTCACCGTCGCCGGTCGGGATCATCGGTTCACTCGAACACGCCGTCCGTTCCATCGAGGAGCAGGTGACGCGAAGCAAAAACGACCTCGCGCAGACCAAAAAGAACCTGGGGGAACTATCGGCGTTGGCCGGAAGCCTCTTCGAGCACGAAGAGCGCTACCGCGACCTGGTGCGTCGGCAGGCGGAACTGGTGGAGGCCCTCGACATCACGAAGAATCAAGCGTCCAGCCAGCAGGCGGCGGAGACCACTGGTGATGTGGATTCCGCCACCGTGGCCGTGCCCGAACCGTCGGCGCCAGACGAAAGCGAGGCGATATCCGAGTCAGTCGCACCGGACGGTCCCCGCACAGTGCCGGCGGCGGACGCTCGTCGTCATTCGCGCAAGGCCGGGTTGCCCCACCAACCGTCAACGGCGTCGCCGACGGTCAAAGTGAGGCCAGCAACTCGAACAAAGTATGGGCCGCACATTGCTGCATGAAGAATCTCGACTCCATTTCCGCCCCATCCATCGAAGCCGAGCAGACGGTTTTGTCAGCTCCGCGTTCGCGATCACTATCGGTTGATGGGCTGGCGCCGGACGCAAGAATGTCCCGAATCTGCGAGCTGCTCGCCAAGGCGGTCATTTGCGACTGGGCGAATCAGGTCATTGCTGAACCAACCAACCGACTTGAGACGGAGCCAAACGTGATGGACCCGACGGAGGCGTCGGATCGGTCTCGGATTCTCGATTATCTCCGTTTGGTTGGGGAAGCGAGTCCCAGCGCCATGCGGGAAACCCTCGGGCTTTCGAGGATGCGCGTTTACCGTGCTATTCAGCCTCTGCTGGCGTGCCATCGAGTTGTCGTTCGCGGGCAAACTCGGGCCATCAGGTATGTCCTGAGTCCGGGTGAAGCGGCCAAGGCCAGTTTGAATTGAGGCCGTGAACGCAGACCACACCGCGACAGGGTTATGGGTGCCGGCCGGCATCTACACGCGGGTCTCGACCAACAAGCAATTGGGGCGGCGCGTGGAATCATGCGAAAGTCAGGAGGCGATTTGCCGGGATTTCATTCAAGGTCAGGCAGCGGCGAAGGGCTGGACGGTCGTCGCCACCTTCACGGACCCCGCGTATTCCGGCGCAACCATGAAGCGACCGGGCATGGAGGCGCTCAAGCGGGCGGTCGCCGCGGGGGAGATCAAAGTGGTGGTGATCTTCAAGCTGGAGCGCGTGCTGCGTTCGACGGACGAATGGGCGCCGTTCCGCGCATTTCTCGCCCAACACCGTTGCGAACTGGTCAGCGCCCTGGAGGACATCTCCGAAAAAACGGCATTGGGCCGGCTCAAAAATAACCTGCTGGTCAGCGTCTCGGAGTATGACCGTCTCAACATCGCGGAGAAGGTGCGGGCGAAAATGGGGGAACAAGCCAAGCGCGGGCTCTGGAACGGCGGCAGCGTGCCCTACGGTTACGCCTACGACAAGAATTCGCAGACGCTCAGCATCCACCCCGAGGAGGCGCCGATTGTCCGTCGAATCTATGCCGATGCCGCCAAACTGATTTCGCTCACGGACCTGGCGAATACGCTGAACGCCGAAGGATTTCGCACCAAACCGAGGTTCTTCCGCCGTCGCGATGGCACGCGGGAGGCGGTTGGACACAGACAGTTTCGTTCAGATGGACTGCGCCTGCTCATCACAAATCCCATGTATCGGGGAGTGGTGCGTTTTGAAGGCAAGGAATACATAGGGCAGCATCCTGCGTTGATTGACGTCGACCTGTGGGAGCGGGCGAATGCCGCCGTCCGGGAAACCCGGCCGCGCCCAGAGGTCAGGATCAATCAAAACGTCCACCGTTACTTGCTCAAGGGCATCTGCCGGTGTGGCCACTGCGGCCGGGCGCTCGTTCCCATAACCTGCGGATTGAGCAACAACGCGGGCAAGCGTTACCGATACTATAATTGCGGGACCCTGATGCGGGACCGTGATGCCCAATGCTTGGTAGGCCGGCTTCCGGCCGAGCCGTTGGAACAGGCGGTGGTCGGTTTCCTGAGCCAGGTGAGCAAGCAACCTTCGTTGGTGTCCGGGGTGCTGGATGCGGCCCGGCACCGGACTAAAGGAGATCGGACCGCGCTTCGGTCCGAATTCGAGGCCGTGGATGGTAAAGTCGCGAAAATCGCGGAGGAACTTGCACATTGCGTCGATGCCGTGACCAAAGGTGGATTGAATGCGCTTGGACCGGAGTTGGTGAAACGAGCGGAGGTTCTGAGGGACGAGCGCGACCGATTGATGGTGGAACGCGAAAAGAAACGGCAGGCACTGGCCGCGTGTGATACAGCCACGTTTAGCGAAATGCGGGTGCAGAAGTCGCTGGAACAACTCGGGACAATTCTGCCCAATCTGAGTCCGGAAGAACAGATCGAGCTGGTTCGGCTTTTTGTGGAAAAGGTCGAGGTTCGGGAGCCAGCACGGTCGCAGTTTGGCGCCAGGGTCGCCGATGCCGGGGCAAAACGAGTGTTGGCACTGCGAATCAAGCTGCATCTACCGCGATTGGTCGAGGGCGTCGAACAGGCTGCAGGCACCGGCGAGCGCCTCCGCCCCGTTGCCATGCCCGCGCGCGGGGTGAACTTTGAAACCTGTGTGGACTTCACCCACGCAATTCGCGGAGAAGTGACGATTCTTGCGCCGTTTCAATATTCGATTCGCACGTCGGAGCGCGCTCGCTCCTCGAACATCGTCTCGCGCTCACCCGTCGAGCCGAAACACCTGATATTCCGCGCCCAGGAGTGGAATCGGATGCTGGCGACCCGGCACGCGATGAACCGGGTCGCTCTGGCAAAACGTTTTGGCGTCACGCCCGGTGCCGTGACGCGAATTCTAAAGCTCACCGAGCTGTTGCCGGAAATTCAGAACTTCCTCGCCGATCTCAAAACGAAACCGGCCATCCGACACTTCGGCATGCGTAGGCTGGGCACTCTCGCGGGGCTTTCGCCTGAGGCCCAACGGGAAGGGTTCGAACGGATACGCCGGGCGTTTGCGCAGTCGACCCCCGATCTGGTGCCAGATGCTCCGCTCGTTGTCCGCCGCGAAAGGCCGACGCCTGCGGCGCAGGAGAGCGATGCCGAACGAATCATCGCCTTGTTGAGGAAGGCGGGGGCAGCGCAACGAGGCCAGATCGCTGCCGCAATGAATTTCACGCCCATGACTGCCTATCGCAGAATGTGCGAACTGGTGGCTGCGGGCAAAGTCGCCACCACGGGCAAAGGCCGGGGGCTTAAGTATTCGGCGGTTTCCCCGTAAAAAGGAGGTGGAGATGTAGCAAATGTGATGAATCCCAGACCCAAATCAGGCGTTTCCGTGAGGGTGAAAACCCGTTTGTTTCACCCTCAGCGCGTTATCCTCTCGGGAGCGTTGTCATGCTACCGGACTTCTCGTGCCATTCCGTCTGTTGCAGCCAGTTCGGATCAAAATCCGAACTTTTTGTGCGATGTGTCAAATTCGACTGTATGTTTGGTCATTTCAGCGATTAATAAAAACGACCACTTTGACACACTTTGTGGAAAGTTCGTGGTTTCATCCGACACGCCCCCTCGATTTGCGGGTTCGGCCCGCTGTTTCGCAAAACTAGTCAAAATGGAACTGCGTGTTTTGGGCGCCGATTTTTCTGCCTGGAAAGTCCACTTGAAAGAGTCGAATCAGCCCGTATTCTCATCGTTGTGATCACCGATTTCCAAAACCGCTCCAAGTCCGCGAAAGCGGACGCGACCGACCCCTACGCGGCTCGGAGAGCGGAGCTATTGCGCCTGCCTCCGCGCTCTCGGCTCGCGGAGATCGAGGCGGATCTGAAAGCGATTAGGCGCAATGCAACGGCTGAAGTCACCTTCCATCGCAAGAAGCTGCTGCGGATGCACGACGACGCCCGGCTTTCGGCTAAATTGGTGACGGCTGCCCGGCTCCAAAAAGAGAACAGCCCGTTTGCCAACGTCGATTTCACGAAGGCCTCGATCGTCTGGCAGCCGCGCGCCCGTGTCAGCGTCTGACGTTACACGGCCCGAGGAGTTCGGCGACGTTTTCGCCCAGTGGGGTGTGGTGGTTGTTGGCGGACATGCGGTCAATCTCTGGGCTTCGTATTATGCACCGCGCGGCGATGATGACCTGCGACGTTTCGCGCCTTATGTGTCCAAGGACGGAGATATTTTTCTTCGCGACAAGGAACTGGCGAGAGCCGTGGCAGCTGCTTCAGGATGGAAGTTCCGGAACAATCCCGAGGTAAGGTCGCCGGTCTTGGGTCATATCTACCTCGAAAAAGAAGGCCGGGAACTGACGGTGGACGTTCTGCGTTCCGTCCGCGGATTGACCGAGGCCGATTTGAACGCAACGGAAACGATCAAGTTTGGAGACGGCCGCAGCTATTCTGTCCCAGCCCCCGAGGTCATGCTGAAGGCCAAGCTGGCGAACCTCGAAAGTATCACCCAAGAGAATCGGGCAGATCAGCGCCACGTTTGCATCCTGATCGTTTGCTGCCGACACTACTTGGCGGACGTCTACCACGCCGCGCTCGATCACCAGATTTCCGAGCGAGACGCGGTTGATCGATTTGGCGACACGCTGAAAATTATCCGCAGCCCGCATGCCGTGGAACTCGCCCGAGCGAACAAGTTTGACCTGACTTCCGCGATTCCCGGCCGCTCCACCTTGGAACGGCTTGCTGAACTTCCGCGGTTGCTCGCCTTTTACGAACACCAGATTGCTATCCGGCAAAAGCCCAAGATGGGAATCTGATGCTTCGGCGCAGGTCTAGCTCACACGCGTGAAGCGATTGAATCGAACGTCCGACGCGACTATCCGAGGTGCACTCGGGGCGATGTAGCGCCACCTCTCACTGCGGGCACGATCGACGCTACCTCGGTCCGCATTTCTCTGCGTCGTTGGAGCGCTTCGAAGTCCGAGACCATCTTGGCAAACCTGTCGCGCTGCTCTTCGAGGGGCAATTGCGCCAGCGTGCCCATCGGGTGATAGCCAAAATACCAGATCGCGTGCGGAGTCCGTAACTCCGCCAAATAGGTTTGTATTTCAGGGGCCAGCGACAGCATCCGCATGACGAGAGTGACCGCTCCCGGGGTCACGCCGTGCTTTTTGGCCAGTGCCACACGCGTGGTGATTTCACCGTCTGAAAGCTGCCGCTGCCAGCGCTGCGCCTTGATGATGGGATGCTCAAGTTTGCGCGGCGGAGATGGAACAGTCCGCACTCGTTGATCCAGTCGAATCGTCTGCCGTAGCGGCGTGATGAGGACGATCTCGCCACGATTGGCATTTTTGAAATCGACCCGCGCGCCCAAGTTCAGACCGCGCAGATGGGGCGTGGGCGACGGTGCATTGGCTTGAGTCGCTCGTCTCACTACGCCCTCGGCAAGCTCAGTGTCGTAAAGTTTGATCCTGATTTCAATGAGGCGGTCGTTAGCCGCGGTGGGAGCCGTGGCGCTCGCACGTTTGCGCGGGGAATCGATGGCACGACGCACGTCGATTCGCTCAATGAAGAGGCCAACCAATTCTTTCTGCTCCGCGGGTGAGAGCTTGGGTAGCAATTCACTAAAGCGCTCCAGGTTCTTCCGAACGCGCTGCTCCTCCATGACCAGTGCGTCGGATTCCGCCAGTTCTCGGCGTAGTCTTTCTTGCGCGACGATGAGTTGGCGGCGCTGTTCGCGCAGCGATGTGGCGCGGCGCACGAGTGCCTCGCCGAGCACATCGACACCACCCTTGGCGATCGCATCGGCGCAGTTGTTGAGCTGCTGGTCGAGTGCAGCGATCGCCTGTTTTTGTTTCTCCATCTCGCCTCTGAGAAAGGCGCTGTCCTTGCGCTTGGCGGTGCGTGATACCTCGACGATTTCCTTGATGAGTGCGGGATGCCTGCTGACCTCGCCAAGCAACCCGACGACAGCCTTCTCTAGGGAGTCCGCCGATAAGCGGCCAACCGAGCACGGGGCTTGCGACTCCCTGAGAACCGAGCTGCACGTGTAATACCGATACTTGACGCCGCTGACGCTCTTTTTGCCGCTGTCGCTCGGAACGAGCGCACGGCCGCACGCGGCGCACCATGCGATACCCTTGAAAAGATGGTTGTTGGCATCGCGAGCTTGAAACGACGGATGATCGACGGACTGGCCGGGGCGCTCTTTTGTCTCCGCAACCGCGGCGTTGGCCCGCTCCCAAAGGTCGGCATCCACTAGGGGCTCGTGTTTGCCGTTGAATTCCTGCCCCTCAAATTTCACGGCACCACGGTAGATCGGATTGCGGATGAGCAATCGAAGTCCGTCTGAACGGAAAAAGCGCCCGCCGATGTTCTCTGTCGTGCCGTCGCGACGTTGCATGATGCGCTGTTTGGTTCGGTGGCCCTCCGCGTTCAGCGCGTTGGCCAGGTCGGTTAGCGAGGTGAGTTTCGCAGCCTCGGCAAAAATCCGTTTCAGGATCGGGCCTTCGGTCGGATGCGGCAGCAGCGCCTGAGTATTCTTGTCGTAAGCATAGCCGTAGGGCACCGGACCTCCGTTCCAGTAGCCACGTTTTGCCTGCTCACGCATTTTGAGCCGGGTTTTCTTCGCGGTGTTCAGGCGCTCGAACTCCGCCACGCTCATCATGATGTTGTTCTTGAGCCGGCCCTCTGGCTCCAATTCAGAGATGTTCTCGGTCGCGCTTTCGAGGCGACATCCGTGCTTCTGGAGGAACGCCCGGAATGGTCCCCATTCGTCCATGTTACGAGAGACGCGTTCGAGTTTGAAGATGAGCACCACCTTTACCTCCCCCGCTTGAATCATCCGTTTGAGGGCTTGGATTCCGGGGCGATCCATCGTGCCACCCGAGTAGGCGGCATCGGTGAACGACGCTACCTCATACCATCCTTCGGCTGACTGTTTCTGGATATAGTCCCGACAGACCGCCGCCTGACTTTCACACGAATCGAATCGCCCGCCGACTTGGTTGTCGGTTGAGACGCGAGCGTAGATCGCCACCGGCACGCGCGACGACTGCAGCGGATACGCTTGGTCTTTGCGCGGCATCGCTCAGTTCAGCTCCAGTTTGCCTGGCGACGGCTCGCGCTCGTTCAGGCGATACACAAGCGTTCGCGTCTGCCCATGTGTGACGACCCGTCGGGAGTGTGCGAGCGATTGCAGGACGCGAAACGCTCCGGTCCGCGACAGCCCCAGTGAATTACGGATGCTGGCCGGTGATGCCTCACCGGTTACCCGGAGAAACTGGATCACGCGCTCTGCATCAGGAGCGGCCAACTGGACGCCTGCGAAAACCGGTTCTGATTCGGCCTCCGTCGGTGTCGCAGGATCGATTGCATCGTGGGCGTCTGCGTGGAGCATCGCCTTGTGCAGCAACTGCGCGATGCGGTGACGCCGTAGTGACGCGCCTGTGTCGGACAGGACTGTATCGGCGTCGCTCATATTAAACCGCCATCCGAAGTTTTCGCCCCAACTTGGTCCCGACGACCGCCGAAGCGGTCTCGGCAGGCACCTCCAGCGCGGGCTGCGGTGGCGCGGTCTCATCACTGGTTGCCGCCGGTGCGTCTGCGGAGAGTCCTTCGGCTTTCTGGTTCTTGGTGAGATCGAGCGATTGCACCAATTCCGCCTGACGGGTCACGACGTCGTGATAGCGGGCTTCGTGTTCGAAGGGGCGATCCGCGAGCGTCGAATAATCCACCAGCGTCTTTCGCGTCTGGGCGAGCTGCTCGTGCGCGCGTCCGATTCGTTCCTCTATGGAGCGGACGGCGTATTCAAGGGAGCCGATGACGCCGGCGGGACTGTCGGAGATGTTGGCGTCGTAGCTCATCGAGCCATGGAGAGTGAGCTTGTCGCTCACCATCGGACGGAACTCCAAACGGAAGCCGGCGAATTGACCGAGTTCGACCGGCCCTCGCGCCTGCCGGTGCCGATCCACAAGTCCGATCAAGATGACTCCGGCATCCGCCCGCTGATCGTAGGATCGACCAACGAGCTTGATCGCAAACTTGTCCCCGTGGGTATCGACTCGGCGGCCGAGGTCGGCCTGATGGCCGACGATAGCGCGCTCGATGCGCGCGATGTCCTCTTCCAACATCCGAATCCGACGGCGTGTGTTGTATTGGTCTTCGCTGTGCTGGCCGCGAAGCCGCCCGAGACGCATGACCTCCGCATCGACCTTGGCTTTCTCGATCACGAGCGGATTGCCGGAGGCGATCGCCTTGACCTCCGCGTAGGTCAAGGCCGGTGAGTCGAGATCCTCGATACGCCGAGCCGAGCATTCGCCCGTCATGATCTGGGCGATGAACTTCGCCTTCGTCTCCAACGTCTGCCACATGTAGGCGTCGAAGCTGCCTTCGGTGACGTAGCGCACGATGTGGACCACGGGGTTGGCATTGCCCTGGCGGAGGATGCGCCCCTCCCGTTGTTCGATGTCGGCGGGACGCCACGGAGCGTCGAGGTGATGGAGCGCGACAAGCTTCGCCTGCACGTTGGTGCCCGCGCCCATCTTCTGGGTGGACCCCATCAGGATGCGCACCTTGCCAGATCGCACGTCTTTGAAGAGCGCGAGTTTCGCGGCGTCGCTGTCGTAGTCTTGGATGAAGGCGACGTCGGACGCCGGAATGCCGGCGGCGACGAGCTTGGCTTTCAGGTCATCGTAAACGGAGAAACCTTGGCCCTCCGCTTTCGGCGTCGAGAGATCGCAAAAGACAAGCTGCGTCAGTCGCTGGTCACGGGATCGCTCCCAAATGGCGAATATCTCTCGCGCTGCCTGATTCACTTTGAAGGCGGGATTGTCTGGCATGACACCGAGCACGAGGCGCAGATCGAGCGCGGCCTTCCGGCCCTCACCCGTGATTTTGAGCATGTTGTCCTCCCACGGCGGGACGTGATCGGTTTTGAGCTTTTCCGCGCGCACCGCCAGCGAGGCAACCAATGCCTTCAATTGCGGTGTGGCGGGAGCGCGCACGATGCGAGGCTTGTTACCATCCACCGTCGGCACCGGGAGCTTGAGCATGTCGGCGGTCTGGATGTCGGCGACCTGCCGGAAGAGGTGCATGAGTTCCGGCACGTTCACGAAGCGAGCGAACCGCGTGTTGACTCGATATCCGGCGCCGTCGGGCGCGAGTTCCAGAGCGGTGACGGACTCGCCGAAAGTTGCGGCCCACGAATCGAAATGCCGCAGATGACGCCGCGTGAGCACGTCCATTTGCAGGAACCGTTGCAACGTGAACATCTCAGCCATCGTGTTGGTCACGGGTGTGCCTGTGGCGAACACCACGCCGCCCCCGTCGTTGAGGCGTTGGATATGCTGCACCTTGAGAAACATGTCGAAAGCGCGCTCCGATGCCGACTGCGGCAGCCCAGCGACGCGGGTCATTTTGGTGACGTAGAATAGATTCTTGTAGGCGTGGGCCTCGTCGACGAAGAGGCGGTCCACACCCAGCTCCTCGAAGGTGAGCGTGTCGTCCTTGCGATGCACGGCGGCCATCGACTTCAAGCGGGCTTCCAGGCGTTTCTTTGATGCCTCCAATTGTTTGACGATGCGCGTGCCCCCGTCGCCGCCCTTCTGCTCACGGATGCACGCTTCGAGTTCGACCAGTTGCTCCTCGATGAATCGCTTTTGAGCGCCGGCAGACATGGCAAGGCGCTCGAACCCGGAGTGCGTGACGATGACCGCGTCCCAGTTGTTTGTGGCGATCCGGCTCATCAACTCCCGGCGACGCACGCTCTCGAAATCGGCCTTGCCCGCCGCGAGGATGTTGGCCGCTGGATACAGCGTGAGCAGCTCGGACGAAAACTGGCCGAGCATGTGGTTCGGCACGACGAACAGCGGCTTCTTGGCGAGGCCGAGGCGCTTCAACTCCATCGCCGCCGCCACCATCGTGTAGGTTTTGCCCGCGCCGACGACATGCGCGAGGAGCGTATTCGGAGTTTGGAGCACGCGCCACACCGCCGCCTTTTGATGCGCGTGAAGGGCGATGGTCGGACTGGCACCGGGCAGTGTGAGATGGTCGCCGTTGAACGTCCGCAACCGGTAGCAATTGAACTCGCGGTTGTAGTGGGCAACGAGCCGCTCCCGGCGTTCGTCATCACTCCATATCCATTCGGTGAAGTGATCCTTGATCTTCTGCTGCTTCTCGCGAGCGGCTTCAGAGGCGACGGCATTGATGACCGGATTACCCTTGGCGTCGCGATCATAGACGGTCGGCGTGCGGAGGTTGAGCGCATGCTCCAACAACTCGTGAGCAGGCGCACGATCGGTGCCCCATTCGGAGACATTGGCGGCATTCCGCCGATAGAGCGAATCGACCTCGATGGACCAAAGACCGAGTTGTTCGGCATGACCGACGCGCACCGCGCGACTATCGCGTCGGCCGGTTTTGAGGAGATCGCGCGCGAAATCCGCAATGTCCGATGCGGGAATCCAGACCGAGCCGAGGCGTGCGTCGATTTCGTTGGCGGCCAGATCGTCGGGCTGGATGGCCCGCAAGGCCTCGACGTTTGACCTATACCGCGGATCGCGCTGAACCGATTGTTCGGCGAGCGTGAGTTTCTCACGGACGTTGCCGGACAGATATTCGTCCTCCGGCTCCCAACGACGAGTGACCGGATTGAGAAAGACGAGGCCCTGCAGCTCGGGAAGGAACTCCTCGGCTGGACGGCCGATGAGTTTCGCGATGTGGTCGAGATCGACGCGGCTTCGCTCGTTCAGCGTGACGATCAAGGCTTCCCTCGCGCTCGCGACCTGCTCGACCGGACGCCGACGCTCGACGGTGCGCTCCCGGAAGATCGCCGTCTTGGTTGCCGTGTCATTGTCGGCGTTGTAGTGCTCCAAGGAAAGGAGCAGCGGCAAATCAGGATCGCCGACAAAGGCGCGAACGTTGGCCGACGACGAGACGGGGCCAAACTGGCCGACGAAGCGGTCGTAGGCGTCGTTGAGTCGTTCGCGCTCTGCGATGACAACGGACTCTTCCCGGTTTTCCACCTGAGCTGCGAGGCACGCCCGCGCGGCCTCTCGAATGCGGAGCATGCCACGAATTCGCCGGACGGTGGCGCCGGGGACGTCGGTCAGGAGCACCAACTCATCGCCTTCGCGCCGGCCAAGACCACCGTCATCAAGCGCGACATAGGCCCCCGGTTTCAAACCGGCAGGCGCGGGCAAAGTTTGGCGGGCGACATTACCAGAAGCCGCCTGATACACTCCAGCCGGCAGCGAAGACATCGCGGTTGCCAGTGTGGCAGCCAAGTCTCGCCCGTCATCCGCCAGTTCGGCCTCGTCCCGACCATACATGCCGTGCTCCCGACGCTGCATCCGCCCCAGCAGATTCTGTGGGTGGGCGTGGAAGTATTCGTTCACATAGACCGGATCGCCTTGGGCCACGGTCATCGGCCTGCTCTCCGCCCACGCCGGTCCGGCGGGCTTTTCGCCCGGCAGGCGTTTGCGAAGAAAGACGATGTCGGTCGTGACACGGGTGTTGGCGTTGTGCTGAAACGCGGTGTTGGGCAATCGAATCGCACCGAGTAAATCCGCCTCTTCAGCGAGCAACGCGCGGAGCCGATCCTCGCGTTTGTCGAGCGTGCCACGCGACGTGATGAACGCGAGGAGCCCGCCTGGTCTCACGCGGGCCAGCGCCGCGACGAAGAAATAATCATGGATGCGAAATCGGCGCGGATTGAAGCGCGGATCGTGGGGCCGATAGTCGCCGAATGGGATGTTGGATACAGCGAGATCGAACGAATTGGTGGCAAGCGTGGCGGACTCGAATCCCTCTGCTCGAAGATCCACGTCTGGATAAAGTGTCCGTGCGAGGCGAGCGGTGAGCCCGTCGAGTTCAACCGCGGTCAATCGGGACCGGCCGTGCATCGCGGCGGGCATGAATCCGAAGAAGTGGCCGAGACCGCACGCTGGTTCGAGGATGTTGCCGCCGCGAAAGCCCAGTCGCTCGAGTCCGGCATACATGGCCCGGATCACCGTCGGCGACGTGTAGTGGGCGTTCAGCGTGGACGCTCGCGCGGCCGTAAACTCCTCCGCTGTCAGCAACGCTTTCAGTTCGGCCTGCTCCGCCTGCCACTGCGGAGCTTCCTTGGCCTCGGCGAACGCCTGGGGCATCCCGCCCCAGCCGACGTAGCGAATCAACACCGCCTTGTCGTCACTCGTGGCTGCGCGGCGTTCGGCTTCGAGCTGCCGCAATCGCTCGATGGCGGCGATGTTTTGCCGGAACTTCTGTTTGATCGAGCCTTCGCCGACCTGATCGGCATCGGTTGGCCGGTAGTTCCGGCTGTTGTGCAGCGGAATCAGGTCCGCTCCGGCGGCAGAAGAATGTATTTCTCGCGCACCAGTTCCCACGCCCGGTCGTGCGCCTGTTGCGGACTCATGCCCTGTCGGGAGAACTCCCGGAGTAGCCGCTCCATTTCGGTCGTCGCTTGGTCCTGAGCTTCCACCAACGCCTCCTGAAGCCGACCCTGCGTCTCCAGTTCGCGCACCATTCGCGGGCAATGTTCCCGCCAGTGCGCTTCCGCCATCTGTCCGTATGCCAGGAGTCCGCTCATGGGTAAGCTCGGAGAAGAAATCGAGCTGGTTGTCGTTGCCCTTCTTTGTAGCCATGCCTCATGCCGGTTCAACGGTGATCCGATTGACCTGCGGACCGCTGCGGACGGTGGCCTTCGTGCTGGCGGACCGCAGCTCCCGGAGCCGTGCATCGTCGAGCGCTTGACGGACCTCCGCGAGGTTTCGGCCCTCTATCGTGACGACTTCCCGCCCCGCGAGAATGGTGAGCGTCTCGGGATTGCCTGCGACATGCTCCCAACGCTTGAGTTCGTTCACCGGGTAGGACACCGAGCGATCCGCGAGCACCAGCCGGAGCGCCGAGGAGGTCTGCCGTTCCGGTGCGACGACGCCCCAAGCGCGCGGTGCAGGTGGTGCCAGCGGGTCTTTGCCGGGATGGGAGTTGATGCTCACCGAGCGCCTCCTGTGGCGACCTGCACCCGTTGCGCGGGTCGGATCGACGGACGAACCGGCGCGGACGGCGCGACCGAATCGGCTGCCAATTCGCTCGCGAGCTTGCGGTCGCCCGAGGTCATCATCGCGGCACGGGCCTCCCGCTGGTCGGTCGTGTAGATCGTCTGACTGATCCTGAATCGGGAGTTCGAGACGTAGGCCTGTTTCAGATTTCCGGCGGCGATGCCGTCCTCGCCCATGAGCAGCACGCCGTGATCGACCGTCTTGCCCTGTGCCGCGTGTGACGTCGTAGCGTAGCCGTGAGAGAACTCCCGGAATAGCGAAGGGATCGCGCGGCCATCGCGCAGTTGGATGCTGCCGTCTGGCGAGAATCCGGCCACCTCAACGATGTCTCCGTTCCGCAGCTTCGCGGGCTTGTGATTTGAGCGGATCAACAGTCGGTCTCCGGTAGACACGCCGATTTCACGCTCGATACCGACATCGAAGCCCAAACCGTGGCGCGGGCTGAACCAGGTCCGCCCGCCGTCGTCGAAGGCCACGGACAGGACTTCGCCCTCACGCGCCAGCACGGTCAGCCGTTCTCCCTTGGCATACGGACCGACGGAGCGGTGGAAGAGAATCACCTGTCCGGGCTGATAATTGCGGGCGTCCCGCATCTGAGCCTTGGTCCATTGCAAGGAGAAGACCGTGGAGATGCGGTGCTCCTCACCCTTCAGGTGACCGGAAGTCCGCAGCGCGCCGCGCACATGATCGGTGAAGGCGTGGATTTCCTTCCAGACCGGCGAAATCGCGAGGCAACTTTCCCCACGACAGATGCGCTCGGCGTAGTCCGCGGCAGCCGTGCGCAAGAGGACTGCCGGCTGGGGAATCTCCTTCACCGCACCGAGTCGGACGAAGTGATTGAAAGCGCCGAATGCATCTCCTCTGGCGAGAAGCGAGACCGCGCGGCGGTATTCCGGCGAGCGTTGGCGACGGATTTGGGTGAGACGAAACACCGGCACCTGCGCGAATTTTTGCAGGCAGCGCAGCGCGTCGCCGGCTTCGACCGATGCGTGTTGTTTCGTGTCGCCGACCAAGATCACCCGGTTGCCGTTCGCCGCCGCCAATCGGCAAAGGTCGCGCATCTGGTTCACAGAAATCAGGCCGGCCTCGTCCACCAGCAGCACCCGGTCACGGGTCGCCTTTTGGAGAGAGGCGTTCACCAGCAACTGTTGGAGGGTGTCCGCGTGCGGCGTCAGCTCGTGCCGGAGCACGTCGGCGGCGCCCGAAGACGGAGCGCAGCCGAAGACTTTGCCGCCAGACGCCTCGATTCCAGCCACCACGGCTTTCAGGCAGGTCGTCTTTCCGGTGCCGGCATCACCGGCCAGAATCATGATTCGGGAATCGGAGCCCAACAAACCAGCCACTGCTTCCTGCTGGTCGGGCGAAAGTGTCGCATCCGGTAGCGCCCGGCCGAGCGAAGAGCAGGCGCCACGACCCGCATCCGCCCATGCGATGAACTCCTCCTCCGCACGCAGCCCAGCGGTCAATGCGACCTCCTCGCCGGCCTCCCGCAGGATGCCGGACTCGACCCGTTCACGGAACGCCCCCCGTAACGACGCCACCGACACCGTTCCGCGGGCGTAGGCCAACGCTTCGCGGAGAAGGTCGCGGGAAGCGACAACGGATTTCCGCTCAAAGACGTGGTCGACGGTTGCCGCCAGCGCCTCGCCGGGACTCATGGCCGCGGGTGTAGGCGGGCTGGCCTTTGTTGCCGCAATTACGCCTCGGATCGTCGCGAAGTCGTCTCCAGCACGCGATTCCCAGCGGGAACGAAGGTCGGCCGCCGTGGCGTGGGTCTTGGCAGCGCGGGTCTCCGCCGTGATGGCTTGGAGATCGTCTTGGCTGGTCACCCCGCGTTCTTTTGCGGCTGCCAAAATCGCCGCACGCCGCTCGCTGAATTCGCGACGCAGCCGCTCTGGGAATCCACGAATCGTGAAGCCAATGCCCGGCTGGTTATCCAGCGTGTAGCCACCTTCACGCATCCGCTGCGCGAGCCGATTGTAGCAAACCTCGCGGAAAAAACCCTGATGGCGGAGATACCCGTAGGGTTGCACACCTTTCCACCGGTTCTCCACGGGATCGAAGGTGACGTTCAGGATGCACATGTGGGTGTGCAATTGGGGATCGAGCGCGCGGCTGGTGTCGTGGGTGACCACGGCGGCGACCATGTTGCCGGTCGTTCGGTCCGTGCTGACGCCGCCGCGCCGCACGCGGGTGGCGGTTGCGGCTTCGATTTCCTGCAAGGTCTCCCGAACCGCTTCCTGCCACCAAGCCTCGATGCGGCGATCACCGCCCACCAGAAGCGCGATGGAGACATCCTTGGGCGCGGAAATCTGCCCGAAGTAACAAATCCGCCGGTTCGCACCCTTGTCCCTCACGCTCAGTTTTTCGCCCGTGGTCGGATGCTGCCCAGCACATAGCCGGGCCAGCGTTTCCAACTGGCATCCGCCTTCGAGACCGAGACGCGATGCTCCCTGACCAAACCAAGTCATCTCCGCCTGACCCTCTTCGGACAGGTAGTCGCCCACGCGTAAGTGCTGCCGGAAGTAGTTCACGGCAGCATCCACCCGGACACAGGGTTTATCGAATCGAACCATGTGCCTATTCATGGCTAAACCCATAAGAAAAGCGAGTCTAAACCCATAAACAGGCCGATACAGAGGCACGCCCAGCAAGAAAATGTGTTCCCGATTTCTTGCCGATCAGTCTTCCCAAGAGACACCGACTGTGAGCATCCGCCTTGACCCTATCACCTATGAAATGCGTGACACGCCACCCCTAACGTCCGTTAGGCCAGGGAGCAGGGAGCCACCACTACTTCACCACTCGTCGACCACCACGCCACCACTACCGGGAGGGATATACCCATAAGCTTTGTGATTTACTTTAACCCATAAAGAAACGAAGATGGCAGGCGATGGAATCACCCGAACTTCACGCCCTCCTGATGGAAGACGCCCGGACTTATGACCCGGCGGCGCACACCCGCAGTCTGCTCACGCCCTTCCGGGATGTGCTGCTGCTCCAGCGGGCCAAGTTCATGAGCTACGAGCAGATTTCGGCGACGCTGGCCCGACACGGGCTCAAGGTTTCGCCGGCAGCCATCGGCGTATTCTGCCGACGGAACTTCACCAAGGCGGAGATCGAGCGGGCGAGGCATACGCCCTCGGTCAACGCATTGGCCGGAGCCGCCTCTCGCCGCTCGCCGACCTCCGGCCCGGCATCCGGCGCTCCAACTTCTGGGGTTTCCGCGCCGGGACCGTCCACCGCCAGCACCGGCAAGCGCGGGCCGAAGATCGCCCGCGACAACTACTGACCCTCATCATGACTCACACCAAACGCATCATTCTCTTTCCGCAGGATAAGGGAGGCATCGGCAAAAGCTTCGTCGCAGCACTGCTCTACGACTATCTTGGCGATGAGAGCGTTCGCCTCAAGGCGTTCGATCTGGATCACGCCAACTCAACCTTCAACCGGCTCGTGCCCGAGGCCGAGTTCATCGACACCGACGTGGACATCGACAAGCTCGGCGTGCTCGACCGCATTGTCCATGCACTCGACGAGGCCGACACCGTGCTGGTGGACAACCGCGCCACGGGTGGAAGCAAGGTCATGGCTTACCTCGACGAGGCGCGACTGCCTCAACTCCAGGACGAACTTGGCTGCGCGCTCGTCTTTGTGTTGATCGGAACAGACGATAAGGACGCCAACTCGCAGATTGCCGAATTGATCGACGCCTATGGCGACAGTGTTCGGTGGCTGGTTGTGCGAAACCTGCGGGACAGCGATACCCTGCCGCTCTTTGGACAGAGCAACTCTCGTCGGCGACTGCACGAACTCGGGGCAATCGAGATCGATGTGCCGTGCCTTTTCGAGACCACACGCAATCGACTTCAGCAGGCGAATCTCACCGTGGGACGTGGTCGCACGAGCGACCAACTCTACATTCTCGATCGCTCCCGCTGTGTCCGGTTCCACGCGCGCATGGCGGAAGAGTTCACGAAAGCGCGGGCTTTACTCGTCGGATGACGCCCGAGGAACTACTCGACGCCGAGAACCTCCCTCCCGAGCTCCAGTGGGTGGCGGAGCACTATCGGCTGAACCCGAGCGATCCCGTCTATCTGCTGATCGCCTGGCATTGGCACCGTGTAAGGTCGTCGGAAGATACGCTGCAGGCTGCAATCGTGGAGATGAAGACCGCGCTCGACGGTCGCATCGAGGCGCTCACGGACTCGGCCGATGCCATCGCTGGCGTCAATGCCGTCCTGAGCCAGGTGCAGCAGGAAATGGCCAACCGGCCGGAGATCCTCGGCAAGGAATTGGAAACGCAGCTCCGGCAGCCTGTCGCTGATGCCGTCTCGCGCCTGCAAGCGATGGAGAAATCTCTCGGTCCAGCGGCGCGCTCGTTCCGCACTGCGCAGCGGCGCCACATTCTCGCCACGCTGCTGGTTGGTGTCGTGTTGGGTGTGCTCGGCTCGCTCGTGCTGTTTCACGCATGAGGGCAGTAGGACTCCTTGGCGCCTGTCTCGCTGCCTTCGCCAGCCGGTGGCTCGCGGCTCCACCGGTGGACTACTGGCTCAGCGTGGTCTCAATGATCGTTTCCATCTGGCTAGTCTTCGAAATCCTTGCCGCATGGAGCAAGTCGGCCGAAGGAACCGTGCTCCGGCTTTGGGGATTCGCGTGGACGCGCGACGAAGCCTGCTGCCATTTCTTCATCACTGGGGCTACGGGCACCGGGAAAACGGCGCGTGCGGTGGTGCCGATCGTGCATGGCCTCCGCTCTACCTTGCCCGAGACCGGCATCCTGGCGGTGGACTCCAAAGGTGCCCTTTGGAAACCTCTTTCGGCGATGGCTCACAGCCTTGGACAGGAAGACTCGCTGCGCCTTATCCGTGTGCGTCCGACACACATTGCACCGGAGGCTTGGACGCCACCGCTGCGACTCAACTTGCTCGCGATGCCGGATGTGCCGTGGACCACCTACGCGAAGATCATCGTGGATACCGCGACCGCCGCCGGGCAACGCGGCGGACAAGCATTCTTCAAGGAAACGGCCCGCGATGTCATCACCCACGCCATGCACGCGCTGGAGGCCGCCGATCTACCCGTGACCCTCGCCAACGTCCACGACATGATCTGCGTTTCCACCGAACTGGCGATGGTGCTTGCTCGGTTAGCCGAGCGACCGGGTCGGGCTGCCGAGGTAGAGCTTCAATACTTCCGAGACTTCGCGGAACAGCCGCCCGAACAGAAAAGCGGCACCGTTTACACCGTGGCGAATTACCTTCGGCCCTATACGCCACCAGACATCGCCGAGGTGTTTTGTTCGGTGGACCCGAACTTCTCCCTCACTGAAGTGGATGACGGACGACTCATCTGTCTTTCGATCCCGCAAACGTATCAGGTCGAGCGTCGTTACCTGAACCTCATTGCGAAGCAGTTGTTCTTCCTGCACGCGTTCCGTCGCTTTGATCTCGAGCCCGACGAACTTCAGCGGCGCAACATGATCGTGCTGGTGCTCGACGAGGGACAAAAGACCACGCTCGTTTCGGAGGACGGTTTCTCCGACCACGGAACCGTTGACGAGTTGCGCGAGGCGGGGGTGTGCCTGATTTCAGCCACGCAGACTCCACTGTCGCTCTACGCTGCATTCGAGACCGAACGAAAGGCGGACGTATTCATGGCGAATTTGCGTTCGCAGGTTCACTTCCGGGCGGCCGATGAGAAGGGCGCGAAGATTATCTCCGAGAAGATGGGCGGCCGTGAAATCCGGAAATACAGCGGTGGGGTCAGTGCCGGTCGCTCCTCGCGCAATTGGCAGATGGTCGATGAGCCGTGGTTCAAGCCGACCTGGCTCCAAGCCTTACCTGAAGGTCAAGCCGTGATCCGTCACCCACGGCGCACAGGAAAGCCACGCCTCGCCAACCTGCCGTTTACAAAATTCACACGGGCCAACGCACGCGTGGTTTGAAACTGAATTGGTCGCTCGCTCGCCAATGGCGGTTCAATTCCTCGCCGGATCGCCCCGGGCCGCTGCGGACAGGCTTTGGCGCTTGCCGCTCCCTGAGCGTGGGCACAGCCGCGTCTGGCGTCCCGATTGCAATGCGGTCGGCTTGCGCGGCGCAACTGGCCAGTCGATTGACTCAAGATAGTCTTCGACCAGGCCGTGGGCATCGCGGCAACGCAGCGTGTGCACCATAAGCAGGAGCACATCGGGCGCCGCCTTGCCCATAATCCCTCGCAGGCGCTGCGTGGCTTCGGTGTAGATGGAAAAATCCGCTGCTGGAAGTGAGAACACCAGATGTATGAATGAAGTCGGTTTTGACATAGCAGGATCGGTTATTCGTGCTGACCAACATCACCTCGTCCTTGCTCGACAACGGAGGCGTGCTTGTTGAATGACGCAAAGCGGCACCCGAAGGCGCTGCGAAAGGACGACGGATTCTACGCGATTCCGCCTCCCGCGGCTTGGGAATAAACGCGAATCTCTGGGGCACTACACGTGCCGGAGGAGTGGGAGGAAGGAACGCGGGGGAGCACCGAAAAGGCGTTTGAACTGCGAGGTGAAATGACTGTGGTCCGAAAACCCGGTCATGTAAGCTACTTCGCTGACGGAGTGATTGCCCGCTTCGATCAGCGGTTTTGCCCGGAGCAGGCGCACCCTCAACACGTATTGTTCCGGGGTCTGCCCCGTCGTCGCCTTGAACAGCACACCGAAATGGCCCGGGCTCAGGCGCGCCTCGCGCGCAAGCATGTCCAGGGTGATGCGCTCGTTGTAGTGTCGCTCGACGAAGTCCACGACTCGCGCGAGTCGTTCCTGCCCCAATTGGCGCCGCGGCATCGGGGACTCCGCCGACGCTATCCTTGTGAACATTTGCAGCAAGCGGGCCGCCAGGCAATGTCCCAGCGCGACCATGTGCAGCATGACCGTTTGCGAGGAATCGGGGCCGAGCCTCTGTAGCTCCGCGATCAAGCCGACAATGAGCGGATCGATCGCCGCGCACACGCTCAACAACTGAACCTGGGCTTGTTCGACCGCACCGTGAGCGATGCGCTCCGCCCATACCGGATCGATTTGCAGCACGATCATGGTCGTTTCCCGCAACCATCGGACCGAGTGCCACGTTTCAGGAGGCAACAGCCAAATCGCACCCCCATGAATGCAGCGTCGCGTGGGGCCCTCGCAGCGGTCGTCCCACGCGGCTTCCCACTCGGCCGATTCCGGAGCGATAAGAATTTGCGCCCCAGAATGTCGGTGATCGCGAATGATCCCGGGCGATTCCCGGCCGCAATAGACGCAGACCTCGCGACCTTCTGTGCAGACATGCTGGCCGGCACAGCTCGCGGAGTCTCGCGGAGACAGGGCATTTGCATATTCTGTGGGTGCTAGTTTGCCACGGGCGTTGGCCATAGCGGCGGTTCACGCCGCTGCTGCGTGGCCCACGCACGGGCGATGAGGGCAACACGATACCCTGCACGCGAGAGGATGACTTGGAGATAACCACGGAAGACTTTGCGATATCGAAGAAAAGCACCGCGCAGCCCGTGAAAGAACGTATGTGCTAGCCGTCGACGGCGAGGTGCGCGGGGGCGTCGAGGCGACTGCGGGCTTGGGATTTTGAGCCGGCGTGTGCGATACTCTGCGATCGATTTTTGCATGAGACCGGGCTGAGCGGGCGAGAGTGGAGCGTGGCGAACTTAGTTCGTCTTGCCGGGATCGAGTCCGATTGCGACACGCAGAGGTATCGACCAGATAATGGCGCGTTCCGGCAGCGGATGCGCACCAAAACCACCGGCCCCGTAGATTTTGCTAAGTCTGTCGCCGACACCGCTCGAAGGCATTCTTGGAGAAGTCGCGCGCGTTTGAGACATGGTCTCAAATAATCGTTGACAGCGCGCTGATGTCAAGACTGCGTCTCATTATTGACGCGACTGCGTCTCAGTTCTATTCAAAAGGAACCTATAGCATCGAAATAGTCATTGCTAGGCATGTCGCGCCAAAGAATCAGAAATTTAACGACATCATGGCTTTATAAATCAAACCGATCTGCCACATCTTCATCCTTTGCGTCGTCTTGGCCGCGGCTGCTTTGAATCTCGGAACCGACATCGAGTGCCAGGCGCGGCCCAGCCCCAATGGTTTCGTTAGCTTCAGCATGCACTGCTGAACCCCCACGCCCCCCATGTCCGCTGCAGACGTCATCCTCTGCGAGATCCACACGCCGCACGCCGCGCAAGCCGGCGCGCTCGCGGAGGTGACCACGATGGTGGCCGCCAGCGTCGGGCAACCCGTGATCGTCAAGGCGCTCGTGATCGGCCCAGCCACCAAGGAAGCACTGCTCACGCTCCACCTGCCGCCCGCGCTGGCCGGCGCGCAGCACCAAGTCTTGTGCTTGGCGTGCCGGCTCGCGTGCTTTTGCCCGGACGCGCGCGTCAGCGTGCTGATCCGCAGCGAGACTGCCTTCGTTTCACCGCCGACTCCCAAACGCGGACGCAATCCACGCCGCGCCGCCTGACTTCTCCATGTCCGACCATCGCTCCGATTTCTCCCGTCCGCTCGCCCTCGTCACCCGCGTCCGCATCGGCCGCTGTTTCCGCACTGCGTCGGACGGCCGGATCCCTCTCACTGGCGACTGGGCGGAGTTGCTGCGCGCGGCTCGTCGGCTCGGCCCGGTCGCGTTGCAGACACGCCACGCCTGCGCGCGGTTTATCGTCATCGCCGAGATGCCGGCGCTGACGATCTCCCGGCAGGAAGAGGGTGGGCACGACGAGTCGGGGGCGTTGCACTGCCATTTTTCGGATTGGGGCGTCGCTTCCGGCTACCTGCGCGCCTGCACCTGTTGCGCCTCGCCCGCGCGTCTCGAACTCCGCAACCGGCATGGCGCGGAATTCATGCAGTTATGCGGCCTGCCCGAAAGTTCGCCGCTCGCATGGTCCGACTTCTTCGCGGAGCATTGCCGGGCTGCGGAGACTGGACTCGCCTGGCCAGCGGCATCGTCGAGCACGGTCTTCGGCTACATGTGCCTCGCCCGATCACTCGCGCGCTTTCCTTTTCGCGTGGAGGCACTCACGACCTTGTTCGAGGCCTTTGGCGATGAACGAGTGCCGCTGTTGTGCACGCTGCGCACGTCCGAGGTGGTCCACCGCCGCGAGATTGTGCCATCACACCTCTCGCATGACGGCACGATCCTCAGCGCGGGCGAGGATGGCGCACGCCTGCAGATCGCCCTTCCGACTGTCCATGCCTTCGCGCTCACCTGTCACCACGAGCGCTATTCGCTCCACCTGCTCGGCACCGACGATGCCGTGATTCTGACCCTTGCCGCCGGCACCGGCGCGCTGGCTGAGACAAGCTGGCACGGAGCGCTTTTCTCCCTGTTCCCCAGCGTCGCCTGATTTCCCCACGTATCCAACATGTCCACGCCACTCGCCATCTATTACGCCACTGTGACCGGCAACGCTGAGGGGCTCGCCCTCAAGGCGGAGACTCGCGCCAAGAACGATGGCTGGCTCGTCCAGCTTCACAATCTATCCGAAGTGAAGCCCGCCCACCTCGCCGAGGAACGGCTCGCGCTCTTCATCGTGAGCACGTGGGGCGATGGCGAGCCGCCCGCCGACGCCGGCGATTTCTGGTATGACCTCGAAAAGGCCGCGCCCGGATATCTCCGGTCTGCGCTACGCCGTGCTCGGACTCGGCGACCGCGATTACCAGGAGTTCAACGCCTTTGCCCGCAAACTCGACGAGCGCCTCGTCGCGTTGGGTGCGCAGCGCCTGCACGAGCGCATCGAGGCCGACCTCCAGTTCGAGGACACCTACGCCGAATGGGAAACTCGTATCTTCTCGCTCCTCGTCGAGGCCCGCGCGGCCGCTCAACCCGAGTGACCCGCCCCGCCGCCATGAAGCTCACGCGAGAAGATCTGCGATTCGCGTTTGGCATACTCGCAGCGCTGGCGGTGCTCTTTCTCTTCATCCTCACCATTCACCTTTTTTCTCTCACCTGATTGTCTTCCCGCCCGTCGCCGTTCGTTCCCTGGAATCCCTCCCGTTGGTTCACTAAAGTTAAAGTCAAGTAGTGCAGTTGCCTTGTGTGTTGTTGGTTTGAGGCAGGTTCCAGGCCGGCGGCGGGCGGTGCATCTTCTTCCATGAAATCCGCCCAACTTCTCCGCCCGTCAATTGTGCGTTTCGGCGCGATCGTCCTCGCGCTCGCGAGTCTTACCGCGCCTCTGCCCGCTCATTACCTTTGGTGGGAGCTTAAACCCTCCGGGCAGCCGGCGCTGCGCTTCGGCGAATTCGAGAACGATCTCCGGGAAAAATCCCCGGGACGGCTCGACACTATCACCGGCGCCGCGGCATTTGCCGTCACCTCCGGTGGGAAGACCTCGCCGGAGACGCTGGAGCGCAAGACCAGTTCGTTCGCGCCTGCCGGAAGTGCGAAGGGCCTCGCACCGAACTCGTCGCGCATGATCTCACCCTCGAAGCCCACACACGCGCGGACGCATCGCTCACCTATGCCACCAAACAATACGAGCTTCAGCTCGTCGTGAAAAACCTGGCCGACATCCGCTACTTTGAGTCCGCCCAGGGTGGCGCCGATCTCTACAACACGCCCGGCTCGCCGCGCGCGATCGAGGTCAGCCTGCGCACCCGCTTCTAAAGCCGTCCGGCATTCTCTCAGCATGAAAAAACACATTCTCCACCGTTCCCTCGGGTTGCTCACGCTGCTCGTCATTGCGACACCCTTGGCCCGCGCTCACTCTGTCTGGATCGAAGACACGTCGGACAAACAGCTCGTCGTTAGCTTCGACGAACCCGGCGAGATATTTGAGCAATCGCCCGGTTGTCTCGACAGCCTCACCATGCCGACGGCGCGGACCGTCGATGCCGGGGAAAAGCCCGTTGTCTTTGAGCTTCGCAAGAACTCTGATCACTTCCGCTATGTGGGCGCGTCTCCCGCCCAAACGGCCTTCGGCGAGACTGCGTTCCCCGTGAAGGGCAAGGACGACCTAACCCGGCACCAAACCGATCTTCCCTATGCGCTGGCCGCCCTCCGGAGCGTCCGTCGCCGGCACACCTGCCCCCGCGCTCGACCTTGTGCCCACGGGAGAACCCTGAAACGCGCTGCTCCCTCTTCCACCGCAAAGCCTACTTAGTTTTACCATGAACACCGACGATTCCCAACTACGCATCTCCGGAGCCGTCGTCAGCTATTGATAGCGACGGGCTGTCAAAACCGCGCAACCAGGCCGACGGAGGCTACCCACCTACGACGACCGTGCCGGCCCCGGCGGACGAACTCGCCACGCTACGTCTTCGGCTGGGGCGAACTTGCCTTCGCCTGCGGCCAAGCCCCGTCGCGGCACGACGACTGGCGCAACCGTGACACTCGCGCCGAGTCGCGCATTGCCGCTCGCTGAAATCACCGCTGCGCCCGACGCCTTCGCGCGTGACCGCACGGCTATCCTCTCGCTGACGGGCGACTACAAGGTCAGTTTCCACTTCTTGGAGACGCGCGGCTTCGCGCCAAACCACCAACCGCGCCAGCCCTATAATTCTTGGGCGACCGATCATGTGCGCATGGTCGAGGACACTGGCCGCTTCATCAGTCTCCAGCAAAATATCCACTGCCTTCATGCAGCTTTCGGGCGGCCGCATCATCGTAAGTCGTCCACCTCGGGAAGTGCATGTAAGCCAAATCCGGTGCCGATCCTTGGTCCGGCTGGTGCTCGCTCAACCCGATCCCAACCATGATCTCGCTCTTTCCGGCGAGATAACGGGCAATGTAGCTACAAGCACGACTTTCGCACCCTGATGTGCGGCCCGGCATTGCTACCGCCAAACGGCGGACGCGGAGCTGATCGAATGTCAGTGTTAATGCGAGATGTTTCCGCACTCGCTACGTTCAGACGAGTTCGCGACCATGCGCAGGCGGGCGGGGTCTATCAGATGGATATTTCTGCGTGCGACACGGATCGCCCCTTCGCGCCTGAGCAGCGAGAACAGGCGGGACAAGGTTTCTTGGGTCATGCCAAGTTGATTCGCGAGATCGCCCTTGGTGCCGGGAATCTGCACGACTCCTTGCGAGGTGGCGCCCCCATGCAACCATGCCACCAACCGGGACTGTGCGTTTTTGCACTTCATGTCCTCAATGAGTGCTACGAGTTCGCGCAAATGATGGCTGAGCGCAGCAATGATACAGAACGCCAACTCGGGCCGTTGCCTCACTTGGTCGACAAACTCACGCTTGGGCACGATGAGAATTCGTGAATCGACCAGGACCCGTGCACTTGCGGGGTAGTTCTCCAAGCCTCCGAGGGCGGTTTCCGCAAAGGAATCCCCGGGGCCGAATACGTGCAGGACCTGAACGTTGCCGCATTCGGAGATCCGGGACACTTCGACCGCGCCACTTTGCACCACAAAGCACGCGAGGGTGGGTTGGCCTTGACGGAATACATGCTCACCACGCTTGAAAGACTTCGGTTGCACCCACTCCGAAAACTGCGATAGCACTGCCTCCGGGACGGAATGAAAGAGACGGCATCTTCGGAGGCAGAGCATGAGTCCCGCAGGATTCGGACGTGCTGGCGCGACAGTGCATCCGGAGGCGAGACATTCGGTAGATTGCTCCGCATCAGGTTGAGGCACGATTGAATGCGTCGGACTCCAAAGTGGGGCCGCGCCAGTGGCGTTGCCCGCGCTGGAAGCGTGGGAAAGTGCACCTTTTTGATCTGGGTCAAAGACGGAGGAGCGCATTGGGGGTAAAAAGTCACGTATGCGAACGAGTCTCAATCCTATTCATGGAGTGACCCGCACTTCCATGCGAGTGGCGAGCGCGCCAGGACACCAGCATCCAGACCTTACAATATTTCCTAATGCGCTGAACAAAAGCGATATGCTTGCGTGTTGGTTTGTAGATTTCTCGTCGGTTGATTCGAAATACCCTACCGGCTGACCGCAGGAATCCTCGTATTTTTCATTACCTTCCATGTCCAAGTATTACGGTCTCTTCGTCACGATCCATCTACTCTGCGCGATCACGTTCGTCGGGGCTGTCTTTTTCGAGGTGCTCGTGATTGAGCCGTTGGAGAAGATCCTACCCGAGGGAATGGGGGCAAAGCTGGCCGATGCCATCCCGGCGCATGTCCGGAAGTTCATGCCGGTGATTGTCGCGCTGCTCTTCCTCAGTGGTGGGGCAATGTTCTGGGTCCAATACTCGAGCCGGGCTGATTTCTTCCACACCCGCTTCGGCGTGATGCTGACCATCAAGCTTGGGTTGGCCTTTACGGTTCTCGGGGTCTTCGTGTCCGCTATCCGCGCCTCGATCAAGGGCACGATGAATCCGTGCCGGTTCAAATACACCCACCGCGTCGTCGCGGTCCTCATGCTCGGTATCGTGCTCCTCGCGAAGGGCATGTTCTATCTCTAGGCCGCCGTAGAGCGTCCTGACACTCGCACAGCACTCGCTTTCCACATGAACAAACTAGGCACTTCAATTGAGATTGCGTCCCATCCGCACAGAATGGCGCTGCTTCTGTTTCTCGCGGCGGTCAGCACACTTTGCGCCGATCCAGCGAACCCGACCGCGACGCTCGTTCCCGATTCGACCGGTCCCTCGGTGAAACTCGATCGGTTTGAAGTGCAGGGACGCACCGAACGCATTCCGCCCACGTTGAGCCAGTCCGTCGTGGGCTCGACCAGCTTGGAGGCGGACGCGCTGAGCGGCACGGTGGCGCAATCGTTGGAAGAAGTTCTTCGCGTCGTGCCCGGTGTGCAGGCGCGCTCGCGCGCGGGCGACGACGTGTTTCTTTCCGTCCGCGGCTCCGGGCTGCAAAGCATCGTGTTCACAAAAGCACGTGGCACGGACATCCTCATCGACGGCATCCCGACAAACAGCGCCGACGGCAACTTCGACTACAGCCTCATCGATCCGCTGGCGGCGGAGGCGCTCGACGTTTTCCGAGGCGCCGCCGCCACCGGCTTCGGATCCAATACGCTGGGCGGTGCGCTCAATCTCGCCACGCCGACCGGCCGTGATCCCCAGAGCCGCACCCTCCGCCTCGACGCAGGCAGCTTCGGCTTCTTGCGCGCCAGCGCCGGCTTTGGGGTCGCTTCCGAGAAATGGGACGCGACGGCGCGCTACACGCGCCAGCAACAGGACGGTTTTCGCGACTACACGGCAGCCGATGCCGACAAGTTTTCCTCCTCATTCGGCCGCCGTTTGAGCGCGAACGCAGAGAACCGTGTCTTCGTCCAGGCCGCACGCGTGCACCAAGAAGTCTCGCTGCCGATCACGCAAAAGCAGGTTGAGTCCGACCCCACGCAGGCTGGCGCGGCGAACCCGGCCACCCAGCCTTACTTTGACGTCGAGACGGTCCGCCTCGCGGACAAGCTTACGTTTTCCACCTCCGAGACACAGATCGAAGCCTCGGCCTTTTACCTCTACAAATACGTCGACTTCCGCCGGCCATCCGTCGCCACCACCGGATACCGCCTCGGTCCTGGTTGGCTCGACGCCACCACCCACGATCTCGGCGCGCAACTGCGCATGGTTCACACCGGCGCCTTGCTTGGCCGGAAAAACACATTGTCCGGCGGGCTCCGCATCGGGCACCTCTCCGGCACGGAGAAACTCTATCCCAACCTCGCCACCGTGCGCGGCGCCAAGTTCGCCGACGGCGACCTCACGGCATGGAACGCCAGCCTCTGGCTCGAGAACGACCACCAGCTTGCCGAGGGGCTCGCGCTCGTCGCCAGCGTGAAAGCCGCCTATGCCTCGCGCAAATACGAGGACAACTTCAACGTCGGCGCCGCGAACATCTCCGGCGACCAGGACTATCGTGCCGTCTCGCCGGCCCTCGCGCTGCGTTGGGAAGTCGCGCCCAAGGCCCAGGTCTTCGCCAGCGTCAATCGCACGTTCGAACCACCCGCGTTTGGCGATCTCATCGGCATTCCCATCGTCCCGCCGCCGCCCCAGCGTATCTCGTTCCGCCGGCTCGATGCCCAGGAAGCGACCACGTTCGAACTCGGCACGCGCGGCGCCACCGGTCGTCTGAGTTGGGAAGCCAGCCTCTACCGCTCGTGGCTGGACAACGAGATCATCCGCTACGACGACGGCACCCAGACTGGCAACCAGGTCGGTCGCAACGCCGATCGCACGCTCCACGACGGCTTCGAACTCGGTCTCGGTGCGCAGTTGTGGCAGAGTGGTGCCGGCCCGCGCCCCGCCCATCGGCTCAGTCTCCACACGACCTACACGTGGAACCGCTATCGGTTCGATGACGATCCCACCTTCGGCAATCGCTCGTTGGCCGGCGTTCCCGTGCACACGCTTTTCAGTGAGCTGCTCCTAGAACACGGCTCTGGACTCTATTTCGGCGTCAACGTCAGCGGCAGCCTGAAGGACTATGCCGCCGACAACGCGAACACGTATTTCGTCCATCGATATGCGCTGCTCGGCCTTCGCGCCGGCTGGGAAGGCCGCCGCCTCTCGCTTCGCATCGAAGCGCGCAATCTCACCGACCAAGCCTACGTGGCGGCGCTTCAGAACGCCACGAATCTCGGGGGCGCCGACTCTGCCATTTTCTTCCCCGGCACCGGGCGCGCGGTCTTTGCCGGCCTCGAATGGCGCTGGTGAACCTGGCCCGCGCAGGTTCACCCGACTTCTTCCATTTCCGTCCATGATCAACTCCTCCCTGCCTCGTTTGCTGCCCATCCTCGCGATGCTGCTCGCCGCGACGATGGCCACGCCCGTTCGCTCCCTCGCTGCAGAACACCCGCATCCATCGTCCGACGCCGCAAAGGGCGGCGCCCTTGTCATGTTCGTCACCAACGACGATCCGATGATCGCGGGCCACGCGCTGCATTTCGCCGAGCACGCGTTGGGCGAGGGCCGCCGCGTCACGCTCATCTTGGCCGGCAACGCCGCGAAGCTCGCGCTCAGGCAACCCGATCTGCCAAAAAGCCCGGTCACCGGCGCGAGCCTCGATCACAAACTGCGCGAACTCGTGGCGAAGAAAGCCACCGTGATCGTCACGCCGTTCAGTTTGGCACCGCTCGGTGCCAAACTTGATGACCTCATACCCGGCGTAGCTCCTCAATGCGACCCGGCGCTACACGAGCACATGTTCGAGCCGACCACCAAGCTCATGGTGTGGTGAAACCATGGCCACGACCACGCCCACTCTTCCGGGAGCAGACCTCGACCCTGCCACGATGCCAGGCCACTGGTTGCTCGCGCGTTTGGGCAAGCGTGTCCTGCGACCCGGTGGCATCGAACTGACCCGTCGGTTGCTCGATTCCCTCGCCATCCGCTCCGCGGACGACGTGGTTGAATTCGCGCCGGGTCTGGGCGTGACCGCGCACATGGCGCTGCGCAGTCATCCCGCCAGCTACACCGGCATCGAGCGCGAGGAGCATGCTGCCGCGCAGGTGCGACGGCTGCTCGGCTCCGGCAACCGTCGCTGCTTGATCGGCGCGGCCGAAAACACGGGACTGCCTGCTGCCAGCGCCAGCGTCGTCTTCGGCGAGGCCATGCTGACGATGCACGGCCAGGAGCAGAAAGCACGCATTGTTCGGGAAGCCTTTCGTGTTCTCCGTCCCGGAGGCCGCTACGGCATCCATGAACTGGGGCTGTCGCCGCCCGACGCCTCTTCAGGGCTCAAAAGCGATGTGCTTCGCGCGTTATCCGAGACAATCCGCGTAGGCGCTAGGCCGCTCACGGTTGTGGAATGGGTCGAGGTTCTCCAAGCGGAGGGTTTCCGCGTCCAGCGTATCGCCACTGAGCCTATGCACCTGCTGGAGCTACGCCGCTTGGTGAGCGACGAAGGACTCCTCCGCGCGCTGCGCTTCGCCCTCAACGTCCTGCGCGATCCGGTCGCGCGTCGTCGTGTGAGGGGCATGCGGGCCGTGTTTCGCCACTACGAAGCGAATCTCCGCGCAGTGATGCTCGTCGCCATCAAACCCGCCGATTCTTCGCCATGAACAGCTCCTGCCAGCACATCCCCGATCTGCTCGCGTGTTTCACGAGCCAGCCTGAGAGCATCGTCAGTCGCACACTGCACCACGACGAACAATGCAAGGTCGTCCTCTTCGGATTTGCCGCCGGACAGGAGCTTTCCGAGCACACCGCCGCCGTTCCGGCCGTCATGCACTTCCTCGCCGGTGAAGCCGATGTCGGCCTTGGCGACGAGAGTGTGCAGGCAAACGCCGGCGCGTGGATTCGGATGCCCGCCCGCCTTCCTCACGCGATCACAGCGCGAACGCCCGTGACCATGTTGCTGACGTTGTTCAAGACGCCGACGCAACGGGAACCCGCGGCATGAGCGTTTCGCATATCGACGACCCTTGGCGGGAGCACAGTCAAATCGGCGGCGCCGGCATGCGTGGTGCCGGCGCCGCCACCCGGCGCAAGGCACAGCGCCATTCTTTTCCTCATTCCACATGATCGCCCAACATCCATTCCGGATCTTCTGTCTCGCTAAACTTGCTGCCGCGACCGCGCTGATCGCTGCCGCGTCGGTTGCCCATTCGGCCGAAAGCTCTGACGACTCGCTCGTCAAACTCTCGCCCTATGCTGTCACCGCCAGTCGCGGCGAAGCGGAGGACCCGCAGCGCGTGCCGCAGAGCATCGACATTCTCGCGAACAAGGGGCGCGGGGCAGAAACCGCGGCCGATGTGGACGACGTGTTGCGCCGCCTGCCCAACGTCGGTCTGGCTCCATCCGAGGGCACCTCGAATTTCTGGCAGGAGGGATTCACCCTGCGCGGACTCGGCGCCCAGCGTGTGCTCGTTCTGACTGACGGCGTGCGCCAGTCCGGCCAGGGCATCGGCTACGGAGGCGGCAACCTGAGCCTCTACGATCTATTCGGCCTTGATCGCATCGAGGTGCTGCGCGGTCCGGCTTCAGTGCTCTACGGCACCGACGCGCTCGGTGGCGTCATCAACATCATTACGCGCGAGCCGGTTTTCTCGAAGGCGCCTCAATTCGGCGGCGGGCTCCGCTATGAATACGACTCGGCGCGCAACCTCGAACGCTTCAGCTTGCTTGCCAGTGCGGCGGGCGAACACGCCGCAGTCGTTGCCACCGCTAGCGCCGCCGATGCCGATACACCGGACTTGGCCGACGGTTCGCGTGGCGAAAGCGGCTCTTTCCTCAAAAAGGCCGCCAGCGTGAAGGCGGATTTCAAGCTCGGTGAAAAAGCCCGGCTGCGGGTGTTCGGCAGTTTCAATCGCGATACGGACGTCCTTGTTTCTCACGACACGATCACCATCCTCCGGCCCTCCGCGCTCGATTTCAGGTTCCCGCTCTACCAGCGCAGCCAGCTCGGCAGCGAGCTACAGATTGAAAAGCCCACCGCCGCCATCGACGGTATCAAGCTCGGTTTCCACTGGCAGCAGATCGCGCGGGAATTCGACCGAACTTCGCCTTTGCTTGTCGCACAGAAGATCGGGCCAGTCACCGTCGGTCCCCGCCAGGAGTCGGTGCGCGTCCTCACCGACGACCGGGTCGACACCTATGAAGTGCAGGGTCTGGCCCGCGGCCGTGCTGGCGCGCACGCCTGGCTTGGCGGCTTTGATCTCGGCCGCGACAGCGCATATCTCCCGGAGACCGAGACCCACATGCTTGTCTACAATCCGATGGGCGCGGCCCCGGTCACCCCGCCCTTCAGCGCCACGCCGTTTTCCCGGCTCCGGGCCGATGCCGAGCAATGGCGGCTCGGCGTTTACGCGCAGGATCGCTGGAGTGTCGCACCAGGTTGGGAAGCAACGCTCGGAACCCGCGCCGACGGCTTTCAGGTTAAGGAAGCCACCGGCAAGGCCGATCAGATCGATGAGACGGGGGTGAGCGGCAACCTCGCGCTCACCCGGGTGGTTGACGAGCATCTCTCCCTCTATGGCCAACTCGCGTCTGGCTTTCGCGCGCCGGATCTCGGCGAGCGCTTCCAAACGGCCGTTGTTTCGATCGTCACCACCACGACCGTCATCGGAAACCCGAACCTCGCGCCCGAACGCTCCCTTAACGCCGAACTCGGCGCAAAGTATCGCACTGATCGCGTGCAGGCCAACGTCGCGGTCTTCGCTAATCGCGTCCGCAACTACATCGAGATGGTTTATCTCGACTCGGCCACGCGCCAATACACCAACCTCGATTCGGTGTTTCTCTACGGCGCCGAGGGCGGTGTCCTCTTCCGCCCGGCGGCCGGCTGGGAGTTGTTCGCCAACGCTGGTCGCACTTATGCACCGGCCGACGACGACCGCGTGCACCTCGCGTCGTGGACGTTCAACTACGGTGCCGGCTACGCGTTCCGCGTTCGGGGCGGCCGGTTGACGCTTCGTCCGGAGGTGAGCGCGCGCACCGCGCTCCGCTCCACCGATCGCACTGGTTCCTCGGTGATCGAATTCGGCGGCTTCACGACTGTCGATGCGCAGATCAGTGCGGAGGGCATCCTCCCGTCCCGGCTCGACCATGCGCGTCTGGTTCTGGGCATCCGCAACGCTCTCGACCGCGTCTATCGCGAGCCATTCTTCGACTCCGTGCAGATCGGGCGCGGGGTCTTCACGTCGGTGACTTGGGACTTCTGATTTTCCCGCCCCACCTGACACCATGCGAAACTTCCGTTACCTTCTGTTCATCCTTCTTCCCCTTGTGGGGTTCAGCGGCGAGCCCTCGGAAAACTCCGTGCTGATCCTCAGCACGGGTTTGGTGCTTCAAGCCAAGCTCGATCTCGTCGCCGAGTGCGGTCGAGCCCACGGCTTCAGCGTCACGACCGCGATCAATGAAAAAACCAAGGATGAGGCGCTCCAGAGCCTGCTTGCGCAGTCCGGTTGGCTGGTGGTGGACGCACCACGGTCGTCCGATTTCGAAACGCTGGCGGCGCGCGTTGCCAAACTCGCCGGAGCCAAGCCGCCAAGGCAGCTCTGGGTCGGTCGTCCGGAAAAACGCTGGCTCGGTCTTGACGATGCGCGTGGCGAACTCCTTTGGGCTTACTATCGGCATGGAGGGAAGCGGAATTTCACGCACCTGTTCGAATACCTGCAGCGCTGGCCAGCGGCGGGGGACACAGCGGAAGTGCCGCCACCACAGGAACTGCCCGTCGCCGGAGCCTACCATCCACGCTTCCCCTCCGGATACTCCGCCGACGCTCGCGCCGTGCTCGACGCAGTCCGCGTGCCAGGCAGTCATGGTGTCGTCGGCATCGGGTTCCACAGCAGCTACCTTGAGTCAGCCGCGTTGGAACAGGTCGACGCGCTCGTCGCCGCGTTGGAAAAGCGCGGCGTCACGGCGCTGCCGCTATTCTATTCGATCGGCCCCGATGTCAACCTGCCGAAGCTGATGCAGGGACTCGTCGACGTGCACTGGCACCTGCAGCCCGTCTATCACACGGCCCTCGCAACGCAGTTGGAGAAACTCGGCATCCCCGTGCTCCAAGGCATTGGGTGGACCGAGAGCAATGCGCAGGCGTTTCGCGCCGACCGGGTCGGCTTGACGCTCGCCTCCGCGCCCATCTACCTCGCGCTCCCGGAACAGAACGGACTGATTGACCCGATGGTTGGTTGGGCTCGCGGTGCCGGACGCATCGAGATCATTCCCGAGCAGATCGACGCGATGGCGGATAAGGCGGTTGCCTACGTCCGCCTGCGAGCCACCCCACGCGCCGGGCGGCAACTCGCGGTCATGGTCTACAACTATCCGCCCGGCGAAAAGAACATGTCGGCGTCCTTCATGAACATCCCACGCAGCCTTGAACGCATCGGCGACGCGCTCAAGGCCGCAGGCTACACCGTCGACTCCCGCTCCGAGGCGCAGTGGATCGAACAGACCGGTCGGGTGATTGTCGCCGAGCATCGTCCTGAAGACTTGCCGGGTTTGATCAAGGACGGACTCGCCGAGAACTTCCCGCTGGAGCGCTACCACGCGTGGTATGACCGCCTGCCCGCCACCGTGCGCGAGCGTATCGAGGCGCGTTGGGGTAAACCAGAGACGAGTGCTTTCGTCCGCGACGGTGCATTCATTGTGCCGCGAGTGCGCGCGGGCAATATGGTGGTGCTCCCGCAGCCACCACGCGGACAGCCGGGCAAGGAGGACGAACGTGCGCTTTACCACGACCTGCGCGTGCCGGTAAATCACTTCTACCTTGCGGTCTATCTGTGGGCGCGCGAGCAGTTCGGCGCTCACGCTCTCATCCACCTCGGCACCCACGGCACCCAGGAATGGATGGCCGGCAAAGAGCGCGGCCTGCTCGTCACCGACGACCCGCTGCTCACCCTCGGGGCCGTGCCGATCGTCTATCCCTACATCGTGGACGACGTCGGCGAGGCATTGCAGGCCAAGCGTCGGGGGCGCGCTGTGATTGTCAGCCATCAAACGCCATCCTTCCGCCCCTCCGGTCTCCACGGCAAGCTCGTCGAGTTGCACAACCTCCTCCACCAATACCTCACGCTTGAAGAAGGCGAAGTGAAGCAGCGGACGGCAACGCGTATCAAACAAGAGGTGCGTGCCGATAAGATTCTCGGCGACATCGGCTGGTCCTTCGAAAGGGTCGACGCCGATTTCCACTCATTTCTGCTCGAATTGCACGACTACCTCGACACGTTGGCCGCGCAGGCGCAGCCAATCGGGCTGCACACTTTCGGCCAGACCGGCGATGAGAAGGCCCGCCTCACGACCGTGCTGCAGATGCTCGGCCCCGATCTGTTCAAACAGCTCGGTATCCACGAGCCGCAGGAGGTTTTCGCCGACGACTATGAAAAAATCGGAGACACCAAGCCCTACCACTGGCTTGAGCATGCTCTTGGCCTTGTCCCTGGGCCCCCTGAGCCACATCTGCCCGAACTGGAAGAAAAAGCCAGAGGTTGGTTTGCCCAGCTCGGTGCCGACCCGGAGATTGCCGGCCTGCTCACCGCGCTTGACGGCAAATATCTGACGCCGAGCGTCGGCGGCGATCCGCTACGCGCGCCCGAGAGCCTGCCCACCGGGCGCAATCTCTACGGGTTCGATCCGAGCACGATCCCAACAAAGGAATCTTGGGAGACCGGACGTGCCGCAGTGGAAGCACTCATCGCGCAACATCGTAAGGAGCATGGCGCACCGCCCAAGAAGCTCGCCTATTCGCTCTGGGCCGTCGAAACCATGCGTCATAGCGGTGTGCTCGAAAGCCAGGCGCTCTACGCGATGGGGGTCCGTCCCGTGTGGAATCCGCAGGGTCGCGTGACCGGCGTCGAAGTCATCCCGCGCGAGCAACTCGGACGTCCGCGCATCGATGCCGTGCTTTCCGCCACCGGCCTCTATCGCGACCAGTTCCCAAACATGATGGCGCACCTCGCGAAAGCCGCCGCGCTCGTCGCAGATCTCAACGAGCCCGACAATCCCAGCTACGCCAACTCCCAAACCATCCTCGCCGATCTCCTCGCGCAGGGCGTCGCCAAGGACGAAGCCGCCTCGCTCGCCAAGACGAGGCTCTTCGGCAGTCCGACCGGAGTTTACGGCACCGGATTGGAGGATGCCGCGCAGGCCAGCGACACGTGGGAGAAGGACGACAAACTCGCGCAACTATACCTGCGCCGCATGAGCTACGCCTACGGCCCCGATCCGACGAAGTGGGGCCAAGGCGAAGACGGCAGCCCGCTCTACGCCGCCAACCTCCGCGGCGTCGAAGGAGCGATCCTCGCGCGCACCTCGAATCTTTATGGCATGCTCACCACCGACGACCCCTTCCAGTATCTCGGCGGCATCAGCCTAGCCGTGCGCCATCTCACCGGCAAGAGCCCCGAACTCTATATCTCCAACCTGCGCCAGCCCGGCACCGCGCGCATCGAGTCCGCCGCGCGCTTCCTCGCAGCCGAACTCAACACCCGTGCCTTCCATCCCGGCTGGGTGAAGTCCATGCAGGCCGAGGGCTATGCCGGGGCGCTTGAGCTTCAAGACATGGTCAACAACCTCTGGGGTTGGCAGGTAGTCGATCCGAAGATGGTAACCGCGGGCCAGTGGCAGCGCATACACGAAGTCTATGTAAAAGACGCCCTCGGTCTCGATATGCGCGCTTGGTTTGAGAAAAACCAGCCCGAGGCGCTGGTGCGTATCACCGAGCGTATGCTCGAAGCGATCCGCAAGGACTATTGGGATGCCCCCGAGGCCACGCGTCGGGAACTGGTGGAGACGTGGACTCAGCTCACGCAAAAATACGCCATCGCCGCCGGCAACGAGAAACTCAAGACCTTCGCTGAAGGCCTCGCCGCCGGCTATGGTATCTCCGGCCCCGCGCCAGCGGCCCCGGCCTCATCCACGCCGCCGCCCGCCGCCGCTCCGGCCAAGGCGCAGGTGCAAGGCCAGCAGCTCGAAAAAGTCGAGGCCCCTGCCGCGCAGCAGGACACCCCTGCCTGGTGGCTGTTCGCCGCACTCTTGCTTCCGTTCCTTGCCGGCGCCGGCCGACAATTCGCGCGCCGCACCCGCTGATCCGTCTTCTCAAATCCTGGATTTCAAATCTCAGACTTCACCGATTCCTCATGCAAAACATTGAAACCCTCCTGCACGAACTCTCGCGCTGGTTCCTCGCGCCCGTGCTCGTGCTGATCGTCCTGCTCTTCGTCTACGCGCTCTACGCCGCCGGCGGCTTCTGCGTGGAATTCCTGCAACGCCGTCGCACCGGCGGCGCGCGCCCTCTCCACCGCTTGCGCGCAGCCCAGCCCGGCTGCGAGCTGGCCGACCTCGAATTGCACATCGTGCGCGAACTCGAAGGCCTGCGCCTCGCCACGCGCACCGCGCCGCTCCTCGGCCTCGTCGCCACCATGATCCCGCTCGGGCCTGCGCTCGCCGGCGTCGCCGACGGGCAAATGCAGACGGTCGGCCACCAGGTTGGCGTCGCTTTCGCCGCGGTGATCGTGGCGCTGCTCGCGGCCTCCACCTGCTACGCCATCCTGATCGTGCGTCGCCGCTGGCGCCTCGGCGAACTCCGCGTCATCGAGAAGAGCCTCACCGCCAGCCAGGGAGCTTGAACCATGTCCCGCCGCTACCTCGAAGAGGACGACGACGATCCGATGCTCAGTTTGGTCAACCTCATCGACGTGTTTCTCGTCGTGGTGGTGATCCTGTTCGTGCTGATCGTCCAGAATCCGCTCAACCACTTGAAGCAGGACGAGGTCATGGTCGTCAAAAACCCCGGCAAGGAAAACATGGAGATACTCGTGAAGGACGGCCAGAAACTCACGCGCTACAAATCCAGTGGCAAAATCGGCAATGGTGAAGGCACCAAGGCCGGTGTCACCTACCGCATGGCCGACGGCACGCTCGTGTATGTGCCGGAAGCGGCCGCCGCGCCTTAATTCATGAGCGACTAGTCTGATATATTGTCCGCATCCGCAGCGGTTGCGTGCAAGTCGGCTCATGACTCGGACGCCGTTTCGCTGTTGCGTAGGCGTTTCGTATCACCGCGACCCTGCTCGGCGTGGGGTTGCGGCTGCAGATCGTCCAGTCGTGATCTGCACTCGACCACGGAAATCTGCTTCATGCAGGCTCGCAAGCGGCCTTCCTCTGCCGCGTCACCATGCGTCTTCGTATAGGTGGCGTAAATTCCGGCCGGCGGTAGGATGGCGCATTGTAAGGCCGCCATTGGTGCGGCGTAATAATTTGGCCGCCCCGGGGTTTCATCCCCCCGGGGCGGCCGGCCCTTGATTCGCGCTATGGACTGCGACTAACACGACGGGGGTGACTGGAGTTCCACGTCAGAGTCCCAGCGCTACATGAGCAGAGAAAAACTCCGCTCAAATGCGAGACATGCGCCGGAATACTGATCCTTCTCCACGACGCGCTGCGAGCGACGCTCAAACGCGGATCGATGATTCAATTTGGAGATCATCCGTTCGCTATAGAGTGCGGCTTTTCGAACTGCCGAAGCAGTGCATCCGGGGCCACGCCCCCGGAGATCAGTCTATTCACCCCATGGGCGCGGTAAAAATCGACTTCCTCCGGCCGGAGCACTGAACTGCAAACGAAAATCCGGCCGCGATAGGTCGTCTGACGAAGCAGCGTGACCAACTCCACCCCCGTGAACCCCGGCATCAGGTGATCGGTGATCACGACATCGATATGGTCCATTTCCTCGGACAGAATATCCCAAGCGACATACCTATCGGCGGCGCGTAGCACTTGATGTCCCGCAGAGCGGAGCAGGCCGAGGCTGGCTTCGCCAATGAAGCATTTGTCCCCGGCGTAGAGTATGCGGAGCCGTTTTTCCTCAGACATGGTCGCGATGGGGAGATCGAATAACTGAGAGAATATGCTTATCAAGCATAGTTCCTAATGGGCATAATCCTACACCCGGCACACTGATATGTGTGCTGAGAGAATCCCTCCAACCAAGACATGGCCGACAGACTGGCCCGGCAGGGCCTTCAGCTCACGCAACCGCAGATTGCGAAGATCGAGAGTGGTCAGCGCCCCTTGCTCGATTACGAAGTTGCGGCGTTCGCCAAGGCCCTCAAGGTGCCGATTCAGGAGATCTTCGCCGGGATCTGATCCCGCGACGGCGCTGCCCCCGATCCGCGGGGTGGTTGAACGGGGGATGTCCTGACGAATAGACGTTTCAGGTAAAACCATTTGCCACCGAATCGGGTGCCGGAGTGAATATCCAGAATGAGTCCGACCGCAATTGTGCTCCGTCATCTCGCTTTTGAAGATCTTGGCACCTTTGAGCCGCTGTTGAGGGCTCGAGGCTTCGAGGTGGCCTATCATGATGTCGGCGTGGTTCCACTCCCGCATGAGGTGGCGACTCCCGATCTGCTCGTCGTTTTGGGTGGACCGATTGGGGTCGGCGACCAGGAGGACTTTCCTTGGCTTCGCGAGGAGATCGAGCTGGTCAAAACGCGACTAATCTCCGGAGGTCCCACTCTGGGTATCTGTCTCGGAGCGCAATTGATCGCCGCCGCTCTGGGTGCTCGCGTCTACCCCGGGCCGGCCAAGGAAATTGGCTGGGGACCGCTTGCGCTCACCGATGCGGGTCGGGATTCGGTGGTCCGGAGTCTCGCGGCCGATCAGACATCGATGCTCCATTGGCATGGCGATACGTTCGATCTGCCCGACGGGGCGCAGTTGCTCGCTTCAACATCTCTTTGCCGGCACCAAATTTTCACATGGGAAAAGCACGTCTTGGCCTTCCAGTGCCATCCCGAGGTCGAACCGGCTGGTTTCGAACGCTGGCTCGTGGGGCACATCGGAGAACTCCGTTCGATCGGCGCTTCCGTCGGCGAACTGCGGAACGCGACCGCCCAACATGGCCCCGTTCTCGTCCGCCAGTCGGCCGTGTGTTTCAGGGCATGGCTCGATGGCTTGGGGTTGGCTCGCTAACGTCGCGAGTCGCATGTGCATCGGCCGTTGCCGCGCGGATGCCTCGGCGCTCGCTGCGATGCAAGGGACAATAGCGATCAGCGCACTCCCGTGTGCGGGCGGCTTCAGGCCGATTTCAACACATGCCTGCGACAGCAGATGACTTCACCGCTTCTGCCGTTCCGCCGGCCGGACACGCTCCGCATCTTTGATCGCGGTGGACGCAAACGCCGCCAAACGCGCTAATTTCCTGTAGACCGACAGACCGCAGCGCGTTCTGCAGGTCGACGACATCCTGCCAGCGCGAAGCGGGCGTCGTCTCCCCGGCTTCAGCATGCACCATAACCAGCGACTCAACCAGGGCCTGTTCGCCCGCGCGAAAGTAGGCGAGGAACGGATTTTGGCCGCATGGACAACGGAACTTGGCCGGTGCGTCGACAAGAACTTGGGCATGCAGCAGTGAAAACACCCGGTCCAACGTATCGTCGAAGTGGTGCCTCAGCACTTGCGGATTGGCCAGGGCGCTGGTCACAGGCTCGACCGTGAGCAGTGCAGCCCAAGACGAAAGAATCTGCGCGCGCCGAGCGCGCAAACGGAATAGAATCACAGGCTGCATCGAGACGGTGAAGTATACTCCATGCGTCGGTTTACGATCTGCGCGCTTCTTGGCAAAATCTGCTCATAAGTTCACCCGTTCGTGATCTGCGGCAATCGGCGGAAAAGCCCAGAGATGACGGGGACGCCGTATACAGGGTTTCTGGGCGATGGCAGAAACCTTGGACTTCTTCCGCACACCCTGGGTTCCGCTCTTGGCGAATCCGGGCCGGATTCGCGCGTCGCACGATGTTTTCGAGATGAGGAACGCACGATGTCTTGACCTAAATCAATCTGTCGCACGCCGGCGTCCGTTAGGATGGTTTGATGAGGATCGATAGTCCGACACACCGAGAGACAGCGTTGCATTTCACGGCAACGCACCCTTTTCTGGCGGGACTCCACCGCGATGTTTAGCACCCTAAATCTCCGCGCGCTCTTGGTTGCCGCCGTTGCTACGCTGCTGTTGGGCGGCGCGGTTATCATTGGGTCGCGCAACCTGCAGAATTTCGACGCGGCGTTGATTGCCTATCTTTTCGGGTCGGTGTTTGCGTGGTTTGGCCTGGTCTACCGCTACGTCGTTTGGCTCCAGCGCCCCCCGACTCGGCTTTACTGGCGGCGCGGCTGGCAGTTTTTCTTTTCCGGTCACATGTTTGGCCACGGTTGGGCGTTGCTGCGGCGCGCCTTCGACGATCTGGCGGCGCAGAGCTTCATCCGGAAACGCGGCCTCACGCGGTGGGTGGGGCACATGCTGATTGCGTGGGGCTGCGTGATTGCGTTCGGGGTGACGTTCCCGCTGACCTTCGGGTGGATTCACTTCACATTGGCGCCGGGAACGATCGACACCTATGTGGCCCACGCCTTCGGGTTCAGTCTGCTTTCGTTCCCGCTGAACAGCTTTGTCGCGGCGAATATGTTCCACGTGCTGAACTGGTCGTCCGCGATGATCATCGTCGGACTCGCGTTGATGATGCGGCGGAGGTTGACGGATGCGGGCCAGATCGCGATCCAGACGTTCGAGGGCGACGTCCTCCCGCTGATTCTCCTAGCCGCGATTGCCGTCACCGGCCTGGGCCTGACTTGGGACTACGAGTTCATGCAGGGGCGCGCCCATCAATTCATGGCGATCACGCACGCCATCATCGTGATTCTGTTTTTGCTCTGGATGCCGTTCGGCAAGTTTTTCCATATTTTCCAGCGCCCAGCCCAACTCGGAGTCGCCATCTATCGCCGCGAGGGGTCGCTCGGTCCCCAAGCGGTATGCCCGCACACGGCCGAGGCGTTCACGTCGCAGCTTCACGTGGATGATTTGAAAAAAATCACGCGCGAACTCGGCTATGACTTCACGCTGGCTGACGGCTCCTCCCACCTGAAGCTCAGTCCGCAGGGGAAACGCGCGGCCCTGGCCAAAGCCCACTTGGCCGCGCGCAAACAATCCGGGGCCTACTTCGGATAACCCCGTCCAACCATGGCAAAGTTACCTGTTTCCGCCGAGCAACTGATATCCGCCTTCGGTCCGCACAAGAACTATCCACCGCAACAGGGATTTCGGGGGCGCGACGAGCCCGATACGGTGGTGAAGACCCATTGCTGTTTCTGCGGCATGCAGTGCGGAATCAAGCTGCTGGTGAAGGACAACCGTGTCGTCGGATTCGACCCGTGGGAGGAATTCCCCTACAACGAAGGTCGGCTTTGCCCGAAAGGGGTGCAGCGCTATCTGCAAAACAACCACGCGGACCGTCTGCTGCACCCGTTGGAACGCGTCGAAGGCACCGGCTTTCGCCGGATCGGCTGGGACGCGGCGATGGAGCGCACGGTTGCGGCGATCCGCAGCATCCAAGCCGCGCACGGCCCGCACGCCTTTGGAATGCTCTCAGGGGTATCGCTGACCAACGAAAAAAGCTACCTCGTCGGGAAATTCGCCCGGCTGGCGCTCAAGACGCGCAATCTCGATTACAACGGGCGCCTGTGCATGGTGAGCGCGGGCGCCGGCAACAAGAAGGCCTTCGGGCTGGACCGGACCTCGAACACCTACGCGGACCTCGCCCACGCCGAGGTCATCATGATTTGCGGCACGAACGTAAGCGAAACGTTCCCGACCCTCACGCACTGGATCTGGCAGGCGCGCGACAACGGCGCGAAGCTGATCGTCGTCGATCCGCGGCTGACCCCGATCGCGCGGACGGCGGACCTGCATCTGCCCGTTCGGCCGGGCCGGGATTCGGCCCTTTACGGCGCGTTGCTGCACCAACTCGTGAAGCACGACTGGCTGGATCACGCGTTCATCGCGGAACACACCACGGGCTTCGAATCGGCGGTGGCGGCCGTAAAGGACTACGATCTCGGGTGGGCCGAACGCGAAACCGGCGTGGCGGCGGGCGACATCATGCGCGCTGCGGAAATGTGGGGCCGGGCCAAGACCAGTTTTCTCCTCCACGCGCGCGGGATCGAGCACCACACCAAGGGCGTCGAAAACGTCTTGTCCTGTATCAATCTCGTGCTCGCGACGGGCCGCATCGGGCGACCCTATTGCGGCTACGGCACGATCACCGGACAGGGCAACGGCCAGGGCGGACGCGAACACGGACACAAGTGCGATCAACTGCCCGGCAACCGGGACATCGAGAATCCGGAGCACCGCGCGCACGTCGCCCGGGTCTGGGGCGTGCCCGAGCCGGAGATTCCGCGCAAGGGCCTCACCGCCTACGAAATCGTCGAGGCGATCCATCGCGGTGAGATTCGAGGGCTTATCAGCATCTGCTTCAACCCGCTGGTGTCGCTGCCGAACAACAATTACGTCCGCGAGGCGTTCGAGAAACTCGAGCACTACACGGCCATCGATTTCTTTCTCAACGAAACGGCCCGGCATGCCGACATCGTGCTGGCGGGCTCGCTGCACGAGGAGGAGGAAGGCACCGTGACCACCGCCGAGGGCCGGGTCGTGCGCGTCCGCCAGGCGGTCACGCCGCCCGGCGATGCGCGCACGGATACGGAAATCCTGCTGGAACTGGCACAGCGGCTCGGTGCCGGGGAGAAGTTCGCCTTCCGGAACTCCGAGGAGATCTTCACGGAGCTGCGCCACGCTTCCCAGGGTGGGACGGCGGACTATTTCGGGATCACCTACGAGAAAATCGAGAAGAACATGGGGGTCTTCTGGCCGTGCCCGACGCTCGACCACCCCGGCACACCACGCCTGTGGGAGGACCGCAAGTTCGCCACCCCCGACGGGAAGGCCCACTTCAATCCGGTCACCTACCGCGAGCCCGGCGAGGTGACGGACCCCGAATATCCGGTGATTCTCACGACCGGCCGCGTGGTCTCGCAGTATCTGAGCGGCACGCAGACCCGGCGCATCGGCCGCCTCGTCGATCAATACCCGGAACCGATGCTGGAGATTCATCCGACGCTCGCGGCAAAATACGGCATCCGCGACGGCGAACTGGTGCGGGTCACCACCCGCCGCGGGTCGGCGGAGTTCCCTGCGCAAATCGTGGAAACCATCCGGCCCGACACCGTGTTCATTCCCTATCACTGGCCCGGGCGCAAATCCGCCAACCAGCTTACCTCCGGGCAATTGGACCCGGTGTCGAAGATCCCGGAATTCAAGGTCTGTGCCGCCCAGCTCCACCCGCTGGGGACGCAGCCGCCGGCTTCTGGCCGCGCCACCGCCTTTGCCAGCCCGTAATCCCGTCCCATGCAGAACACGCAGATCAAGACGGACGAGGGTTTCTTTATCGACCCGCAGCGCTGCATTGGCTGCCACGCCTGTGAAATGGCCTGCGCAGAATGCGAGACCAACGGCCAGACGTCGATGATTCATGTCGACTACGTTGACCGGGCCGTCAGCCCCCAAACCTCCGTGCAGGTGTGCATGCACTGCGAGGACCCGGCCTGCGCGCGGGTCTGCCCGGCCGACGCGATCACGAAGGACGAGTTCGGCATCGTGCACACGGCCAACACCGCCCGCTGCATCTCGTGCGCGAACTGCGTGCTGGCGTGCCCGTTCGGCGTGCCGAAAAAAATCGAGACCACCCAGATCATGATGAAGTGCAACATGTGCTATGACCGCACGAGTGCGGGCAAGCGGCCGATGTGCGCGACGGTCTGCCCGAGCGGGGCGCTCTGGTTCGGCAAGCGGGAGAAGATGGCGCAGATGCGGCCCAACAGCACGCCGGTGAACACCTTTTTCTTTGGCGCGCAGACGGTGCGCACCAAGGTCAACATCATGATGCCGCGCGGCAGCACCGCGCTGCGGGTGGATTAATCCTCATGGCCGAAAACGAAAATGCGCCGCTCAAACCCCGTCCCGCCTGGGAGACGGATTTTCCCCACGAACGCGTCGAAGCCACGCACGTTTCCCGCCGTGAGTTTGCGAAGTTCCTCTGCCTCGTGTCGGGCGGCCTCACAGCCGGCACGGCCTTCGTGGCCGTCAAAGACAAGCTGTTGCCACCGCAACGCATCGTCGGCGAGCATCCGGTTTGCCGCATCGGTGACGTGCCGGCCGGCGGCACGCGCGCGTTTGTCGTGCCGGGTTCGGCGACGCCCTATATTTTGATCCATCTCGAAAGCGGCGAGTGGCGCGCCTTCGAGCAGAAGTGCACGCACCTTTCGTGCGCGGTGTTCTACAAGCCCGGCTCCGGGAAGATCGAATGCCCCTGTCACAACGGCTGGTTCGACGCCCGCACCGGTGCGGTTCTGCAGGGACCGCCGCCGCGGCCGCTGCCGCAGTTGGCCGTGCTCGTGCGCGGCGAGGAGATCCTCGTCGCGGAGCTTGAACCGCAACCCTCCTAAGCCATGAGCACGTTTCGCCGCGCGCAGAGTGAGGCGCATCCGAACAAGACGAACACCCTGTTTGTCGGGATCATCGGCGTGTTGATCCTGATCGTGGCGTTGCAGGTATGGCTGCTGACAGCCGTCCTCAACACCGCACTCGGCGGAGATCGGAGCATCGTGTGGCCGGCCTTTTACGGCTCGCTGGCGCTTTTCCTTGGGGGGGCGGGCCTGCTCCAATTCCTGCCGCAGCCGCTGCGCCTCGCGCTCGTGCCGGAGAAGGCCGAGCCGTTCGTCCGGGCAGCGCTGGCCTGGCGCACGCTGGCCTTCAGTGCGGTCTCGCTCGCGCTCTCCTTCGCCGTCTGGTTCATGTGGTCCGCCATTGCGGTCAAGCTGGCCCCCGCCGGCTTCACGGTTTCCGCCCAACAGCGTTTCTGGCTCACGGCGGCTCCGGTGGTGCTCGGCTCGCTGCTGCGCATTCCCTACGGCTTGTTCGTTTCCCGCTTCGGCAGCCGCACCGCCTACACGGCGGTGACTCTCCTGATGCTGATTCCCTGTCTCGGTGCCGGCTTCGCGCTGCGTTCTTCCGCGACCTCGTTCACGACGCTGCTGTTCTGGGCCTCGCTCACGGGCATTGCCGGGGCGAACTTCGCCACCTCGATGGCGACCGTGACGTTGTGGTTCCCCAAGCAGCTCCAGGGCTCGGCGCTCGGCATCAACGGGCTCGGCAATCTGGGCGTGACGATCGCCCAGTTCACCATTCCGGCGATTATCGGGGTGGCGGTGTTTGGCGGGTTGTCCGGCGAAGCGCTGGCCCTGAAACTGCCCGCAGCCGGCACCCAGGCGGTGTGGCTGAGCAACGCGGCGTTCATCTGGTTGCCGTTTATCCTGCTCTGTGCCGCGGCGCTGTGGTTCGGCACCGAAAACTACCCCCAGCCGGCAAGGTCGCTGGCTTCACAGTTGGTCGTCGCCAAGCGGAAGCACACCTGGATTCTTTCCACGCTTTATTTCCTGACGTTTGGGGCGTTCGTGGCAATGGGCGCTTCGCTGCCTCTCATCATCAATGAAGTTTTCTCGCATGCGCCGGGCGGAGCGCCCAATCCCCTGTTCTTCTCGCCATTCGCCGTGCTGGTGGCGACGCTCACCCGTCCGCTCGGCGGATGGCTCGCCGACCGGTGGAGCGCGGGGCTGGTGACCGCGGTCGCGATCGCGATCATGGGCATTTGTGGCTTCAGCCTGTCGCAATTTCTCCAACCCGACAGTTTCAAGGGCTTTTTCTGGACGATCATGGTCCTGTGCGCAGCGGCGGGACTGGGCAATGGCTCCGTTTTCAAGATCATTCCAACCGTGATGGGCGCGGAGGCCGGGCCGGTGATTGGATTCGTGAGCTGTCTGGGTGCGTTGGGCGGTTTTTTTCCGCCGCTCCTGCTGGGCTGGTGCATGCATCACTTCGGCTCGCCCGCCTGGGCCTACACGGCGATGGCCTTGTTCGCCCTCGGCTGCTTCGCGCTGAATTGGGCCTTCTATTGGCGCCGGACCTCGCCGACGCACTGCTGACGAAAGCATGAAAATCCACCACTTGTTCATTTCGCCCGGGCACAATTTCTTCGAGCATCATGGGCAACCGGCTGGCGAACACCCGATCATCGAAGTCGACACGGTCGAATGCGTCGCGGGTTCGGGACTGCGTGGGGATCGCTTCTTCGATTATCGGCCCGACTACAAGGGGCAGGCGACGTTCTTTTCGATGGAAGTCTTCGAGACGTTGCAGCGCGAACTCGGCCTGCCTGACGCCAAGCCGGCCAGCTTGCGCCGCAACATCTTCGTGACCGGGGTGAACTTGGACGAGTTCGTCGGGCGGGAGTTTGAACTGCAGGGGGTCCGGTTCCTGGGCGTCGAAAAGTGTCGCCCATGCTATTGGATGGATTCAGCGCTTGGTCCGGGCGCGGAGAACTGGTTGCGCGGCCGCGGCGGGTTGCGTTGCCGCATCGTGACCGGCGGCCATCTGGTGCGCGGAGACTGAGATGGAATGCAGCGCTCTTATTTTGGCCGGGGGCGAGTCCAAGCGCATGGGACGGGACAAGGCGTGGCTGGAACTCGACGGCAGACCCCTGATCGAACAGGCGGTCAAAAAACTCCGGTCGCTCGGCCTCCGGGAAGTCTTCATCTCGGGTCACGCCGGCGCGGACTATTCCGCGTTGAATTGCCCCGTCCTGCTGGATCGGGTGCCCGGTCTGGGGCCCTTGTGCGGCATCGAGCGGGGGTTGCGTGAATGCACGACTCGCATGCTGCTCGTTCTGGCGGTCGATCTTCCGCGGATGAGTCCGGCGTTCATGATCCGGATGCTGCAGGCCAGCGACCGCCTGAGCGGAGTCGTTCCGGAACTGAACGGACGGCTTGAGCCGTTGGCGGCGATTTATCCGCAGCGCTGCCACACCCTTGCGCTCGCGGCAATCGCGGGAGCCCGACTCTCTGTGCGCGATTTCGCCGCCGCGTGCCTGCATGATCAGGCCGTTCGAATCTTTCCGGTGACGGAACGGGATGCTCCCGAATTCGCGAACTGGAATAGGCCGGGCGACTTCGTGCCGGACCGAGATCGAACTTCCGCCTGATGTCTTGGGGGCTCTGCTCGGCCAGAGCGGGCCGACGCGTAAGTGGTGCTGCCGACCCGAGTGATTGAGGCGAGCCCTCCTTTCGGCGTCAAATTCGTCGGCAAGCGTCGCGCTACCCAACACGACCTTGTCGCGTCCGACCAGCAGGACGGTCTGCCGATCTTGGTTTCCAGCGCCCGCGGCAGAGGTGCAATCTGACGGCCCGAAGACCGCACCGGAATTGCCATTGTTGTCAGCTCGATCATTCAGAAGATCGCCCCATGAACACATCACCGCCCGATGCGCTAGACGCACGTCTCATCCCCTGCGCCATCAAGCACACCTTGATTTTCCGGCGGTGGGCCGAGCTGTCCATCGGGGGGAGCTTCGTCCTTTTGAACGACCATCGTCCCGAGCCGTTGCGGCGGCAGTTCGAGCAACTCGTTCCGGGGTGCTTCGAGTGGAGTGAAGTGGAGCCGAACCCTGACGGGTTTGCCGTGAGACTGACCCGGTTGCGTCCCGATCCTTCCGGCTTCAATCCGAATAGCATTGCCGGATGTGGCATTGCTCCTGCCGGAGCCGAGGACAACGACGGTTCAGTGTTAGTGCGATTGCAGATCGACTATCGCGATCTGCCGGTGCAGGAGGCCCGGGGGCGGTGCCTGCGCATCGCTTGCGGCCTGTCCGAGGGGACCGAATTGCAGGCCGACTTACCCGCGCCGGATCCTGAACTCGATCATGCATTGACCGCGGCCAACCTGACCTTTCGCGGAGGGATGATCCCGGATCGGTCGGCCGGCTGGCGCTATGCCATCACTCGTGCCCCAGTGGACTGAGCATCCTCTACGAGCCCGGCACTGCGGTCGGTGAGCCGCTCACCAATCGGATCACGTCCGCTGCGTGATACGAACTGTGTCCGGGACGGACAAATCGTGAGATTTCCGCGATGTCCGCTCCGGCGGTGACGATCGCTGGCTCGATCCCTCCCGAAGGCAACGCCTGCCCCAGCCCTATGGCCGAGAGCAAACCGTTGCAGAGGCATTTGCGCGCGATCGTATCGGTCCAGGCGCCGCCCTTGCGGACGTAGTCTTCGACCGGCTCGGCCGGGCAACGATAGCCGACCGAACCGTCGCCGCGGCGATAGGGCTGTCTCAGGTAGCCGAGATCGCAGACACGCTCACGGCGCGAATAGACGGCTTCTTCGGACACCGTGCCGGCAACGCCGACGACCTTGAAGGGCATCCCCGTCGGCGACGCGCGCGGATCGGTGAAAAGGTTGACAGTGCCAGTCGCACTCTCAGCGAGCACCGCACGCTTTATTGCAGGATCGAGGCCGGACTCTTCGCAAAACGCAAACGCGGTGCCGATCTGCACGCCTCTGGCTCCCACCTGGCGGGCGGCGCGGAGCCGGTCGGGATAGGCGCAGGAGCCGGCGAGCCAGAACGGACGGTCCAGCGACCGGATCGCGGCGAGATCGGGTTCATCCCGTGGCCCGTAGATCGGTTCGCCACGGGCGTCAAGTGTCGTCCCGCCGCGGGGCGGAGCATTGTGGCCGCCCGCGGAGACGCCCTCGATAACGAATCCGTCAACACGTCCGCTGGCTTTGCGTGCGAGTGTGGTCGCGAGCGCCGTCGACGACACGATGGCGAGAAAGGCGGGCCGGCGCAGCGGCTTCGGCGGATCTGGCAGCCACGCGCGCGGGGAAAAACGGCAGACATGCTTCTCGTCTGAAACGGCGTCGGCGAGCGCCACGTCAAGAGTCGCGTCCTGTCCGGCGGCGAAGGCATCAAGCACCCCGGGAATGGCCCGCGGAATGCCGGCCCCCATCAGCACACAGTCGACTCCGGCGAGCATGGCACCGAACAGCGACGCGAGTGTCGGCAACTGAATCTTCTCGAGCAGGTTGAGGCCGACGAGCCCCGTGTGGCCGTGTTTCGCGAGCGCCACTTCGACGTAGTTGGCGACAATCGTCAGCTCGATGAGTTCATCCGGCGGTGCGACCGTGAACAGCGGCGCGAGGGCGAAGCGCTTGGCGATTGGTTTGCCCTCGGGCACGGAATAGCGCTCTTCGATCCGCCGAGCGGCGTTCTGGAGCGGACAACGCGCGAGTGCCCAGCGGATATGGCCGTCCCTGTCGCCCTGCTGCAGACGTCGGATCAGGACCGTGTTCAACGCCGTGCCGGAGACGACACCGAGCTGACCGGCCTGCGCGACGGCCCGCGCCAGCCGCCAGTTCGAAACGCCAATTCCCATCCCCCCCTGGATGATCGGCGGGAGCAGGTCTCGCGGGACAGCCGGAAACGGAGAGTTTGTCATCACACATCCTAGCGCGGCAAACCGCGACCTGCCTTGACGCAGGTCAAGTCGCGCGAGAAAAGGGCTTTAGTCACACGCGCCTAAGTTTATTGTAGCGTTCGATGCCACCCCTTGATGACCCGATCGCGGAATTCAACGTCTGGCTGGAGGACGCACGGCGTGCCGGTGCGCGGGACCCCACGGCGATGGCGCTCGCGACGAGCGATACTTTGGGGATGCCGAATGTGCGGATGGTTCTCCTGAAGCAGGCCGATAGGACGGGCTTTACGTTCTATACGAACCTGAGAAGTCCCAAAGCCTTGGAACTGCAGGCGACGCCGCACGCAGCGCTGTGTTTTTATTGGCAGGAAACGCGCCGTCAGGTGCGCGCGCAAGGCACCGTGGAGTCGGTGAGCGACGCCGAGGCCGACGCGTATTTCGCGACGCGCCCCCGGCTCAGTCAGATCGGAGCATGGGCATCGCAGCAATCGCGACCGATGGCACATCCGCTGGAGCTGGAGCAAGCTTGCGCCGGCGTGGTGGTGCGCCACCCCGTCGGTCCGGTGCCGAGGCCGCCCTTCTGGTCGGGATACCGCATTACGCCAACGCGAATCGAGTTCTGGACCGAGCAGCCGTTCCGCCGGCACGAACGGCGGTTGTGGACGCGCGTCGGCGGCGAATGGCGCTGCCAATTGCTGTTTCCGTGAACCCCGGCTCCGTCGGCCAGACGGATCAGCCTCGTGTCTCGGGCCTAGAGGATGTGGGAACCGCTCCGCTTTCTGCGAACCGCCAGACCGGACCAAGGGCGACGGGCAAGAAGCACAGAGCGGCCCCAAAAGAACCGGTTGACCCTCAGAACGCGGCATCCCATTTCAGCCAAAGGACGCGGCCGGGTTCATTCACTCGTGTGGTCTGGACGAAGCCGGATACCATGCTGCCGGCGCGGCTGACATGCTCGGCGAATGCCCGGTCGAAAAGGTTGTCGACGCCGACGGAGAGGCGGCAGTGCTGCCCGAGGCGATGGCTCGCGTTGAGCGAGACGACCCCGAATCCAGGCGAACGGCCGATATCCTGCCCGACGATGTTACCCTGATTGACGGCCACGCGGTCTTGCGCGGCGACCAGGCGCAACAATCCGCCCACGGACCATTTGGTGGCGGCATAGGCCAGACTGACGCGGGATTCCAGCGGCGGAAGCTGGGCGAGTGGCAGGGAGTCGGTTTCGTTTTCGCCACGGACATAAGCGAGAGATGCTTCCGCTTTCCAATGGTCGGCAAAGCGCCAGGCTACGGCCGTCTCGCCGCCAAGGGTCGAGGCATCGACGTTGCGCGTGATCACCGCGGTGCGGGTGCCCATCATGCCTGACGGTTTCGCGACATTGCTCTGCACCAGAATGTAGTCGTCGATTTCGGCCGAAAAGACGGACACCGAAACTTCAAGGGCGCCGCGCCGGAAAAGCGCGCCCGCATCGATCTGGGTGTTGGTCTCCGGTTGGGTGCCGAACGCCGAAACGGACGCCAGGCTTTCGTTTTTGATCAGCTCCCAGTAGTCGGGAAAGCGCTGCACACGGCCGATGCCGGCGAAAAGCGTCAGCGGTTCCTTGGCCAAGCCAAGATCGTGCTCGTATCGGGCGAACCCGCTGTAGAGGTCCGAACGCCGGACGCGCCCCGCGCTGGGATTGGCGGCCGTGCTCATCATCGAAAGGGCGACGGTGGTGCGCGGATCCTCGGCCTTCCACTGATCCAGCCTGGCTCCCGCCACCAGACGGCCGGCCGCGGATGACGCCCAGGTGCCCTCGGAGTAGAAACCGTATTGGGTGAACTCGGCGTCTTTCGTGCGAGCCATCGACTCGTAGGGCATCGCGGTTTCGTTCATCGTTGAGCGCACGGTGTGCTTGTTGCGCTGCGTATCGAGACCCGCGGTGACGGTGAGCGCGCCGACCGGGGCGAGGGTGAACTGCGCAAGGCCGCCGGTGGTGAGGCGGTCGGGATTGGATACAGAGGGGGTGGGCATCATCATGGTCGCCGTGAAGGGGCGCAGCGTATAGTTGTCCATCACATGGTCCACGTAGTTGTGGTAGAATCGGGCCTCGGCTCGCGTGACCAGCGGGGATAGATTGTCGCGATGGAAACGCAGGCCGTAGTTGGTGCGGTCGAATCTCACGCCGTCCATCATCCGATCGGCATAAGCCGCCTCGCCGTCGCTACGGGCACCGGAGAGCTCGAGCGCAGTGCGGGCATCGGGGGTCCAGGCTACGCTGCCGTTGGCGCTCCAGCGTTTATAAGCAGAGTGCACCGCACGGCCGGAGCCATCCTCGTAGTCGCCAGCCCTTGTGTAGGTGGCAGTGCCGCGAGCCTGAACGTCGGCGTTGCCGGCCCGCACGTCGGCGAGCCCGTCAAACCGACCGAAGCTGGCGGCCGTGGCGGCGACTTGATAGGCAGTTTCCGGATCGGTGAGTCGGTGGGTGTCGCGCTCGAAAAGCACCACGCCGGCTGCGTTGCCCGGACCATGCAGGACGGTCTGAGGCCCCTTGATCACGGTGATCCGGTCATAGGCGGTCGGGAAGACGTAGGCGGTGGGCGGGTCCATGCGATTGCCACAGCCACCGTAGATGCACTCCCCGTCGATCTGGATGCCGAGACGCGAGCCGGCGAGGCCGCGCAACATGGGGTCGCCATCGGTGCCTCCCTTGCGAATGACGCTGAAGCCGGGCACGCTTTTCAGCACATCCGCGCCGTCATGTGCCGGCACTGGCTGAGCCGGAGCCTTGGGATCGGCGACAACGACGAGCGGTTGCTGCGTTTGCGCGGCGGTGACGACCAACGGCTCCAGGTTGACGGTATGCGGATCGGAGCCGGCAGCGGCACTATCCGGGGCGTTGGCGTGAAGCGCGATGGGGGCGATAGCCAACAATGAGAGGACGATACGGGTGGTGTTCATGGTTGGGTTGCAGAGTCGGTTGCGATGATGAGGTGGTGCCAGTCCGGGGCTGTCGTGGCGGTCCAGAAGAGGTGAAAACAGCCGCCGGCGACGGCGAGGCGTGGGTGCGTCGGGATATTCTTGGCCGACGGAACGGTGAGGGCGGGTTGCCAGTGTCGGCCACTATCCGGCGAGACTTGGTAGCGCAGCACCACGGCACCTGCGGCCAGCGACTCGGTCCAAGCCGCAACCACGACACCGGCGGAGTTGACCGCGATGTCGGAGTAACGGGCGTGTTCACCGCCGATGCGCTGAGGTGGAGACCAGGCGAAATCGGGCGCGGCGGCCGTTAGATAGTAAAGTCCGGCCCGATTGATGACTCCGGTCCAGACAAGCGTATGCAGCCGTGCCGTGTCCCCTGCGCCTTGCACGGCGAGTGCGCCGCCGACATGGGGGCAGCCGTTGAAATCCCAATTGAAGTTCCCGCCAGGGGGAAGGCTGCGCCAGGAAGTGCCACCGTCGCGGGAAAGGGTCACGGTCATGTCGCGCGGCTTTACGTCGCGGTAGAGGCCGTAGAGATTGCCGAGAGCGTCGGATTTGAGCACGTTCCAACAGCATTCACAGGTCTGCGCATCGATCACGCGGTTGGGCGCCCAGGTGGCGCCAAAGTCGCGCGAGCTGGCGGCAATGAGCCCCTTGCCGGCACCGGAGCGCGCATCCAGCCAGAGTGCGTGGATGGTGCCGTCGGGTGTGGCGGCGAGGTCCATGAAAGCATGGTCGCAATCGGTGCCGTCGTCGGCCGGGGTGGCGGCAGGCTGCCAATGACGGCCGCCGTCGGAAGAGCGGGCGCAGACGAGCGGACCACGGCCGGTGCGGCTGGGGCCAGCGGTCAACCAGACGGCCGTGAGGTTGTCTCCGACAGCGACGATCTGAAAGTCGGTGCCCCGCCCACGGGCGTAGGGAGCCGGTCCGCTGATATCGACCTGAACCGGCGGAGACCAACTGAGGCCGTTGTCATCGGAGCGGCGGTGCCAAAGAAAAGTGCGATTTTCCGCGGGACGAAATTCGCCGATGAGGAGATGCAAGATCGGTCCGGAGGCGGCGACGTCGAGGCTGCGAATCTCGGGCACGGCCGAAATGGCTGCGGCTTGGGCCGTAGTCGCAAGCTGTCCGCCGTGCCCGTGGTCTTGAGCTCCGAGGAGGGGGACGAATCCCGCCAGGAGTGGTAGCAATTTCCAGTTCATGATGATGGTGGTGCGGGATCAGAGGCTCCAGTTCACCTCGGCGAACCACGTGCGCTCGGGCATCGGGTGGTAAACGTAGTAGCGGTAGTCGCCGACGTTGTCGCAGCCGAGCGACAGGCTGAGGTTCTTGCGCAGCGTGGCGGTGGCCTTGAGGTCGACGACCACGTATTTGTCGGTGCCACCGTAACCGCCATAGGGATCGGAGTTGTCCAGGGTGTTGTATTGGCGGCTCGCGGTGCGCACCTGGCTGTTGAGCGCGAGCCAGCGGGTGGCGCGCCAGGTCAGACCCGCACGGGTCTGCCAAGACGGGATGCGTGGCACCTGCTTGCCGACGCTGGCAGTCAGGCCGGGGTTTTCGAGAATCCTGGCATTGGTGTAACTGAGGGCGAAGTTCACGTCGATGGAGCCGGCGAGGAATCCCTTCCGTTCGAAGGCCAGTTCGGTGCCGCGTGCACGGATACGCCCCACGTTTTGCGTGCCGCTGAAAGAGGTGCCGTTGGGCAAGAGCGTGGATTGGCTGATGAGGGCGCGGCGCACATCCTCCTCGAAAAGGCTGAGGCGCGCGAGACCGGCCCGGCCGAACGTGCGTTCGACCGTGAGATCCTTGTCGAGAGCGCGCTCGGGGCGGAGGTTGGGATCGTTGTTGGTCACCGAGCCGTTGGCGCTGATGGAGCCCTGGAAGAGTTCGCCAACAGTCGGGAAGCGATAGGCCTCGGCGAGCGAGAGGCGGGCGTTCCAGACGGGGGCGGGTTTCCAGGCCACAGCAAGCTTGGGAGAGAGCGCATCTTTGCGGCGATCGGCGTAGGCGGTGCGCACCCGGGCACCGTAAAAATCCTTGGCGCGGTAGCCGTCGTAGGCGCGCCAGCTTTCCCAGCGGAGGCCCGGGGTAAGCGTCCAAGCGGGCGCAAGGCTCCAGACATCCTGCGCGTAGAGTGCCGTGGTGCGGGTCTCGCCGCCGTTGCCGTTGTTCAGCGCGGTGCGGGAGGAAGCGTTGCGCCAGTCCGCGAGCACGTATTGGTCGGAGACCGTGAAGTAGTTGTCGAAGTGCCACCCGAGCGTGGGCGCATGGCTGGCCAGCCAGCCGTCGACAGCGCGATAACCGAGTTTGGCGTCGAGGGCTTTCCAGCCGGTGCGGCCGACGATGGTGCCGAGACCGGCACCGCTGGCGCGCGCCGCGGGCAGCGCGGTGGTGGACGCGTAGGTCTTGTCCTTCAGCACGTCATAGAGGTTGCCGGAGACGACTGCCTGAAACCCGACGTCCGGGGTGTAGGCGAGCGTGAGGGCGTTGATGAGATCGGCTTGCTGACGCTCGCTGAGGGAGAATTGCGAGCTGGCGATCGTGAAGGTGCGACCGGCGGCTTCGACTTTTCCGGCCCAGACTTCGGCGCCGCCGGCGTCTCGCAAGTAGGTCTGCGGAGCGGTGCGATCCTCGGAGTTTTTCCAATAGGAAAGCGTGTAACGCAGATGGAGCGCGTCCGAGAAATCGTAGCCGAGTTTCGCCTTGAAGAGATCGTGAACGGCCTTGGTTGGCCCCTCGGCGCCATAGATGACGCGAGCATTGCCGGAGTAGTCCGTGTCAGTCCGCGCGCCCGTCGTCGCCATCCCGCCCGTGCCGCCCGCGGTGGTCGCCGAGTTGTTGATGGTGGAGAACTGTGTCGTGGCGCCGAGGTTGTCGAGGTGGCTGTAGAAGCCATAGTAGCTGAACTTGCCCGTGCGGCCGCCGGCAGACACAAAGGTGGTGGAGCCGTGCAGGTCGTCGTTGGTCGCGTATTCCTTGAAGGTGTGGCTGAAGTATTGAACCTTCACCGAGGCCTCGGGACGGTTGGGCATCGAGGTGGTAAAGAGCACGGTGCCCCCGATGGAGTTGCCGGGATAGAGGGCGGAAAACGGACCGTAGATGACGGCGACTTTTTCGATTTCTTCAGGGGCGAGGAGAAACCAGCGGGGCGAGTTGCCAAAGCCGGTGCCGAGGAAGTTGGACAGCATCATGCCGTCGGCGAGGACGACCGTGCGGCCGGTCTGGCGGTTGGAGGTGCCACGGATGCCGACCGGCGCATTCTTGTCGCCGATGAAGCGTTCGCGGATGAAGAGATTGGGCAGATTGCGCAGCGCGCCGACCGTGGTGGCGAGGTTGAGCGCCTTCAGATCGGAGCCGAGCACCTGCTGGGTGACAGCGGGGGCTTTCTGATCAAAGGTGGCGGGATTGGTCTCGACGATGTAGTCGTCGAGCTTAACGAGAGTGCCGCTGCCGCCGGCGTCTGGAGCAGCCGTTTCGCCGAAGAGCGCGGCGGGCGCCAGAGCGAGGGAAACGAGAAAGGGTTTCAGATGCATGAGGGAGATCAGTTGGAAAGTGATTGGATCAGGAGATCGACTTCGAGAGCGGGAGATTTCGTCACGCGGACTTCGTAAGCCTCGCCGGCTTTGAGCGCGTAGACGTGAGCTTTGGCGAAGCCGTCCGGCGCGGCGTGGCCGTCGACCTCCGGGCGGCGGCCCTGTCCGGTCGTCGGAACGACTTCGACGCACGCCGTGCGCTGGTCGATACAGACGCGCCAATCGCCGAATGCGGTTGGGCGAAAAGGGAAGATACCGTGAAATGCCCCGGAGGCGTCCCGATTTAGCGCGATGTGATAGGGAATCCCGGGCGCGAGAGTCGCGCCGGGCGCAGCAACGACGCGGACCTCGGTGAGATGCCAGCCGCCGTCCTTGCGCGGAAGGAGGGTGCCGACTACCGGCGTGCCGGGAGCGAGTTGAGAGAAAATGTCGTCGGACACATGAAACGACATGGTCATCGCGGCCATGAAGCCCGGGATTTCCTCATGCTGGATGACGACGAGCTTCTTCTCCGCGAGCACACGAGTGACGACCCCACGCAGAGAATGGCCGGCTTGGGCAGCCGACGCCTGGCAGGAGCAACATTGCGCCGAGGCGATCGGTCCTGCGAGTCCCAACACAAGAAGGAAGAGCCCGGAGCGAATGGCCCTGTTTCTGCGGGAAGGTCCGGGATTTGGAATCCGCGGATCGGAAACGAGAGCAGGATCTGCCCTGCCCGTCGGAGGATGATATTGGATCAACAAACGAATTGAAGCAAAAGTCTGTATTGGATTCATGATTCTCAGGTATTGACGACCAATCCGGCGACAGCCGGAGGCCGCGGTGGATGTGCGTGCGTCGCGAACGCGACCACGCCGGCGCGTCTGTGCGCGATGAAAGTCACTCGGGGCTCGCCCGGTGCTGGGCCAGTTCCGTCCTCCGAGGGACTGCGGCGTCAATCTGTCGTCGCAGTCTTTAGGGCCGGGGCGCAGCGCCAAGATCGAAACCGACCTCCAGCAAGCTGCGCAGGAATGGAATCAGGCGCCGATCACGCGACCCCGTGGCGGGGGCGACGGCGGGGCGCTACGTCCCAAGGACACGACGGGTGGATCGATATGCGTCCACACCACTCGGTCCGGTCGTGCAAAAACCAAAGCGGGTGTCGCGAGACACACCATGACGAATTTGGCCTTGACGAACGAAGGGGCCATCGGGGCTTTCTGCTCCTGCTGTTTAGCAGAATTCACCGCTTTGCAGAGACTGCACATCTCGCCCGAAAAGGTCCTCTTGGCGGCCTGGGCCATCGTCATGGTCTCCGAATACCGGGAGAACATCCTCCCCCACGCAAATACCTGTGCCGCGTCCCAATGAACTCCGGTCGCCAGCAGCGAAACGAGCATGACGGTGCCGACTTGCATGCGCCACTTCCACGAGTTCGACACTCGCACCCGCCGTCTCAAGGACGGGGAACCGCTGCGGTCGCGGGTGCGACCAGGGCGGAAGAAGCGCATGGGAAATTCCGGCACGGCATGGGGTTGGAGGACAAATCGGACGGTGTCAAAGCGGGATTCCCATTCCCTTGACGTAAGTCAAGGCGCCACGCCCGGTTGGGCTCTATTCTGGCGGCGCATGCATATCTTCCGAATGAACCCCAAGTCCAACCGAGGCCGCAGCCAAATCGCGGCTATAACCAGCGCAACGCTCCTAACGGGCGTCCTCCTTCTCCACTCCGGTTGTGGTGGAAAGCAGGAGGCCGAGCAGGCCGCAAAAGAGTCCCCCAGTCCGACGGAACTGGCTGCCGCCCAACCCGAGGTTCACGGACCTGAAATCAAGAACGTCGAACTGACGCACCCGCTCAATCAACAATGGGTCGCGGCTGGCAAAGGCATTTACGAGATGAAGTGCCTTTCCTGCCACAAACTCACGAGCGAGAAGCTGGTCGGCCCCGGCTGGCTCGGCGTCACAAAGCGACGCTCTCCGGTTTGGATCATGAACATGATCACCAACGTCGACATGATGCTGGCGAAGGATGAGGAGGCCCAGAAGCTCCTCGAACTCTGCTTGGTGCGCATGCCCAACATGAACGTCACCCAGGACGAGGCGCGCCAGATCCTGGAGTTCCAACGCAGCAACGACGGAGAGAAATAACCCGACTATAGCTATGAAAGACCGGACCTACCTCAAAATCGCAGGCTTCGCGGCGTTGGCCGTGGCCACCGCCCTCACGGGTTGCAAACCCAAGCAGATCGTGACGCCCGTGCAATCGGGCGTCGCCGAGAAAGTATATGTGCCACCCGGCAAACACGATGAATTCTATAACATCGTGTCTGGCGGATTCAGCGGCGGAGTCGCCATCTATGGACTGCCTTCCGGCCGTTTGTTCCGACAGATCCCGGTGTTCGCGCAGCACCCCGAGTCCGGTTATGGCTATAGCGAGGAGACCAAGCCCATGCTGAATACGTCGTTCGGCCCGCAAGCGTGGGACGATCAGCATCACGTCGCCCTCTCCACGACCAATGGCGAGCACGACGGACGTTGGATCTTTGCCAACGCCAACAACACGCCCCGCATCGCGCGCATCAGTTTCGAAACGTTCCGGACCGTGGAGATCATCGAGATTCCCAACAGCTCCGGCAATCACTCGTCTCCCTTCATCACGGAGAACACGGAATACACGGTCGCAGGCACGCGTTTCGCCTATCCGCCGGACGACGCCGGCTCGAATCCCGATGTGCCGATCAACTCTTTCAAGAAGAACTTCAAGAGCGTGATCAGCATGGTCTCGGTCGATCCCGCGACCGGACGGATGAAAATCGGATTCCAGCTTCTATTGCCCGGGATGGACATCGACCTCGCCCGTGCAGGCAAGAAGAAGTCGCACGACTGGATGTTCTTCACCTGCTACAACAGTGAACTCGCCCACACGCTCCTCGAAGTCAACGCGTCCCAAAAAGACAAGGACTTCATCATCGCCGTCAACTGGAAGAAGTGCGAAGAGCTCGTCAAGGCCGGCAAGGGCCGCATCTCGAAGACACGTTATGCCCACAACACCTGGGACGAGAGCACACATACGGCAGTCTCCAACATCGAGACCGAAACCGTCGTCCTCGACCCGACGGAGATCCCGGGGCTGGTCTACCTGATGCCCTGCCCGAAGTCGCCTCACGGCTGCGACACCGATCCGACCGGCAGCTACATCATCGGCAGCGGCAAACTCGCGGCTCTCATCCCAGTCTTCTCTTTCGACAAGATGCTTGCGGCCATCGAAAAGAAGGATTTCGAAGGCGACTACAACGGCTTACCTGTGCTGAAGTATGATTCCGTGCTGCACGGCGAAGTGAAGAAGCCTGGTCTCGGGCCCCTCCACACCGAGTTCGACGGGAAAGGCTTCGCCTATACCTCCATGTTCGTCAGCTCGGAGATTGTGAAATGGAACCTCGAAACGCTGCAGGTCGTGGATCGGCAGCCGACGTTCTACTCAGTGGGCCACATGTCGATCCCCGGCGGTCCGACGGCCAAGCCCCACGGCAAATACGCGATCGCCTATAACAAGATCACCAAAGACCGTTATCTGCCTACCGGCCCCGAGTTGACGCAGTCCGCCCAACTTTACGACATCTCCGGCGAAAAGATGAAGCTGCTGCTCGACTTCCCGACGGTTGGCGAGCCGCACTACGCGGAAGCGATCCCCGCCTCGCTGGTAGAGCCGAAGTCCAAGCGGTTCTACAAGATCGAGGACAATCACCACCCTTACGCAACCAAGAGCGAAAAGGACGCGCGAGTCGTGCGTGACGGAAACGTCGTGCATGTCTACATGACCGCGATCCGTTCGCATCTTGCGCCGGACAACATCGAAGGCATCAAACTGGGCGACGAAGTCTACTTCCATGTCACCAACCTCGAGCAGGATTGGGACATCGCCCACGGGTTCGCTGTAAAGGGAACCGGCATGGAAATCCTTCTGATGCCGGGTGAGACGTGCACATTGAAGTATGTCCCGTCGCGCGTCGGGATCGCCCCATACTATTGCACGGATTTCTGCTCCGCACTCCACCAGGAGATGCAGGGCTATGCGCGGGTATCGCCCGCCGATTCCGTCGTGCCGCTGAAATTCGGCATCGGAGAAACGGCGCCGTAATCGCGGCGCAGCAGTATTAACACCATGCTCCCGCAACTGCGGGAGCATGGCTCTCCCATCTCTTTTATGAGCAGCCCTCTTCATCGACTCACTCGCATTATTCTGGCGATCGCCACCCTCTCGCTGACTGCCGCTTATTTTCTACCCTTGTGGCAAATCCAGCTTTGGGCGCCGCAATACCCGGAGGGTCTTCTGATGAAGATATGGCTCGATCATATCAGCGGGGACTTCGACATCATCAACGGGCTGAATCATTATATCGGCATGCGGACGATCCACGCCGAGATGTTTCCTGAATTCCGCATCATGGGATGGCTGGTCGGCGGAATCATCGCAGTCGGACTCATCCCGGCTATTCTAGGGCGCCGGTTTTGGTTGAACCTTTACGCGGGAGTTCTGTGCTTGGCGGGGTTGAGCGGGCTGGCGGACTACTATCGCTGGGGCTATGACTACGGGCATAACTTGAACCCTCACGCCGCGATCGTTGTTCCCGGCATGTCCTACCAACCTCCGATTCTCGGCTATAAGAACCTGCTGAATTTCGTAGCCTATTCCGGCCCCGACAGTGGCGCCTGGATATTCATCGTGGTTGGCGTCATCGTCGTCAGTCTGGCCGCTTGGGAATACTGGCGCAATCGCCGGTCCCTTCCGCGCAAATGAGGTCGCGTGCAAGCATAGCCGCTCTCGCCGCGATGCTGCTGCTTACGGGGTGCGCCCCGCGCGATGCGGTGCCCGTGCGCTACGGCAAGGACGAATGCACCCTGTGCAAAATGACGTTGGTTGACCAGCGTTTCGGCGCCGAGTTGATCACTTCCAAGGGCAAGGTGCTGCTCTTCGACGACATGACCTGCCTGTTCCAATACCAGCAGGCGAATCCGCAACCGGCAGGCACCGCGGTGCGGGCCTACGTCGTCGATTTTGCCCATCCGGGAACCCTTGTGCCCGCCGAACAGGCGGTCTTCCTCGTCGGCGGCGATATCCACAGCCCGATGGGGGGCGGCATTGCAGCGTTCGCCCGCGCTGCCGACCGAGAAAGCGCCCGGCCTCAATTGGGAGGCCCACAGCTCCACTCTTGGGCTGACCTACCCCGGCTTCCCTGAATGATGGCCATGACGCGATATTTGCTGATCCTCGCTCTGCTGACGCTGTGTCCCACATCGCGAGGGGCGGAAATTCAGGTGGGGCCAGGCCGGACTTTCGAGTCATTGCAGGCCGCGCTGTCGTCGGCCGGGAATGGTGACACCATCAGACTGCATGCGGGACGCTATGCAGAAGGGGCCTTGGTGATCGACAAAGCGCTCTCTCTGGTGGGAGAAGGCGAGGCGATCGTGGACGGCAAACACCTGCGTGATGTGATCGTCATCAAATCGTCCGATGTCACGATTCGCGGGCTGGTGATCGAGCACAGCGGGAGCAGCAACATGGAGGATTTTGCCGGAGTCCGCGTGGACAACGCCCAAAGGGTGCTGGTCGAAAACAACCAGATGCGCGATTGTGCGTTTGGTATCTTCTTCTCCAAATCCCGCGATTGCGTCGCACGCGGCAACGTGGTCGAGGGCAATCCCGCTCGCGGCCCTGACAATGGCAACGGCATCCACGGATGGTATTGCGAAAGGCTGCAGATCCAGGGCAATCGGGTGAAGAGCCAGCGCGACGGCATCTATTTTGAGTTCGTGACCGATTCACAGATTGGAGCCAACTCGGTGACCGACTGCCTCCGCTACGGGCTCCATTTCATGTTCTCCCACCGCAATCACTACCGGGAAAACACATTCTCCGCCAACGGAGCGGGGGTTGCCGTGATGTATTCGAGGAATATCGAGATGTCCGGCAATCGCTTTGCCCAAAGCTGGGGCAACGCGTCCTACGGGCTGCTGCTCAAGGACATTTCCGACAGCACGGTAAGCGGAAACACCTTCGCCGAGAATTCCATCGGCATCACGATTCAGAATTCGTCGCGACTCTCGTTCGAGCACAACCGCTTTCTGGCCAATGGCTGGGCCTTGCAGATCCAAACCACGAGCCTGGATAACACCTATCGGCTCAACAGTTTTATCGGAAATGCGTTCGACATCACGGCCTCGGCCCAGCTCACGGCAAACCACTTCGAAAACAACTACTGGGACAAGGCGGAACTCTACGACCTGAATCACGACGGTATCGGCGACATTTTCTATCGTCCGGTGAGCATCTTTTCGATGCTCATCGATCGGGTGCCGCCAGCGCTACTGCTTCTGCGCAGTCCATTGGTGCATTTCCTCGACCGTGCGGAGCGGTTGTTTCCCAGCATGACGCCCGACGGGGTGCGGGATGACCGGCCGGCGATGCGTCCCTTCGCCCCCTAACGCAACCTTCAGTTTCCGGACCATGAACACAAACTACCTCCTCAAGATGATCGCCGGCCTGGCCATGGTGCTGGGCCTCGCCTCCTGCTCAAAATCCGAGGCTCCCGCAGCCGCCGACGCTGCGAATACCGTCCCAACGCCTGCTGCCGCCGGTCAATCCGCCGTGGCGGACAACGACTCGCAGAAGGATATCGTGAAAGTGGCGGCAGGCAGTCAGGCGCATACCACCTTGGTCGCGGCGGTCAAAGCCGCCGAACTGGTGGACGTCCTGGCCAACGCCGGCCCGTTCACGGTGTTTGCGCCGACCAACGATGCGTTCAAAAAACTGCCGGCTGGGACCGTCGAGAATCTGCTGAAACCTGCCAACAAGGAGCAACTGCGGGACATTCTCCAGTATCACGTCGCGGTCGCGGTCTACAAACCAGAGATGCTTAAGGACGGCATGAAGCTCAACATGGCCAACGGAGGAGACGTGAAAATCTCGGTCAAGGACGGTCAGATTTTCCTGAATGGCACGGCCAAGGTTGTCGGCACCGTTTCAGCGGCCAATGGCATCATCCATGTCGTCGACGGCGTGCTGGTGCCACCCGCCAACTGAGGTCACTGTATTCGCCACATGCTTGAGGCCGCCTCTCTCTCCAAAAGCTATGGTTCCCTGCGGGCTCTCGTCGACCTGACGGTGACTCTGCCCAAGGGGCGGTGCGTGGCATTGATCGGACCGAACGGTGCCGGCAAAACGACCTTCATCAAATGCGTGCTCGGTCTGGTCCGACCCGACGCGGGAGAGTTGACTTTGGATGGGGCCAGCCTGCTCTCCTCGCCTGAACCCCGGCGCCGGATCGGATACATGCCGCAGATCAGCCGGTTCCCCGACAATCTGCCGGTCGGTCGATTGTTCGATCTGATGCGGGACTTGCGCCGCGAAGAGGCGGGGCGCATCGATGAAGAACTGCTCGGGGCACTGAAAGTTGATCGTCTGTTGAGGCAGGCGGCCGGCACGCTCTCCGGTGGCACGAGGCAAAAGGTCAGTGCCTGTCTCGCGTTCTTGTTCAGCCCTGACGTCCTGATCCTCGATGAACCGACGGCAGGCTTGGATCCAGTTTCCGTGGCCCTCTTGCACGACAAGATACGGTCCGAGTGCAAGCGCGGGAGGCTCGTCCTCATCACTTCCCACATCCTCAACGATCTGGACGAAGTTGCGACAGACGTTCTCTACCTGCTCGAAGGGAAAATGCGTTTCTTCATGAGCACGGAACAGTTGAAAGCGGAGACGGGCGAGCCAAGATTGGGGCGTGCCGTCGCGCAGCACATGCGAAAAAGGGGCGGTGACGCCTGGTCTGGAGGACCTGACGCATGAGTGGCCGGCTCGTAAAATATGTGCTCGTGGACATCGTCCGCGGACGAATCCTCGTCGCATACACGGGATTCTTGTTCCTCGCGTCGTTCGGTGTTTTCAACCTCGCCGGGGATCAGCCGAAAGGAGTTGTCGGCCTGCTCAGTTTGATCCTGCTGGTCGTGCCATTGGTCAGCCTGGTGTTCGGCGTCGCGCACTACTACAACTCGCGGGAATTTATCGAACTGCTGGCCGCGCAACCGCTCAAACGGGCCAGCATCATTGTCTCGCAGGTGATCGGTGTGATTGCCGGACTGAGTCTCGCATTGCTGATTGGGGTCGGGATTCCGATTGCCATGTATGCAGCCGGGCCTACTGGAGCGATTTTATTGGGCGTATCGATCGCTTTGACTGCCTCGTTTGTCTTGTTGGCGTTTCTGGCGGCAATCATCGCGAAAGACAAAGCCCGCGGCTTGGGTGCTGCCTTGCTGATCTGGTTCTACTTCGCGCTCCTCCACGATGGGGTCACTCTGTATATTCTATTTCTGCTGGAGGACTATCCGCTGGAAGGGCTGAGTGTCGGGTTGCTCTCGTTTAATCCGATCGACGTGGGGCGGCTTCTGGTGCTGTTGCCGATGGATATCGCAGCTTTGATGGGGTATTCCGGCGCCCTCTTGCGCGACAAACTTGGCACCGGCCCGGGGGCCATATTTGCCTTGTCCGTCTTGCTGGGGTGGATCGCTTTGCCATTCGCAGCGGTGCTGCACCTGTTCCGCAAGCGAGATCTATGACCGACAGGTCTCGGACGGATACTGAGCCCGAAGACTGTGAGGTATGCCCTCCCCAAGCGCCAATCCACCGGAGCCTTTTGCCCGCGACATACTACGGGTAGTCGATCTAGGGATGGTTGCTCCGTCGTCTCCTCATCCAAGGGAGCGCGCGGGTGAATATCAGGTGGCGTTGGGCGTGCTCTTGGGGATTCTTCAAGCGCGTCGAAGCCACATCCACGAACACTGGCAACAGTTGCTCGAATCGGCCGCGCCCACCAACCCCTTGGGTGGGGCGGCAATTCTGGTCTTTGAGTTCGATCAGACCCTCTCGGCGTTGTTTTGTGAAGACGTTCATTCCGGGCGACGACGGCATTTGCCGGTTCCCATGCCACGGCATCCAGCGAACCCTTGGGCACATTATTTTGTGACCTTGGAACAGACGCTGTTGCACGTCATCCATACGACCCAAATCGAATGGCCCAAGCTATCGAGTGCCGCTCGTGTTGCAGCGCTGGATGAAATCCTGCAACGCGTGAGGCGAATGGCCCGTCGTGAGATCCGCCTGCTCGACAAGATTCTGCTCGGGAAAAGCCTTTCCCCGATGGTCATTCTTCTCCCAGCAACCGCCGGAAATGCCCCCGGAGCAGTTCGACATCTACAATGTGGATCGTCATCTCTTTGACCTCCACCAGTCGCTGCTTCCGCAGCTTGGCCAAGGTGCGCGAAAGCGTTTCGCTTGAGGTGGCAAGTTGCGCAGCGAGCACACGCTTTTTCTCCGCCATCTGGAAAACCGCCTCTCCTTGGGTGCCTTCTTTCACGTGCCCAAGCAGCCAGTTGACCAGTCGTGTCTCCACGTCCTTCAGCGTAAAATCCTCCACCAGTCCGACCAACACTCGCAAATGCTGGCTCATCGAGCCCAACATGCGTAGACCCAACTCGGGTCTGCGCCGGATCAGTTCGAGAATGGGCTTCTTCGGAATCACGACAACGGTCGATGATTCGATCGACCGCGCATTCGCCGGGTAGCCGGTTGCGTTTGCGAGCGACGCCTCGGCGAACGACTCACCGGGGCGGAAGACATAGATGACCTGCTCCCTGCCGGCTGCGCTTACGCGATGGACGTTGATGGCCCCTTTCTGCACCACATAAAAACCCTCCGCCTGCTGGCCTTCATGGAACAAGTAGGCGTTCTTGTCTATATTTCGCAGCAAAGCAAAGCCCGCCACGGTCGCGAGTTCCGCATCCGGCATCCCCGAGAACAACTGGCAGGACCGCAAAGTTCCCACGATGGCGGCTTGGCGGAGTTCGGCGACGTTCCGAGACATGGTAACAGCATGCCATCAACCGAGCCACTGAAGGGCAAGCGTGCTATTCACGGAAGAACAGGGTCCTCCAAGCCCCATCGTTTCCTCGTTCCGGGCGCGCCGTGAACCCTTCGCTGCGTTGTCGTTCGATCAAGGGCGAGGGAAGAAAGGGGGACACCAGCAAAAGTCGCTCTTGCGGTTTCAGCGCGGCAAACGTCTCGAGGATGACAAGGAGAGGCTCCTCTCCGCGCGACAGGATGGGACGGACATCCAAAGTATGCGTGCGTGGCGGGTCGGATTTGATCATGGGGAAAGATTCGACCCGACTATAGATGCGAGATGCGGCGGACGCATTGATTTGCGTCAAGAACCCGCGAAGAGAAATCCGCATCGCGCTTGACGCCCGTCAAGGTCGGCCTCCTTCCGCAGGTGCTATGCTGCGCACCACTCGCCGGAGTGGTGCCTTGCGTAATTCGCGCAGCCACGCCCGGCGCATCCACCACGAATCCTTGCCTTCCCATGAGCAGTTCCTCGCCCGATCCCGTCTCGCCCTTGTTCGACGTCCGCGACATTCCGTGCAAAATCAAGCATTCCCAGATACTACAGCGCTGGGAGGCCCTCGCCGTTGGCGAGCACTTCGTGTTGGTCAATGACCACGATCCCGTCCCCCTCTATCATCAATTCGCGGTGACTTTCCCAGGAGCCTTTTCGTGGGACTACCTGCAACGCGGCCCCGATGAGTTTCAGGTCAAGATCACGCGGACCGGGCTGGTTTCCGTGGCCCCAAATGCTCGGCATGCTGTCGCGGCAGACTGGGACCCGCGCAAGGTGCTCGACGTCAGGCCGATTCCTGGACGGCTGAAGCATGCGCGGATCTTCGAGCTATGGCGCTCCCTCGCCACCGGCGACTACTTCGTTCTCCTGAACGACCACGATCCCGTGCCTTTGAAGTATCAGTTTGCGGCGGAGTTTCCCGATGAGTTCGGGTGGGAGTATCTCGCCACCGGCCCCGACGAGTTCCGGGTCAAGATCACTCGATTTGCCCGCCCGGGCTCCACCATTCCATCCGAAGCCGTTTCTGGTCCAAGCGAGTCCGACATCGTGGAAGTCGATGCCCGCGGGCTCGAGCCACCTGAACCGCTGATGCGAATCCTGAATGCGCTCGAATCGTTGCCGTCGGACAAACGCCTCCGGGCTGTCACGGATCGTGAACCCTGCCATCTCTTTGGCGAAGCGGAACAACGAGGGTTCGCTCACGCGAGCACCGTCCAACCGGATGGAAGCTGGGCCACACTGCTGACCCGCCAGTGAAGGAAGCGCGACACAGCGCCATGCCGGGGCCGACATTGATGTCACGCAGCTGGCTCTCGGCGCAGGGGAAACTCCCGCTCGCCTTCATCGGGTTGGGCTTGGTCTGGTTGACCGTCGGGAGTGGGTGGTTGTTGTTCCAGCCGGCGTTGCTGTTGTTGCCGCATGTCCATCCGCGAGTCATCGCCGTCGCGCACACGTGGTTGTTGGGATTTTTCCTTACCGTCGCGTGCGGAGCGATCTACCAGCTCGCTCCCGTGGCGCTCGGCACGACCCTTTGGAGCGAGCGATTCGGCTGGTGCCATCTCATCTGCCACGCGCTGGGCGTGCCGGTCATGGTTTTCGCCTTCGGGGCTTGGAACATGCCGCTCCTCGGAATGGGCGGTCTGATAGTGAATCTCGGTGTGGTCATGTTTGTGCTGAACGTGTGGTCGACGGTGCAACGATCTCAGCGCCGGGGATTGGTCGCATGGTCCCTGATGGTCGCGACGGGCTGGCTGTTCGCGACAACGTCCGTTGGACTGCTCGCGGCAGCGAACCGTCATTGGCCATTCCTGCCAATCCGACCGCTCAACCTCCTGCGAACGCATGCCCACCTGGGGTTGTCCGGGTTTTTCCTTACTCTGCTCCAGGGCGTCAGTTTTCAGCTCTTGCCCATGTTTACGCTAGGCGAAGTGCCGCGGTGGCGCAGCGCCCAGATCGGCTTTGGACTTTCTCAAGCAGGCCTCGTGGCGCTGGCGGTCGGTCTCTTGGCGGACAGCAACGCGACAGCGATCGCGGGAGGGCTGGCAATCTCGGGTGGTGTGGCGTTCTCGGTCGTCGCGGGAGCGGACATGCTTTCCACGCGCAAAAAGCGGCAGCTCGACCCGGGAATTCTGGGGTTCTTGGTCGGCATCGGACTGATTGGCGTGGGCATTTTCGTTGGGCAGACGCTCTTGCTTTCCGCGGGGCCCGTCGATCCAGGGTCGCGGCGTGTCATGGTTTACGCGACGATTCTCATTCCCGGTGGACTGCTCTTTTGCTTCGAGGGCATCATGTGCAAGATCGTTCCCTTCCTCACTTGGATGAGGGCTTATGGCCCCAAAGTCGGAAGGCAGCCGACGCCAGCGGCCGGCGCGCTCTCCCGCCATTGGCTGGAGCGGGTGACTTTCCTGGCGCTCGCGATCGCCGTAGCGTTGCTGGTGGTCGGCGCGGGCAGCGCAGATGCAGCCGTCCAGCGGCTCGGGATCTGGTCGTTGGCCCTCGGCAACGGCCTGTTCTTGGCCAACATGACTGGCATTCTCTCTCACTTGCTGTGCCCCGTCGTCACGAAAGCGTCCCCTGTTTATCCACCACCCCATGATTGAAACCACACCCAGTCCCCATGATGTCTGGCATGTTCTCGAAACGATTCCGGACCCGGAGTTCGGCATCGATATCGTTTCGCTCGGCTTGGTCTACGACGTCAGAATCCGTGACGGCGCGGTGCATGTGATCATGACACTCACGACGCCAACCTGTCCCTCGGGCGGCTGGATCGTTGAAGGAGCGAAGCACGCCGTCGAGCGATTGCCCGGCGTGCAGGCAGTGGACGTCGATCTCGTGTTTGATCCGGCTTGGACGCCTGCGATGCTTCGGGAAAAGGCGCGAGTCGCGTTGGGCTGGCCGAAGGCGGAAGATGCGTCAGCCGGCGGGGAATAGGCAGAGAACAGCCGTTCCGGCCATTACGCAGGGCCTGGCTGCTTCCCATAGACGGCGAGAATCTGCCGAAGGTTGCTACCGATGCCTTCGGCCAGTCGGGTTAAGTCGCCGGCTTCCCGTTCGGGGAAATTCATCCGGCAGTGCCGGCTCCACAATTCCAACCAGGCCAGGAAGTGCCGCTCCTCCAAGCCGAGGTGCGTATGCTTGAAGGGCATCGGTCCACGGTAGAGCGACGGTCCACCGGTGACGCCCGACCAGAAATCGGCGATCTTCTCGATGTGCGATGGCCAATCCGCTACGTGCGCCGCAAAGATCGGTCCGATCTCGGCGTGCTGGCGGACGTCGGCGTAGAAATAACGGAGGTGCGCGAGCAATGGCTCGCGCCCACCGAGACGGACGAAGAGGGGCGTGGGGGGTTCTGTCATCGGATGTTCACCCGGAGGTTTGGGTGGGAGAGAATTGATGCGGGCACCGATCCGACCGGCCGTTGTCGCAACGTGGCATCGGTGCAGCCATCGGGCCGAAAGCACTGGATCACCCAATCGATGCAGCCGAGGGCGCCAAGCGTGTCGGCCATCTGGAGCAGATCAGCCTCCGGCAGCAGGCGCGGATGCCAGGTCGTGCGGATCTCGCAGGGGATGCGTGCGGCGAGCAACAGCTCCAAGCTCTGCCGCGCGGCGGCCCCGTCATCGCGGCCGGTGACTTTCGCGTAGTTCGAAAACGGCGCTTTGAAATCGAAGCCCACCCAGTCGAGGAGCGAGAGCACCCGCGCGAACCGTTCGGGCGAAGGTCCGCCGGTGTGGAGCCCGACCTTGAAGCCAAGCGCGCGCACTTGGTGCATCGCCGTGCTGAGCGCGCAGTGCCAAGTCGGCTCACCGCCGCTAAACACGACGGCGTCGAGCAGTCCCTGGCGTCGGCGGAGCCAGGTGTGCACGTCGGTCCAAGTCGGAGCGTCCGCTACGCGGGCAAAAGGAATGAGGTGCGGGTTGTGGCAGTAACCGCAGCGCCACGCACAGCCCTGCAGGAACACCACGGCGGCGAGCTGTCCGGGCCAGTCAACGGCGGAGAGCTTCTCCCAGCCGCCGACCGGCAGATCGCGTAACTCGCCGACGGCGTCAGTAACCTCCTTCGTCGGGACGGTCAACGCAGGTTGCAACGGGTTTCCTCGAAGAAACGGCGCTCCTGATGCTCGCCTTTCTTGCCGATGTTGAAGCTGGAGACGGGGCGATGGTAGCCCATCACGCGGGTCCAGACCTCGCAGGGCTGGCGTTCGCTGTCGGTGAGGGCGATGACGGGAGCGGAGACGACGGGAGCGGACTCGGTAGCAATCATGTTAGTGGAACGTTTGGATTGAGGGTTGACGGGAAGAGCGGATCAGTTGGCGCCGGAGAGCGCAGCCTGCTTGCGGGCGAGCAGCTCCTCGTCGCACTTGGGGCAGAAGGTGTGTTCGCCGGCGAGGTAGCCGTGCGTGGGGCAGATCGAGAAGGTCGGCGTGATCGTGATGTAGGGGAGCGCGAAGCGTTCGAGCGCGCGCCGCACGAGGTTCTTGCAGGCGGTCGCATCGGAGATGCGCTGCGCCATGTAGAGGTGCAGCACGGTGCCGCCGGTGTATTTGCGCTGAAGTTCCTCCTGGAGTTCGAGCGCCTCGAACGGATCGTCGGTATGACCGACGGGCAGTTGCGAGGAGTTGGTGTAGTAGGGATTCTCCTTCGTGCCGGCCTGGAGGATGTCGGGCCAGCGTTTGCGGTCCTCCTTGGCGAAACGGTAGGTCGTGCCCTCGGCCGGGGTGGCTTCGAGGTTATACATGTGGCCCGTCTGGTCCTGGATTTCGAGGATGCGGGCGCGGATGTGGTCGAGGAGGCGGACCGCGAGGGCGCGGCCGGGCGCGGTGGTGATGTCGTCGCGGTCGTCGGAGAAATTGCGGACCATCTCGTTGATGCCATTCACGCCGAGCGTGGAGAAGTGGTTGCGCAGGGTGCCGAGGTAACGCTTCGTGAACGGGAACAGGCCCTGGTCCATCAGCCGCTGGATGGTCTTGCGCTTGATCTCCAGGCTGGTGCGGCCGATTTCGATCAGTTCGTCGAGTCGGCGGAACAGCGCGGCTTCGTCACCCTTGTGCAGGTAGCCGAGGCGGGCGCAGTTGATCGTCACGACGCCGAGCGAGCCAGTCTGTTCGGCCGAGCCGAAGAGGCCGTTGCCGCGCTTGAGCAGCTCGCGTAGGTCGAGCTGAAGCCGGCAGCACATGGAGCGGATCATGTTGGGCTTCAGCTCGGAGTTGATGAAGTTCTGGAAATACGGGAGGCCGTATTTCGCGGTCATGGCGAAGAGGCGGTCCGCATTCTCCGATTCCCACGGAAAATCTTTCGTCATGTTGTAGGTGGGAATCGGAAACGTGAACACGCGGCCCTTGGCGTCGCCGGTGGTCATGATCTCGATGTAGGCGCGGTTGATCAGATCCATCTCGGCCTGGAGATCGCCGTAGGTGAAGGGCTGCTCCTTGCCGCCGATGATCGGCACCTGGGCGCGCAGATCCTCCGGGCAGGTCCAGTCGAAGGTGAGGTTGGTGAACGGCGTCTGCGTGCCCCAGCGCG
>CAYYGV010000005.1:0-73347 GCA_964471615.1 uncultured Opitutaceae bacterium
ATGATCGGCCGCCACGCCATCCGCAATCCCTGGATCTTCCGCCAGTGCCGCGAGCAGTTCGCCGGCCAGCCCGTCCGACGGATCGTGCTCGCCGACGTGCGCGAGTACGTCGAGCGCCTCTACCGCGAGACCACCGTGCCGGGCCTCGCCGAGCGGCTGCACGTGAACAAGATGAAGAAATACCTGAATTTCGTCGGGCAGAGCGTCGACCCGACCGGCACCTTTCTCCACGACATGCGCCGGACCGAGTCCGAGGCCGCCCTGTTTGCGGTCTGCGACCGGCATCTCCTGGACGAGCCCGGCCGCGAGTTCGCGCCGGAACCGTTTCCCGGCGTCGTCGCCCGCCCCAACTGCGAGACCCCGGCCGCCCAGGCCGACGGCTGTTCGCTCGAGACCATCTCCGCGTGAAAGCCCACCTCGACTACGGCCAATCCGGCCTCGAACTCGACCTCTCCGGCCTCAATGCCACCGTCCTGACTCCTCGGTTTCTCGAGGGGCTGCCCGACGAGGCTGCCGCCTTCACCGCCGCGGTCCGCCAGCCGGTCGCCGGCCGGCCGCTCCGCGAACTCGTCCGCGCCAGTGACCGCGTCGCGGTGGTCATTCCCGACGGGACGCGGCCGCTTCCGAGTGATCGTCTACTGCCGTGGCTCTTCGCCGAGGTCGGTCACGTGCCCCGCGAGCAGTTCACCATTCTCATCGGCACCGGCACGCACCGCGCCAACACCCCGGCCGAGCTCGACGCCATGCTCAGCCCGGCCGTCGCCCGCCACTACCGGATCGTGAACCATGTCGCCGCCGATCCGTCCACGATGCTGTCCGCCGGCCGCTCGGCGCTCGGCTACGACGTCCAGCTCGCCCGCGACTATGTCACCGCCGACCGGCGGATCATCCTGGGTTTCATCGAACCGCACTTCATGGCCGGCTTCTCCGGCGGCTACAAGGCGGTCTTCCCGGGCATCGCGTCCCTCGACGCGATCATGCACTACCACGCCGCCGACGTGATCGGCGATCCGCGCAGCACGTGGGGCGAGCTCGAGGACAATCCCACCCAGCGGCACGTCCGGGCCGGCGGCTCGCTCCTGCCGGTCGACTTCTGCGTCAACGTCACGCTCAACACCCGCCGGCAGATCACCCGCTTCTTCTGCGGCGAGACCCTGGCCGCCCACCGCGCGGGTTGCGCTTTCGCCAAGTCCACCGCCATGACGGCCTGCCGGCAGGAGTTCCCGATCGTCGTCACGACCAACAGCGGATACCCGCTCGACCAGAATCTCTACCAGACCGTGAAGGGCATGGCCGCCGCCACGCGCATCGTCCGCCGCGGCGGCCTCATCATCACGGCGGCCCGGTGCAACGACGGTTTCCCCGCCCACGGCAACTTCCGGCAGATGATCGAGGCCTCGAGCTCGCCGCAGGACCTGATGGACCGGATCATGGCCCCGGGTTTCTCGATGCTCGACCAGTGGCAGTGCCAGCACCTCGCCATGGTCCTGCTCAAGGCCCGCGTCGCGCTCTACAGCGAACTGCCCGACGAGTCCGTCCGCCGCGCGTATCTCACGCCCATCCGCGACGTCCGCGCCGCCATCGACGAGGAACTCCAGCGCATCGGCCGCGACGCCCCCATCGCCATTCTCCCCGAGGGACCACTCACCATTCCCTATCTGGAGTGACGAGGGACGAGTGACCAGTGACGAGTCCGAACCGGCGGACGACCTCAGTCGACCCGTCTCGTCACTTGTCACTCGTCCCTCGTCACTCCGCCCTATTCAAGTCCGAGGATCTTGCGGCCTTCGGCGGAGATCATCTGCGGGCCCCAGATCGGGTCCCAGACAACATGGACTTTGGCGGACTCGACGGTGGGCAGCGCGGAGATCTTCTGCCGCGCGTCCTCGGCAATCACGGGCCCCATACCGCAGCCGGGCGCCGTGAGGGTCATCTTCACTTCGACGCTGTGGCCGCCGGCCGCGGTCTTCTCGATGGCCAGGTCGTAGACGAGGCCGAGGTCGACAATGTTGACGGGGATTTCCGGATCAAAGCACGTCCGCAGCGCCGCCCAGACCGCCGCCTCGCTAAAAGCCTCTGCCGCCGGTCCGGCCTCCGTCGTCGGCGAGAAACCGGCCAGCGCCGAGGCGTGATCGGACGCGATGCGGAACAGGCCGCGGTCGGTCCGGACGGTGATATGGCCGCCGAGCGACTGCGTGACGTAGACGTCGGTGCCCGCCGGCAGGGTGACGGCGTCACCGGCCGGAATTACCGTGGCGGGACAATCGCGGGAAAGCTGATAGGTCATGCCCCGCGATCTCAGCGCAGACGCAGGTCGAGGGGCAAGCGCGCATACAGCCCCTGCGGGTCGTTGAACGCCTCAAGCGCCTTGAGCTCCTCCGTCAGTTGCGCCGAGACGCGGCCGACCAGCGTGGTCGCGCGGGCGCCCGCACCGGGGTTCATCTTCTCGACGGCCTCGGCCAGCGCCTCGGCAAAGTCCTTCTTCCGGGGGTACTCCTCCAAGCGGTAGTCGTTGCCCACCTTCGCGCGGTCGGCGGCGTACTTGATCGCCGCGTCCAGGTCGCCGATCTCATCCACGAGCCCGAGTTTCTTGGCCTCGCTGCCGGACCACACCCGGCCCTGCGCGATCTCGCGCACGAAATCCAGCTTCAGGTGGCGGCTCTCCGACACCTTGGTGGTGAACTGCTCGTAGACCCAGTCCACCATCCGCTGCAGCACCGCGAGCTCCTCCTCCGTCTTCGGCCGCGTGATCGTCAGCGAGCCGGCAAACTTGCCGGTCGTGACGCTGTCAAACGTCACGCCGAAGTCGTTCGCGAGCTTCTTCACGTCAAACTGGACGCCGAACACGCCGATGGAGCCCGTGATCGTCGACGGCTCCGCGAAGATGTGGTCGGAATAGGTCGAGATCCAGTATCCGCCCGACGCCGCGTAGGTGCCCATCGAGACGATCACCGGCTTCACCTTCTGGGCAAGACGGACCTCGCGCTGGATCGCCTCGGAGGCCGAGACGCTGCCACCCGGGCTGTTCACGCGGAGGACGATCGCCTTGACGTTGGGATCCTGACGCAGCCGCCGGAGTTCGCGGGAGAACTTGTCGCCACCAACATTGTTCATCTCCCCTTCGCCGTCGACGATCGCGCCCTCGGCGTACATCACGGCGATCGTCGTGTGGCTGCCCAGGGACAGACCATGGGAGGAACGCTGGCCGGCGCTGCGGGAGTAGCTCTGCAGCGAGATCTGCTTGAAGGACTCGCGCGAGCCCTTCCGGCCGGTCTTGGCCTTGAGCTCGTCGATCACCTCGTCGCGATACGCCATACGGTCGATGAGCTTGGCGGCCTTGGCCGCCTCGGGGCGGATGAGCCCCTCGGCGTCGACGATCGTCTGCACGTCACCGGTCTTGAGATTCCGGCTGGCCGCGATGTCGCCGACGATGGTGCCCCAGATGTCGTCGAGGAGCTTCTGCAGCTGCTCGCGACTCTCGGGGCTCATGTCCTTGCGCGTGTACGGCTCGACGGCCGACTTGTACTTGCCGACGCGGGTGACTTGGACGCCGATCCCGTACTTCTCGAACGCTCCGGCCAGGAACATCGGCTCGCTGGCCAGGCCGGGCATCAGGATCATGCCGTAGGGATCGAGGATGATCTCGTCGGCGACCGACGCGAGGTAGTAGTCGCGGGTCTGGGCGAAGGTCAGGTACGCCTTCACGGGCTTGCCGGACGCCTTGAAGGCGAGCAGCGCCTGGCGCACCTCGCGGAGCGCCGCGAAGCCCGTGCCATAGCCGGCGGGAGAAAGGGAGCCCTTGAGCAGCACGCCGGCGATGCGGTCGTCCTTCGCCGCCGCCCGCAGCGCGCGGGTCGCGGTCCGCAGCTGCAGCGTCTCGATCCGGCCGCCGGTGAACAGGCTGAAGTCGACGATCGGCGGCGCGTCGGTGATGTTGGCCTCGAGATCGAAAACCAGATAGGACCCCCGCTCCACCGTCTCGACCTTTTGTTTGTTGCCCATGGCAGCAATGACGCCGACGAAGCCGACGAACAGCAGCGCGGCGCCACAGGTGAAGATCACGAGGGCGGCCAGCGCGCCCAGCATGGAAGTAAGGAAGTTCTTCATGGAGATGGGGTCAGGCTACGCCCTTTCAGGGTTTCCTCCAGTAGAAACCAGACGAACGGTCCTAAAGCCGGTCGGACGGCGGCCGATCATAAGTTAACTGAACCTCCCCGGCCGGTCGCCACCACGTCGGTTAATTTCGTGTGACCCCGGTCACCGAAGCACCGGAACGGGTTGCGATGGCGCCGTCATTTCACCACCTTGTGCCCATGGCCGAGCAAAAGGACCTCCTTACGACCAACCGCAAGGCCCTCACGATCAATCTCGATGAGGCCAAGTATGGCACGTTTGCCGAAATCGGCGCGGGCCAGGAGGTCGCTCGCGTCTTCTTCCAGGCCGGCGGCGCGTCGGGCACGGTGGCCAAGACCATCTCGGCGTACGACATGACGTTCAGCGACGCGATCTACGGGAAGGCCCCGCGGTACGTGTCGCGCGAGCGGCTGGGCACCATGCTCGACCACGAGTACCAGCTGCTCACCGAGCGCCTCGGCTCGGCCCGCGGCGACCGCTCCACGTTCTTCGTCTTCGCCGACACGGTGGCCACCCGCAATTTCAAGGGCACCAACGAGGCCCACGGCTGGATGGGCGTGCGGTTCCAGACCGAGCCGCGCGGCCCCACCAGCGAAATCGTCATCCACGTCCGGATGTGGGACAAGGAGAACGTCCTCCAGCAGGAGGCCCTCGGCATCGTCGGCACCAACCTGCTCTACGGCGCGTTCTACTTCCGCGAAAACCCGCGCCAGTTCATCGAGTCGCTGATCGACAACCTCAGCACCGACCGCATCGAGGTCGACATGCTCCGGTTCAGCGGCCCCGCGTTCGCCAACGTCGACAACCGTCTGATGTCGCTGCACCTCGTCCAGTGCGGCCTCACCAACGCCGTCATGTTCGGGCCCAACGGCGATGTCCTCCAGCCCTCCGAGGCCCTCCATCACAAGGCCATCCTCGTTGAGCGCGGCTCCTTCCGCCCGGTCACGCACGTCAACGTCGACATCCTCAACTGCGCCACCGCGCAGTTCATCCAGGAACCGCTCGTGCAGGGGAAGTCCGTGATGGTCCTCATGGAGATCACGATGAACAGCCTGCTGTCCACCGGTGAGCTCGATCCCGAGGATTTCCTCTCGCGGGTCGATCTCCTCGGCGCCCTCGGCTTCACCGTCCTCATCTCGAATTACTCGGAATACTTCCGCCTCACCTCCTACTTCCGCCGCTACACGAAGGAGATGATCGGCGTCGCGATGGGCATCAACAACCTCCTCGAGATCTTCAACGAGAAGTATTACGAGAACCTCGCCGGCGGCATCCTCGAGTCCTTCGGCCGCCTCTTCCGCAATTCCGTCCGGCTCTACATCTACCCGATGCGGCGCGAGGCCTATAAGCACTACCTCGCCACCGGCCAGCCTGGCGGCGAGCCCGCCACGGCCACCGTCGCGCCGTTCGGCTCGACCCTCAACGTCCTGATCACCGCCAAGAACGTCCAGGTCGTCGACCATCTCCGGAATCTCTACAATCACCTGCTCGAGAATCACTACATCGACTGCATCATCGGTTTCGACCCGAACATCATGGGAATCTTCTCGCGCGATGTGCTGCGCCGAATCCGGGAGAACGATCCGAGCTGGGAGGAGATGGTCCCCAAGTCCGTCGCGACCACCATCAAGCAGCGCCATCTCTTCGGCTACACCCCCGCCGCCATTCGCGCCGCCAGCTAGGCGAGCTCGCCGGCGGATTCGCTGGCATGGCCGATTCAGTCACCGGTTCCGCGAGCTTGTCGTCCGCGGCGCGGCTGCTAGACCTGCTGGCGCCCCATGCTCAACCCCGTTGCCGATGGTCTGTGGGAACTGAATGAACCGCTCGCCGCCCTCGGCATGGCGCTGGGTCATCGCATGACTGTCGCGCGGCTGCCGGATGGAGCCCTGTGGGTCCACTCGCCCGTCGCATACCGACCCGAAATCGGCGACGCGCTGGCCCGCCTCGGCCCGGTCGGCCATGTCGTCGCGCCCAATTGCGTGCACGACACCTACCTTGAGGGCTGGTTCGCCGCCTATCCCGGCCGTCGCTTCCACGGCGCCAAAGGATTCTCCAAGTTCCGGCCGGACCTGAAGTTCACCGACACGCTGGGTGCCTCCGCCCCGGCCGAGTGGGTCGGCGTGCTCGACCAGCTACTCGTTCGGGGCATGCCGCGCGTCAACGAGGTGGTCTTCCTCCACCGCGCCAGCCGCACGCTGATTCTCGCCGACCTGGCGTTCAACCTCAGTGGCGACGCCATGCCGCTCTTGAGCCGGGTCATGCTGCGTCTCAACGGCTGCTACGGCTGCTTCGCCGCCTCGCGCCTCCTCCGCACCACCATCCGCGACCGCGCCGCGGTGCGGGAGTCGCTCGACCGGATCCTCGCGTGGGACTTTGACCGCATCATCGTCGGCCACGGCCGCAACGTTGACTCCGGCGGCAAGGACCTCCTGCGCGATGCGTACCGGTTTCTCTAGGGTGGAGCGTCGGCCTCGGGTCTTATTTTCCTCGGCTGGGCTTCATTGGCTCTCTAGTGGGCCGGACCCCATCGTTTGTCATCCTGAGCGCAGCGCGAAGGATGACAGACGCCGAGGCGAGTGGATCTGACGACAGGCCGCAGGCGACGCGCCCAGTTTTGTGGTGTATTCCGCGTCCCGCGTGGTTTGCTGGTCCGTCCCCATGCGTTTCTACAAGTACCACGCCCTCGGCAACGATTACATCGTCCTCAATCCCGCCGACTTCCCGGCCTGGCAGCCCGCGCCGACCGTCGAGCAGATCCGCGTCGTGTGCCATCGCAATTTCGGCGTCGGATCCGACGGCATTCTCTGGGGCCCGCTGCCGTCCCGGCAGAGCGAGTTCGGTCTGCGCATCTTCAACCCCGACGGCTCCGAGGCCGAGAAGTCCGGCAACGGCCTGCGCATTTTCTCCCGGTTTCTCTGGGACCAGGGTCTCGTCAAGAAGCCGTCGTTCACCGTCGAGACTCCCGGCGGCCACGTGAAGACGGTCATCCAGGATGGCGGCCGGCTCCTCACGATCGAGATGGGACAGGTCTCGTTCGACAGTGCCAAGATCCCCGTCGTCGGCGCGCCCCGCGAGGTGCTCGGCGAGACGATTCGCATCCAGGACCGCGACTTCACCTTCAACGCCGCGACAATTGGGAACCCGCACTGCGTGATCGTGCAGCCCGAGATTTCCGAGGCCTTCGCCCGCCGGTACGGTCCGGATCTCGAGGTGCATCCGAATTTCCCGCGCAAGACCAATGTTCAGTTCCTCAAGGTCCTCGACCGGCACAATGTGCAGATCGAGATCTGGGAACGCGGCGCCGGCTACACGCTCGCCTCGGGCAGCAGCTCCAGCGCCTCCGCCGCCGTCGCGCACCGGCTCGGGCTCGTTGATCGCCAGATCACTGTCCACATGCCCGGCGGCCAGATCGGCATCGAGATCGGATCCGACTACTCGATCCTCATGACTGGCACCGTGAACAAGGTCGCCGAGGGCACGATGCACCCGCAGCTCTTCGAGGTGAAGGTCTAGCGGAGGCGGGAAAAGTAACGGGACTCAGGGATCAGGTTTCAGGAATCCAGCGGCCGGAGAACCGGTCAGCAGAACATCTCGGGCGCAGGGGCAGTGAACTTGAGCCAGCTCCCAAGATGGCACTCAGCCATCAGCGCACCACCCTCACCGGGTCCGGCAGGCTCTCCTGCCACACTCTCCCTGTTACTTGGTCCCTGATTCTTGTTACTTTGCTCGCATCAGTATTTGACCGAGCACCCATACGGCTGCGACGCGGCCTTCTCGACGGGCTTGCCGGCCTTGACCGACGCCAACGCCGCGCGGACGTAGTTCGTCGCCTTCGCGATGTCTTCCACCTTCGGCGAACGGATGCTGTCGATCGCACCCTCATAAACGAGCGTGCCGTCAGCCGTGATCACAAACATGTGCGGCGTCGTCTTAGCCGCGTACAGCCGGCCGATCCGGCCGTCCTGGTCCCGGAAATAGGCGGTCGGCGCCGCCCCCGTGCGCTTCATCCACGCCGCCACCTGCGCGGCGTCAAAATCGCCCTGCGCGCCCGGCCGACCGGAATTGATCGAGAGCCACACCACACCATCCGACGTGGCTTCCTTCTGGAGCGTCGGCATGTTGCCGCTGCCATAGTGCTTCACCACGAACGGACACTCGGGGTTGACCCATTCCAGCACCACGGTCTTGCCCTTGTAATCCGACAGCTTGTGGCTCACACCGTGGATGTCCGTGAGCGTGAAGTCCGGCGCCGGCTGACCGATGACCACCTCCGCCCGGGCCAAGCCGGCCAGCAGGAGCGAAAGGGTCGCGAGAAACGACAGGAGACGAAGTGGGGTTTTCATAGGGCAGTGATTCGCGACCATGGTGCCACATTTCTCATCGGTTTCAAATCCTCCGGACAATTCCCTCCAGGCCCGCCCAGTAATCCTTCTCTCGAACTCCGAATCTCGAATTTCGAATTTCACTCTTCGAATTTCGCCCCCTCATGACGACATTTCAGTTTGCCGCGTCCGCCGCTGCACCTAGCCTCGGCGTGTGACTGGCTGGCTTGCCGATTTCTTCCGACTCGCCTGGGGCCTGCTCTACTGGAACGCCCGCAAGTCGTGGTTCCAGTTGCGCCGCGGCCGCTCACCCTGCCCATGCCAAAGCCCGAGCGACTCGGGCCGCGCGCTTGAGACGCAGTGCGAGGCGATGCTGACCTGGGGCAAGCCGGAGCGGTTTCGCCGCGTCTGTCCGCTGCTGGTCCAGACGCCGCAGGGCTGGCGCTGCGCCGCGAATACCGCCGACGTCCGTCCATTCTGGGGCCGCGCATTCGCCTACTACGGCGGCACCGTGCTCGGCGTTTACCTTTCGCTCGCCTTGGCGGTGTTCATTTTCCTGCGCGCGGTCGGCTATCCGGTCAGCATCATCCATGTCACGTGGCCGGGCTCCTGGCACCGGGTCGGCCAGGCCCGCGGTTGGTACTTCACCGAGCGCGCCCGCCAGGCCTTCGCCGCCAATCGCACAGCTGAAGCCGTCCTGTACCTTTCGAACGCCTACGAGTTCGACCCCGGCAACTATGTCGCGGGTCTCACCCTCGCCAAGGTCCTCCAGTCCGGCCAACCGCTCGTCTCCAACCGCATCTACGAGCGGCTCTACCGCGAGCACCGCCTCCAGCAGGAGACGACGGCGGAGGACTGGTTCCGCGCGCTGCTCGCCCGCGGCGATTTCCAGGGCATGCGCGAGCTGGCCAAGGATCGCCTGCTGCACGACACGCCGAGCGCCTCCGCCTGGATGCGCGCCCTCGTCTTCGCCTCCGAGCACGGCGGTCGCGACGACATCCTGCGCTCGATCCGGGATGAACCCACACTCTCGGCCTGGCGCCCGCTGATCGACGCCGAGCTGCTGGCGCTCGCCGGCCGCACGGACGAGGCCCGCGCCGCGCTGGATCGACCCGGCTGGGAGCGGGTGCCGCCGTACGGCACGTACTATCGCATCTCCCGCCTGATCCGCGCCGGCGACCCCTACCGCGCGCTCGATGTGCTCGGGTCCGCCTCCGGCCGGCTGGACCCCGAGACCACCTGCACCCTTCAGCTTGAGGCGTTCGCCCGCCAGGACGCCCGGCGCCCCCGCCAGTTGCTCGTCGACCAGCTGCTCGGCGGCCGGCTCACCGGACCGTCGATCAAGGTCCTCACCGCCCACCTCATCCGCAATCCCGACACCGAGCTCTTCGAGCGGCTGTACGCCCGGTTCCAACGCGATCCCCTGCCCTTCAACACGGAAAACGCGCCGGCCTACTTCGCGATGCTGTGCGCCGCCGGCTGCCACCACGACTGGATCAAGTTCGGCGAGATCGGGCGCAGCCTGACCAAGCACTCCGGCCTGTCTCCGGCACTGCTCGTGACCGTCGAGAATTTCTTCCGCGGCCGCTCCACGTCCGACCGCGCCGTGTCGATTCTGCCGGTGCTGCCGCTGCCGGTCGAACTAGATTACGCCCTGATCGAGCGCTTCCCCGGCAAGCAGACGCTCACCTCGAACCGGCCATGAGCGCGCCGCACTATCGTCCGCCCTTCTCCGCCCTCAATCTCGCCGTGCGCGCGGCGCTGGTCCTGCTCGGCCTTCTCGCGCTCGCCCTGAGCTACCTGCTCTGGCCGCACTGGCGTCAGAATCCCGACCTCTCGCACGGGTACTTCATGCCCGTGATCTTCCTGCTCCTGCTGGCCGAGGCCCGGCGCGGCACCGCGCGCTACGTGCCCGCCTTCCCCGGACAGACCGTCGCCGTGCTCGGGCTCCTCCTCGCCGGCCTCGCCGCCCTCGCGGCCGGCGGGTTATACGCCGCGACGCTCAGCTGGACCCACGATCTCGTGGCCTTCACCCTGACCGCGGCCTTCGTTCTGCTGCTCGCGGCCGCGCTGGCCGTCCTCGCCTCCGATCCCGTGCGTTGGATCCCGCTGAACTGGCCCGCGATCACCGCCGCCGGGCTCTGGATGCTCTGCGCCCCGATCCCGCCCGGCACCTATTCCCGCCTCACGCTCGGCCTGCAGCTGATGGTGTCCGAGAACGTACTCCGCACGCTCCACCTGCTCGGCATCGCCGCCCAGCGGCAGGGCAACATCATCCAGCTCGCCACCGCCACGGTCGGCGTCGAGGAGGCCTGCAGCGGCGTCCGGAGCCTCGTCTCGTGCGTCTTCGCCGGTTGGTTCTTCTCGGCCATGCTCGTCCGGCGCCCCATCTCGCGCGCCTGGCTCATCGTCCTGGCCGCCCCGCTCGCGCTCGTGATGAACTTTCTGCGCTCGCTGATCCTCACCCTGCTCGCGAACCGCGGGGTCGACATCGGCGGCACCTGGCACGACCTCACCGGATTCGCCGTGCTGGGCGCCACCGCCATCCTGCTCGCCGGCCTCGCATACCTTCTTGAGGGCGCTCCGGCCCGTCCCGCGGCCGGTGCCGAGCGGCCCGCGCCGCAGAGGTACCCGCCGTTCCGGCCGCACACTTCGGCGCGGCCCCGCCAACTGCTCGCCGTCGGACTCCTGGCGGCGGTCACCCTCGTCGCGTTTTTCGTGATCGGTACCCGGCCGTCGGTGCAGGACGAGGCCCCCGTCCCGGACCTCGCCAGCCTGCTGCCCGCCGCAGCACCGGGCTGGACCGTGGACACGAACACAGGACTCTACCGCTTCAGCGAGACCCTGCACACCGAGTTCATGGCGCAGCGCACGTACACGCGGGCGTACGACAACGACGGCGACGTCGTGATCGTCTACCTCGCCTACTGGCGGCCCGGGCAGGCCAGCGTGAGCCTGGTCGCCTCCCACACCCCCGACGCCTGCTGGCCCGGCTCGGGCTGGGAGGCCCAGCCCGTCGCCCAGCCGCGCATCCGCCTTCCGATGGCCGACCGCCAGCTGGCCGACGCCGAGATGCGGACCTTCACCAGCCGCGGCACCACGCAGAACGTGTGGTACTGGCACCTCTACGACGGGCATCCGCTCGCCCACGAGAATCCCAACTCGCCGCACGAACTGCTCCGCCTCGCCTGGAACTACGGCTTCCGCCGCGCCGGCGACCAGCTCTTCGTCCGCATCTCCAGCAACCGTTCCTGGGAGGAGATCCGCCACGAGCCCTTCATGGAAACCCTGTTCGCCCGTCTGCAGCCGAGGGGATTGTGAGGGCAGTAGCGGGTAGCGAGTAGCGCGTAGCGAGCATGATTCTAGTAGTTGGTAGCTGGTAGTTGGTATTTGGTAGCTGGATGGCTGAACCTATGCGCCTTCTGCGCCTCTTTGCGGCTACCCGGATTGGCGCTCGAAAAGCTGACGGCTGATAGCTGACCGCTGATAGCCGGAAGCTGCTTGTGATCATCCGCAGCATCGACAGCGCCTCCGACCAGCGGCGTCATCGGCGGCCATGCCCTTCTCGACCACGGCCTACGAGCGCCGCGTCCTCGCCTGCGTGGCGGCCGTCATTGTGCTGGGACTGATCGGTCTGGCGCTGCTTTGAGCGCCTTCCCTTTCGGCTCGCCTCCCCGCGGGGTGCATCCTCTGCTGGGTTTCGCGCGTATGAGCATTGGATGTCCGTCATCTCGCCATGCTGGTCCCTGCCCGCCGCCCTGCTCCCACCGCAGTCCGTCCGCCTCTCCCGCATGAAGGCCCCTGAGCCCCTCGATCTTTCCGCCGTGGTCACCGCGCGGGCCCGGGCCGATGCGGAATTGCTGGGCCGCTCCGCCCGCGGCGACCGCGAGGCCTTCGCGGAACTCTACGACCGTTTTTCGCGCCCGCTGTACGCCACCGCCCTGCGCATCACGGCCAATCCCACCGAGGCCGAGGATGTCGTGCAGGAGGTGTTCGTGACACTCTGGGAGAAAGCCCGCGCCTTCGAGGACTCCCGCGGCTCCGCCTTCGCGTGGGCCGTCACCCTCACACGCAACCGCGCCATCGACCGCGTCCGCCAGCGGAACCGCCGGACGGAACTCCTGAGCGAGACCACCGCCGAGGACGCCGGCACCCAGCCCGCACCCGCCGGACCCGACTCGGCCGGCGCCCTCGCCGCCAGCGAGCACGCCGGGGCCGTCCGCGCCGCCGTGAAGTCGCTGCCGCCCGAGCAGCGCCGCGCGCTCGAGCTCGCCTTCTTCGACGGACTCACCCAGGCGGAAATCTCCGCCGCACTCCGCCAGCCGCTCGGCACGGTAAAGGCCCGCATCCGCCGCGGACTCATCCGGCTCCGCGAGATCATGGGAGGGCACCATGACTGACGAACTGCTCGAGGAATTCGCGTCGCTCTACGTCATGGGCATGCTCGAGGGGCTTGAGCTGGCCGCGTTCGAGGCGCAGCTCACGCGCGATCCCGCGCTCCGCCAGCGCGTGCGCGAGCTCACCGAGGCCGCCAGCGCCCTCGCCTATCACGCCCCGGCCGCCGAGCCGCCGCCCGCCCTGCGCGCCCGCGTGCTGGCCCGCACCGCCGAGGTCACGCCCGTCCGCCCCGCCGCCCCGGTCCTCGCGTTCCGCGTCCCGGCGTGGGTGCCTTGGGCCGCCGCCGCCGTCTTCGCCCTCGCCAGCGGCTGGTTTGCACAGCTCTACGTCGCCGCGCGCGGCGAGTCCGCCGTCCTCCGCGACCTCCAGGCCGCCACCGAGTTCGAGGTCCGCAGCGCCAAGCACCAGCTCGAGGCCGAACGAATCATCGCCCGCCAAGAGGTCGCCGGCGCCCGTGCCGGTTCCGGCGAGCTCAACCAGGCCCTCAAGCTCGCCCGCGAGCAGGCCGAGGCCGCCGCCGTCCAGCTGGCCGCCGCCCAGAAGCTCATCGCCGCGCGCGATCTCCAGCTCTCGCTCGAGACCCAGCGCGCCGCCGACCTCGAGGCCCGCGCGAAGCGCGAGGCGGATTTGGCAAACTTCAAGATCGCGACGCTGGCCTCGCTGCTGGGCAATTCGCCGCAGGCCGTCGCCGTCGCGGTCTGGAACCCTGCCCGCCAGGAGGGCGTGCTCCGCGCCGAGCATCTCCCGCCGCTCGCACCCGACCAGGACTATCAGCTTTGGCTCATCGACCCGCAGTACCCGATTCCCGTCGACGGCGGCGTGTTCACCGTCGACCCGGCCACCGGCGAAGCGCGCGTGACGTTCAAGGCCGACAAGCCGGTCAAGTCCGTCGCGAAGTTCGCCGTCAGCCTCGAGCGCAAGGGCGGAGTCGCCAAGGCCGAGGGTCCGATGGTCCTCCTGGGCCAGTGAGCCCCCCGGGCGCCGCCCGAACTTGAATCTTGCCCCGCCCGGACCTCCCGGAAAACCTCGGGCCCGCATGATCATCAAACCCAAAATTCGTGGCTTCATCTGCGTCACCGCCCACCCCGAAGGCTGTGCCGCGCACGTCCAGGAGTGGATCAACTACGTCAAGTCCAAGGGGCCGATCGCGAACGCCCCGAAGCGGGTCCTGGTGGTCGGTTCCTCCATGGGTTATGGTCTCGCCTCGCGGATCACCGCCGCGTTCGGCGGGGGCGCCGCCACCATGGGCGTCTTTTTCGAACGGCCCTCCGAGGAGGGCCGCCCCGCCACCCCGGGCTGGTACAATTCCATCGCCTTCACCAAGGCCGCCCGCGCCGCCGGTCTCTACGCCCGCAACTTCATGGGCGACGCCTTCTCGGCCGACCTGAAGCGCCAGGTCATCGAGGCCATCAAGGCCGACCTCGGCCAGATCGACCTCGTGGTCTACTCCCTCGCGTCCCCGCGTCGCACCCACCCCGTCACCGGCGCCGTGCACAAGTCCGTGCTCAAGCCCATCGGCGCCCCGTACACCAACAAGACGGTCGACACCGACCGCGGCGTCGTCAGCGAGGTCACCATCGAGCCCGCCGCCGAGGCTGAGATCGCCGACACCGTCACCGTCATGGGCGGCGAGGACTGGGAGCTCTGGATCCAGGCCCTGGCCGACGCCAAGCTCCTCGCCCCGGGCGCCCAGTCGGTCGCCTACTCCTACATCGGGCCCGAGGTCACCTGGGCCATCTACAAGAACGGCACCATCGGCATGGCCAAGAACGATCTCGAGCGCGCCGCCAAGGCCATCGACGCCAAGCTCAAGGCGAACGGCAAGGGTCGCGCCTTCATTTCCGTCAACAAGGCGCTCGTCACGCAGTCCAGCTCCGCCATCCCGGTCGTCCCCCTCTACATCGCGATCCTCTACAAGATCATGAAGGCCCGCGGCACCCACGAGGGCTGCATCGAGCAGATGCAGCGGCTCTTCGCCGGCCACCTCTGCAATTCCCAGGGCCCGAAGTTCGACGAGGCCGGCCGCGTCCGCATCGACGATCTCGAGATGGTCCCCGCCGTCCAGGACGCCGTCCGCCAGATCTGGCCCGGGGTCACCACGGAGAATCTCGAGGCCGAGACCGACATCGCCGGTTACCGCAGCGAGTTCCTCAAGCTCTTCGGCTTCGGTCTCGCCGGCGTTAACTACGAGGCCGACACCGAGCCGCACGTGCCGATGCTCTGAGCGCGGCCCGCCCGCTCCCGGACCGGCCCGCCTGCCCTTGCTCCCATGCGAGCCGTCATCCAGCGCGTCAGCTCCGCCCAGGTTTCGGTCGCCGGCGAGGTCGTCGGCCAGATCGGCCCGGGGCTCCTCGTCCTTTTGGGCGTCCAGCTTGGCGACACCGACGACGAGGGTCGCTGGCTCGCTGAGAAAATTGCCGCGCTGCGGATCTTCGAGGACGCCGCCGGAAAGATGAATCTCGCGGTCACTGAGCTACCCGACGACCCCACCGCCGTCCGCGCACCCCGGATCCTCGCGGTCAGCCAGTTCACGCTCATCGCCAGCACGCGCAAGGGCAACCGGCCCTCGTTCAACGACGCCGCCAAGCCCGATCTCGCCGTGCCACTCTACGAGTCGTTCGTGCGCCATCTCGAGCGCGCCTCGGGCCGCCCCGTCGCCACCGGGCGCTTCGGGGCGATGATGGCCGTCAGCCTGGTGAACGACGGACCCGTGACCCTCGTGATCGACTCCCGGCTTCGCGAGTGACCCGCCGCCTGCGCCCATGGTCGAGTTCGAACACGCGCTGCTGCTGCTCCTGCTGATCGCCGCGCTCGGCGCCGTCACCCGCTGGCTGCCCTGGCCCGCGCCGATCACCTACCTGATCGGCGGCACTGCGGCCGCCCTGCTGCCAGGCTTCCCGCGGCTGCAGTTGGATCCCGGATTCTTCTTCCTCTGCTTCCTCCCGCCGCTGCTGTTCTCCGACGGCTGGCTGATGCCGCTCCGCGAGTTCGTCCGCGCCCGCCGGCCCATCTTCCTGCTCGCCGTTGGCCTCGTCGCGTTCACCACCCTGGCCGTCGGCCTGGTCGTCCACCTGCTCGTCCCCGGCCTCCCGCTCGCGATGGGGTTCGCCCTCGGTGCCATCGTCTCGCCGACCGATGCCGTCGCGGTCAACGCGATCACAGAGCGCCTGCATGTGCCCGCGCGCCTCACGACGATCCTCAACGGCGAGAGTCTCATGAACGACGCGACCGGCCTCGTGGCGTTCAAGTACGCCCTCGCCGCGGCGATCGCGGGAACGTTTTCCTTCCGCGCCCTGCTGGGCGACTTCGCCTTCGTGGCGCTCGTCGGCCTCGTCGTGGGACTCGGGCTCGGCTACCTCGTGGGCCGGCTGCGCGATTTTCTCCGGCACCTCCAGGCCAGCGACGCCTACATCGAGACCACGCTCTCGCTCATGACGCCCTACGCCGCGTACCTCGCCGCCGAGCACCTCGGCGCCTCCGGCATTCTCGCCGTTGTCGCGGCCGGACTCTACTCGGGCTGGCGCGACCCGGTGCACATGGACGCCGAGACCCGTCAGAGCGCCTTCGCCGTCTGGAGTCTCGTGATCTTCTGGCTCAACGGCATCGCCTTCGCGCTACTCGGCCTACAGGTCCCGAGCATCGTCCGGAGCGTCACCGACCACTACTCCACGCTCCAGTTGATCGGCCTTACATTCGGCGTCTCGGCCGCCGCCGTCCTCGCCCGCCTCGTCTGGGTCTTTCCCGGCACCTACCTGCCGTATCTCCTCAAGGAAGTCCGCCGCAACGAGGTCCCGCCGCCGCCCGGCGCTGTCTTCGTCGTCGGCTGGGCCGGCATGCGCGGCACCGTCACGCTGGCGGCCGCCCTCTCGATTCCACTCACCCTGCCCACCGGCCAGCCGCTGCCCGGCCGCGACCTGGTCGTGTTCCTCGCCCTCGGGGTCATCGCCGTGACGCTGCTCGTCCAGGGCACGACGCTGGAGTGGTTCATCCGCAGGCTCGGCATTCCCGAGGACGCGAACCGGCCCCGGGAGGAACTCCTCGCCCGCCGGACCGCCGTGGAGGCCGGCCTCCAGGCGCTGCGCGCGCTGAACGAGTCAGCCAATACGCAGGAGAAGCGCGCGTCGCTCGACGCCGTCATCGACGAGTACGACCGCCGGCTCGCCGCGCTCACGGCCCAGGGCGAGACCCGCAGCCGCGCCCGTTCCCGGCGCCGCGCGGGTCTTCATTACCGCACCGTCGCGCTGCACGCCGAGCGCCGCGCCCTCGACGAGCTCTGGCGCGGCGGCGCGATCATCGACGAGGTCTATCGCCCGCTGCAGCAACTCCTCGACTACGAGGAGTCACTCCTGCGCACCACCCCCGCCGATGCCGAGGACTGAGCCGCTGCCGGCGACGGTGGGTTATTTTGCCACCAAGAACACGAAGCCCACGAAGATCAGACGATGGTGCTACGCTGCGGAGTAGCGGCCTCCACACCACCTGCCCAATCTTCTCAAGGCTGGTCTTCGGGTCCTTAGTGCCCTTGGAGGCAATAGAACCGCCGCCGCTCAGCCCGGCATCGCTTCGGGCGGGCGGTCGTACTGGCCCCAGGCCAGTGCGGCGTCGGTCATCGCCTGCATGTTGCCCGGCGGCACGTCAGAATTCGCGAGACAGCCGGGACACAGGACGAACTTCCACGTCAGCTTCTTGGCCAGCTCCAGGACTCGCCGGCTCGCATCCAGCACCTCGATCCGGCTGCCCTGGCTCAGCACGGTCGATGGATCGATGTTGCCCCAGATGCACGTGCGGTGACGGACGACGCGCAGCGAGCGCTCGAGGTCGTTGAGGTGGTCGAGCTCCAGCACCTCGCAGCCGGTGCCCACCATGTCCTCGATGATCGCGTTCGTCTGCCCGCAGATGTGAAGGCTCAGGTAGCCCGGGCCCATCAGCTCGCGGTAGCGGCGCTCGAAGGCCTGGCCGAATTGCCGGTAGTGACGTGGCGAAATCAGTGACTGGCCCGCCGCGCCGTCGCCGATCGACGTGAGGTCCGCCCCGGCCGCGAGCTGGGCCCGGGCGAAGCGGACGCCGACCTGCGCGCAAAACTCCAGCGCCGCGGCCAGCTTCTCCGGCGCCTCGTCCACGAGGTCCATCATCAGGGCCTCATGACCGCGGAGCTGGAACAGCAGGCCAAACGGCCCCTGGTCGGCGCGTCCCATGATGGCCTTCTCATTGCCCACCAGACGGCGCAGTTCCCGCGTCGTCTCCAGCCAGAGCGGCAGCCGGCCATCGCGCTCCGGGTCCGGCATCGGCAGGTCGCCGAAGGCCGCGAGGTCCCGCAGCGCGGGTTCGGCCACGGAGGCGGGTGCGTCATCCGGGAAGTGCAGCCGTGCGCCCAGCGCCTCGGCCAGCGTGCACGTGTCGAAGTCGAGGATGATGCAGTCATAACCGAAGCGCTCGGCCGCGTCGGCCATCACCCGCGCCGCCAGTTTCGGGTCCCGCCGGAAACGCTCCAGCGTCACTCCGGCCTGCCGCGCACAGAACGTGAAATTGTGCTGGGCCACCGGCACCCGCGGGTGCGGCTGGCCGGCCAGGGCTGCCAGGATCAGTTCTCGGGAGTTCATCGCTTGCCGCGCCGCTTGGCGCGCGCCCATTCCCATCGAGTTCGTTCCGCTCCGCAATGCGCGAGCGCCCCGGGCCAAAATCAGAACCGCAGGTTGCCGCCGCTGGCAGCCGCGCTACTGGCGGCGGCGGCACATAACCTGCCGCGGGAGAAGCAAGCCTTATCTGCGCACCGCAAAATATGACCAGTCCACCTTTGACCCGATCTGGGCCTTCGGCTGCACTCCTCTGTGTGGAGCGGAAACCACGTTAATAAACGGGACGGTCCACAACCCGTCCGCCAGCTACAGCTGAACCTACGAACCCCAAAATGAAACGTACTGTTAGCCTGTTGATCGCACTCGCGCTGCCCCTCGTGGCCGGCGCCCAGGACAAGGCCGCTGCCCCGGCGGCCGCCCCGAAGTCAAAGGTCATCTCGACCTACTACGTCACGGTGAAGGACGGTCACGACACCGCCTTCCGTGCCGCGCTGGTGGCCCATGCGAAGAAATACCACAAGGGAGAGAACGCCTGGCGCATCGGCGACGTCCGTTCCGGTCCGCACGGCAACTCGTACCAGATCGTCGAGGGCCCGAGCACCTGGACCGCCCTCGACGGACGCGGCGACCTCGGTGCCGAGCACATGAAGGATTACGAGACCAACGTCATGCCGCACGTCGCCTCGACCACGCCGGACGCCTACGCCGTCTACGAGGATGACTTCAGCACGGTCGCCACGACCCAGTGGTCGAGCAAGGTGCTGATCAACCGCCTGGTCGCCAAGCCCGGCTGCAGTTCCCACCTCGGCGACGCGCTGGCGATGCTCAAGAAGTGCAACGAGAAGCGCGGCTTGAATACCGCGGTCTGGCGCTCGTTTGGGTCGGGTCCGGCCTCCTATTCGGTGGTCTATCGGCTGAAGAACGGCTGGAAGGACTTCGACGATGAATCCCCAAGCCTCCGCAAGGTCATGAACGAGGTCTACGGCCCCAACGGCTATGAGAACTACATGAGGATCATCGCCGCCAACGCCGCCGAGTCCTCCAGCGAGCTGGTCGAGTACCCGGCCGAGCTCCAGTAACTCTTCTAGCGTTTTGTCTCACGCCGTCCGCATCCGCGGGCGGCGTTTTTTTTGCGCCGTCCCATCTGTGCCCTGACCACTCGCGAACGACCACAGCCGTCCGCCTTTCAACTCTCACCCTTCAACTTTCAACCGCTACCCCAGCTTCACCGCCACCGCCGCGCGCTCAAATGTCTCCGCGCCCAGCAGCGGCCGGGCCTTGAGTCCCGCCAGCGGCGCGAGCCAGCGGTCGGGGATGATTTCGAGGCGCGTGTTGTGGTGGGTCGCGATCGCGTTGAAGTAATCCCGCGCCAGCGCCACCCGGGTCTCGGTGTCCGACAGTTCGCGCTGGAGACCGAGGAAGGCCGCGTCGGACTTCAGTTCGGGATAGCGCTCGATCACCGCCTGCACCGACGGTGCCACGCCCGCCACGTCGGGTCCCGGCTGCCACGCCGGCGTCGCCTGCGCCTGCGCCCGCAGCGCCGCCACCTCCGTCTGCACGCGTCGCTCGTGGTCGCGCAGGCCCGTGACGGTCGCCACCAGCCGCGGAATGAGATCCGCCCGGCGCTTCAACTGCACGTCCACCAGCGACCACGCCTGGTCGACGCGGTTGCGCAGCTGGACCAAACTGTTGAACGACATCCACAGCCAGGACAGCGCCCAGAGCAGCGCGACGCCGCCGCCGAGGCCGATCGGCAGCCACACGCCGAGTTCCTCCCGGCCGGTGGCCACGATCACCGACACCGCCGGCAGCGGCAGCACAGCCAGCAGGCCGAGCAGCCAGAACTGCAGTCGATAGCCGCGCTGCACCTTCGCCTCGCTCCGGCAGCTGATCAGGAACATCTCCGCGTCGCGGTCCTTCGCGATCTCCGGCGCCACGACGTCCGCGCGCTCCCGCGCCCGGCCGGCCACGAACAGCGTCGCGTCCACCGGAATGCCGTCCTCGCTGAACCGACGGCGGTGGTTCGAGTCGGCAATTTCATCCGCCGGCCCTTTGCCGAAATACAGCGCGTCCCCGCGTCCCACCGTCTCGCTGAACAGCGTCACCGGTTCCACCGTCGCGCCCGACGGCCGGATCAGGACCGCCCCCGTGTCGTCCTGCACAAAGAACGGCGGCTCCTCGCCCCCGTGCGCCACCGTCTGCCAGCCCGTCTTCCGCACCGTGCGGGTCTGGGTCTTGCCCTTGCTGTCCGTGTAGGTCTCGGTCTCCCACCGCTCCCACTCCTCCTCGATCGAAAAGCGGTACCACACGGTCGCGGCCTCCGCCAGGTAGCTTGTCACGGGCTCGCTGATCGTCGCCCGGCCCGCGAGTTCCACCTGGCCGATGAACACGCCCTTTGCCTTCGACGTCGGGGTGTCGACCAGGAAGCGCAGCCGTCGACCGGCGCGGATGGCGAAGCCGAGGAACAGGGCGGCCAGCGCAACGCCGATCACCCACTGCCACCAGGTCCCTTCCGCGTTCATGCGCCCACCATCGGACCGTTCTTCCGGCGAGCCAAGCCCGCACTGCGCGCCGCGACCAAGGTGAACGTTCAGCGGCGTCCATCGCTTTTGCTTTGCCCCCATCGCATTGCCGGGGGCAACTCGCGGCCGCCATGAGTTCCGCCCCGACCCCTTGGAAGCGCGCCAACACCGACTGGTTCATGCAGTGCAAGTGGGGAATGTTCACCCACTACCTCGCCGACTCCGCGAGCAACCTGAAGGCCATCGAGCTGCCCGTCGATGACTGGAACCGCCGGATCGACGCCTTCGACGTCGACGGTCTCGCCCGCCAGCTGGCCGAGGCGCACGTGCCCTATTTCGTCATCACGCTCGGGCAGAACTCGGGATTCTACCTGTCGCCGAACCAGGCCTACGACGACATCGTCGGACGCCGGCCCAGCCGCTGCTCCCGGCGGGACCTCATCGCCGATCTCGCCGCCGCGCTCTCACGTCGCGGCATTCGCCTGATGGCCTACCTGCCCGGCGGCGCGCCGGCGGCCGACGAGCTCGCGAAGTCCCGCCTCGAGGGCAACGTCGACGCGCGTCTCACCGAGCTGCAGCGCCACTGGGAAGCCGTGGTCCGCGAGTGGTCCGTCCGCTGGGGCCGCACGCTCAGCGGCTGGTGGATCGACGGTCCGTACCAGACCGAGGCCTACCGGCACCCCGATGCGCCGAACTACCGCAGCTTCGCCTCGGCCCTCAAGGCGGGCAACCCCGACTCGATCGTCGCGTTCAACAACGGGCTCCGCACCCCGCTCTACTCGATGACCGAGTTCGAGGACTACACGCCCGGCGAGATCGAGCGCGACATGACCGTCTCGCCCGGCCACCTGCCCGACTTCTCGCGGCTGGCGAACTACGAGCGCTTCCTCAACGGCGCCCAGCTGCACGTGCTCACCATTATGGGTGAATGGTGGGGCAAGGGTCCGGTGCGATTTCCGGACGAGCTCACCATCGGCTACACCAAGTTCTTCAACCAGCGCGGCGGCGTCGTGTCGTGGGATGTGCCCCTGACCGTGAAGGGCCACGTCGACGAGGCCTTCCGTCCGCAGCTGACCGCCCTCGGTGACGCGATTCGCGTCGGCGTCTGGGCCTGAACCCAGCCCAGCCTCCTCACGTCGGCTGCTACCGAGCCCGTAGCAGCCGACGTGAGGAGGCTGGCGCCCTTGCTCGTTCGATCGTCCGTCTCTGAAATTTCCCAAGCCTTCGGCTTGGCGACGGCGCTCCGGTTGTTTTGCTTTTCCCCCATGCGCACCCCCTCCGCCCTCGCGGTTGCCGCCTGCTGCCTGCTTGGCGCCCTCAGCGCCGCAGCCGCTGATCTGCCCTACTCGGTGGCCGACACGCCCTGGACCGAGCCCTACGGCAACCATCGCGTTCGCGTGCATGTCGACGAGCCGGCCGGCGCAGTGCAGGTCCACATCCCTTGGCGCCGGCGCGACCGGAACCCCGAGCAGAAGGCCGTCATCGTGATCGACGCGGCGACCAACCAGCGCGTCACCAATGTCGCCGCCGCCCGCGTAACCCGCGAGTCCGGCGACCTCGTGTTCCAACCGGCCACTGCGCCCGGTGACTATTGGGTCTACTTCCTGCCCTACAAGTACGAGGGCTGGGAAAACGCTCCGACCGCCGTCTACACGCCGCCGGCGGACACCGCCGATCCCAAGTGGCTGCAACCGCTCGTCCCTGCCGTCGCCGAGCTGGCCGCCGGCCGTCGCGCCGATCTTCCAGCCGCCCAGGCGGTCGAGATCCAGGCGATCAATGAGTTCAACCGCTTCGACCCCATGGAGGTCATCGCTACCGCCGATGAAACCCAGGCGCTGCTCGCGGCGCATGCGGGCCAGCCGTACCTGGTCTTTCCCGAGGACCGGCACTTTCCGATCCGGATGGCCGACGAACTGCCGCTGCGCTGGATCAAGTCCGGGCCGGCGGCTCGCTTCCACGGCGCGGCCGACCGCGGCGAATACTACGCGTTCCAGCTCGGGCTGTTCGCCGCCCGCCAGCCGCTCGAACAGGTGTCCCTGGAATTCTCCGATCTGCGCGCGGCCGACGGCACGGTCATTCCCGCCGCGGGCTTTCACTGCATCAATCTCGGCGGCTCCGACTGGCTCGGACGGCCGATCAAGAAGGTCGTCAACGTGGCGACCGGCTCCATTCAGCCGCTTTGGATTGGCGTGCAGATTCCCCGCGATGCCCGGGCCGGTCAGTACACTGGCACCATCCGCGTCCGGGCGGCCAACGCGCCCGTCTCGACGGTGACGCTGAATCTCGCGGTGTCCCACCGGCTCATCGCCGACGCCGGTGACAACGAGCCGTGGCGCCACTCCCGGCTGCGCTGGCTTGATTCGACCATCGGCCTCGACGAGGCGGTCTTCCCGCCCTACACGCCGGTCACAGTGCACGGCCGCACGGTGGGACTGCTCGGCCGCGACTTCACCTTCACGCCGCAGGGCTTGCCCGAGAGCATCCGCAGCCGCTTCGGGCGCAATGTCGACACCACCGACGCCCCGCCGCAGGAGATCCTCGCCGCGCCCGTGCGGTTCGTCGTCGATGGCGCGGTCTGGCAGGGCGAGGCGAAGGTCACGCATCAGGCCCCGGGCGTCGTCGCGTGGTCCTCCACCAGCCAGGCGGGCAATCTCGAGCTGACCTGCGAGGCGAAGCTCGAGTGCGACGGCTACGTGAACTACCGGCTGAAGCTCCACGCGCGCGCAGCGGCCGACCTCTCCGATGTCGCGCTCGAGATCCCGGTCCGCTCCGAGGTGGCGACTTACCTGATGGGCTTGGGCCGCAAGGGCGGCCTGCGGCCGAAGGAGTGGTCGTGGCAGTGGGACCTGAACCGTGCGAACAACCAGCTCTGGATCGGCGACGTGAATGCCGGGCTCAGCCTCAAGCTGAAGGACGTCGCCGACCACTGGGACATCTACACGCTGAAGCAATCCGGCCTCTACCGCGACTGGAGCAACGGCGGCAAGGGGGGCTGCACCGTGCGCGAGGTCGACGGCCACGTCGTGATCCGCGCCTACACCGGACCGCGGCGGGTCGCCGCCGGCGAGGACCTTCAGTTCAATTTCGGCCTGCTCATCACGCCCGTGCGCGCACTGGACCCGGCGCACTGGGACTGGCGCCACAGCCACATGCCGCACAGCCACCTCTCAGTCCCGGAGGCGAAGGCCGCCGGCATGAAGATCGTCAACATCCACCAGAGCGAGCCGCTCAACCGCTACATCAACTACCCGTTCCTCGCGGTCGATCCGCTCACCACCTACATCCGCGAAGCCCACGCCGCCGGCATCAAGGTGAAGCTCTACTACACGGTGCGCGAGCAGTCGAACTACACCACCGAGTTCTGGGCCCTCCGCAGCCTCGGCGACGAGATCTTCCTCAACGGTCCCGGATTTCACCTCGCCGACCAGTTCTCCGATCAGAAGTCCGTGGCCCGCGACAATGTCGGCAGCTCCTGGCTGCGCGAGCACGTCATCACGGGCTACGTTCCCGCGTGGCACGAGCCGTTGGGTCCGGGACACTACGACGCCGCGATCGCCACGACCGGCCTGTCGCGTTGGCACAATTACTACCTCGAGGGCATCCGCTGGCTGATCCAGCACACCGGCGCCGACGGCATCTACCTCGACGGCATCGGCTACGACCGCGAGATCATGAAGCGCGTGCGCAAGGTCATGCAGCGCGCGAAGCCGGGCACGCTGATCGATTTCCACTCGGGCAACAACTACCACCCCGAATACGGGCTCGGCAACTGCGCGAACCAATACATGGAGCTGTTCCCGTACATCGACAGCCTGTGGTTCGGCGAGGCGTTCGATTACAACGAGACGCCCGACTATTACCTGGTCGAACTCGCCGGCCTCCCCTACGGCCTCTACAGCGAGATGCTTCAGGACGGCGGGAACGCGTGGCGCGGCATGCTCTACGGCATGAGCAACCGCTACGGCTGGCAGGGCGACCCGCGGGCGATCTACCGGCTCTGGGATATGTTCGGCATCCAGACCTCGCGCATGGTCGGCTACTGGGATTCCACGTCTCCGGTGAAGACCGGCCGCAGCGACATCCTCGCGACCGTCTACCGCAAGCCCGGGCGCGCGCTGATCGCCGTCGCCAGCTGGGCCTCCCAGCCGACGGAGGTGAAGCTGGACATCGACTGGGCCGCGCTCGGCCTCGATCCGGCCAAGGCCCGGCTAACCGCCCCGGCTCTCGAAGGCTTGCAGGAGGCCGCCGTCTATCACCCCGGCGATCCCATCCCGGTGCTCCCGGCCAAGGGAGCCTTCCTCATTGCCGAGCAGCCCTGAAAGGCTCGGCATCGCAGAAGCGTGGAAAATCTTCCGCACCGGGTGATGCAGGCCATCTAATTCGGGGTAGTAATCATCTGCTGTTCAGTAGGGGGTGTTACTCGGAGTTTGCACCCGGGGAGAAAACCCTATTTTCTCAGCACCCATCATGCTCGAAATGCTAACCCCGCTGGGCGTGGCCAACATGATGATCGCGGCGGTCATCACGGCGACCTTCGCTCTGGCGTGGTGGCGCTACCACACGAACACCGCGATGCTGCACTGGATGCTGACCGCGGTGTTCATGTTCATCGCGGACACCCTGCTGGTCCTGCGCCCGTGGGTCCACGATTGGGTCACGACCGGTCTGGCGGCGCCGCTGATCACTCTCGCGCACCTGCTGCTGTGGAACGGCATCCTGATTTTCATGGGCCGTCCGCCGCACCGGGCCGTGGTTGTCATCATCAGCCTTTTCCACCTCTCGCTCTCGCTGTTTGTGGTCGTGGCGGACGCCTCCACGCCACTGCGCATGATGATCAACTCGGCGACCTGGATGTTCATCTCGCTGCTCGCGGCGCAGGCGCTGCGCGGGACCTGCCGGGGCGTCTGGTGGCAGGGCCGCGAGTTGCCGGCGGCGGTGCTGGCGCTGCACGCCATCTTCCATTTCCTGCGCGTCGTGGCGACCGGGATCCTCCTGCTCCGTCCGAACAACAAGCTCACCGACCTCGTGCTCGCGGCCTCGGCCATCGAGGTCAGCATGCTGCTCGTCTCGCTTTTCATCTCGCTGCTCACCGCCGGCATGGTGCGGTGGAACGCCGAGCTCCGCGACGCCTTGACCGAGGTGAAGACGCTCACGGGCCTCCTGCCGATCTGCGCCTCGTGCAAGTGCATCCGCGACGACCGCGGCTATTGGAACCAGGTCGAGGCCTACATCGGCGACCGCTCGCACGCCACCTTCACCCACAGCATCTGCCCGAAATGCGCGCAGGTGCTCTACCGCGACTTCCTGCCGACTGGCGGCCAGCAGCCCTCGCAGTCGCAGTGACGGCTCCGACGCCGCCGCGCGGCCATCGCGGGCTGGGGCTCAGACCCAGGCCCATCGCAGCCGAGTGACCACGAAAACCACGCCGCGCGGTCCGGGCTTCGTGCGCTTGGTGCGCTTCGTGGTGGGTGCCGCCCCGGGACTCTCCGGAAACCCGGAGACGTCCGCTAGACGCGGCGATATTTCTCCGGCGGGATCTTGAAACGGTGTCCCGAATCGAGGTCCGTGAAAATGTGCCAGCGCGGGTCGTGCGTCTCGTGCACGGCGACCTCGATCTTGTGGCCGGCCTCATAGGTGTACTCTTCCATCGCGAAGCCGTGGTCCTCGTGGAGCACGGCTTCGCCGAGCTCGCCGCTGTGCGGCTCGGTGATTTCGATCTTCCAGGTTTGCATGATCGGTTGGGGGTTGGAGTTTCGGCCGGGCCCGGCGGCCCGGCCACTAAATCGACGTGGGGTCTTCCGTTTTCGGCGTTTGATTTTTCCGCCTAGTGCTTGTGGTTCGCCTCGGCTTCCTTCCGCGCCTTGGCGTCGGCGAGGATCTTGCCCGCCGCCTCCGGCGGCACCTCGGCATAGTGGCTGAACGCCTCGGAATGACGGCCCCGGCCGCTGCTCAGTGAGCGCAGGATGGTGCTGTAGTGGTACAGCTCCTTCTGCGGCACCTGCGCGCGCACGACCTGGAAGTGGCCGTCGATGTCGACGCCCAGGATCTGCCCGCGCCGCGACGAGAGGTCGCCCATGACCGCGCCGAGGAACTCCTCGGGCACCATCACGGACACCGTGTACAGCGGCTCCAGCAGGCACGGCGACGCCGCCATGAAGGCCTCCTTGAAGGCGTGGTAGCCGGCGACCTGGAACGCGATGTCCTTCGAGTCCACCGGGTGCATCTTGCCGTCGTAGAAGTCGATCTTCACGTCGGTCACGTGGAAGCCGCCCAGCACGCCCTCGCGACAGACGGTCTTCACGCCCTTCTCCACCGACGGCACGAACACGCGGTCGACGTTGGTGCCGACGAGCGACTGCTTGAAGTCCACGCCGCTGTCGCGCGGACCCGGCTCGATCCGGAGCCAGACCTCGGCGAACTGGCCGGCGCCACCGGTCTGCTTCTTGTGCCGGTACCGGGACTCGCCCTTGCCACGGATGGTCTCGCGGTACGGGATGCGCGGCTCCTCGAGGTCGACCGCGACGTTGAAGCGGCGCAGCAGGCGCTCGACAATGACTTGGAGCTGCAGCTCACCCTGGCCGGAAACGATCGTCTGCTTGATCTCGTCGTCGACCCGGTAATGGAACGTCGGATCCTCCTGGTGGAGCAGCTGCAGGCCCACCGCCAGCTTGTCCTCGTCGCCCTTGGTCCGGAGCTTGAGTGCGCCGTGAATATTGGGGGCGGGATACTCGACCTTCCGTAGCACCACCGGGCGCTTCGGGCTGCACAGGGTGTCGCCGGTGTGCGTGTCGCGCAGCTTCACCACCGCGCCGAGGTCGCCGGCCGTAAGCTCGGTGACGGGTGTGCGGGTGCCGCCGTTGAGGGCGTAGATCTGGCCGAGGCGCTCCGACACGTTGCGCGCGGAGTTGAGGAGCTCGTCACCGGTCTTGATCTTGCCCGAGAACAGCCGGAAGAGCGACAGCTCGCCGACGCCCGGCTCGTTCATCGTCTTGAATATATACATTACCGGCTCGGGCTGCGTGAGCGGCACCGAGCCGGAGATTCCTGAGAGATCCCGCGCGGGAACTTCCGCGCGGTCGGTCGGTGCAGAGCCATACTTGGCGATGAAGTCCATCAGGCGGGCGACGCCGACATTCGTCTCGGCCGAGGCCGCGAACAGCGGCACGAACACCTGGCGCTGGATCGCCTGGTGCAGGCCGGCGCGGAATTCCTCCTCGGCGAGGATGCCCTTCTCGAAGAACTTTTCCATGAGCGAGTCATCCGACTCGGCCACGTACTCGATCAGCTGCTTGTGCAGCTCCTGGACCTGCTCCGCCAGGGCGCCCGTCGCGGGCTCCTCCGTGTACTTGCCGTTGCCACCCGGCTTGTAGGTCACGACCTCGTTGCGCATCACGTCGAGCACGCGGCTGAACCCCGGGCCCGCGTCCAGCGGGATCGAGAGCGGGAAGACATTCTTCCCAAAATGATTCCGGGTGTCCGCCAGAATCGCGTCGAAGTTGATGTTCGCCTTGTCGAGCGCGTTCACGACGACCATCTTCGGCAGCTCGAAGTGCGTGGCGTAATCCCACGCCGCATCCGTGCCCACGCCGAGACCGTGCGCGGCGTTGACCACGATGAGGGCGAAGTCGCCGACGCGCAGCGCGCCAAGGCCCTCGCTGATGAAGTCGGCGTAGCCCGGGCAGTCGAGCAGGTTGAACTTTCGGTTCATCCACTCGAGGTGCAGGAGCGACGCATGCACCGAGATCTGGTGCTGGTGCTCGCTGGCATGATAGTCGGACACGGTCGTGCCGGCGGCGATGGAGCCCATGCGTCCGATGTTGCCCGCACACGCGAGCATCGCTTCGCAGAGCATCGTCTTCCCGGCTGACGCGTGCCCGATGATGGAGAAATTTCTCAGGTCCGAGGGCGCGATCACATTCATGAGCCGAAGGGATTTATGCTGAACGGCGCTATCCTAGTGAACCGCCTCGCTTCCGCCTGCGCGTGCGTTGCGGATTACGAAGCGGATTTTGCTTAATTTCGGTCACTTGCCAAGTCGTCTTGCCTGCGGAACTCCCGGAGCACGCGGCACCCGCGAAATTCCCCGCCGCCGGTCAGTAGGTGCAGCGCCGCGCCTCGTCCGCGAACGCCTCGAGCAGGGGCGCATCGGCCTCGAAGAATTGATCGGACGGACAGAGGATGTAGCCTCCGTCCTGGCCAGCCTCCTCAAAGCACCGCCGCACTTCCTGCCGCGTGATCGCCGGCGTGCACCCGACGAAGTGGTGGTACTGGTCGAACCCGCCAATCATACAGATGTCGCGCGGAATTCGCCGCCGCGCCTCCGCCAGGCGCGCGTCACCGCCCATCGCGGCCGGCGTGAAGGTCTCCATCGCGTTCGGTCGCATCGCCGCGATGCGCTCGAGGAACGCCATCATGCCGCCGCAGGTGTGGTACGCGATGCGCTGCTCACGACGATGCGCGAGCGCGATCATCTCACCGTCGTACGGCGCGACAAACTCGTCGAAGATCGCCGGCGAGATCACCGAGGACGACGCGCTGCCGCCGCCAAGCTCGAGGAGGTCGAACTTGGCTCCGACCATCGAGTCGAGGTAGATTTTCTTCCGCCGCTGGAGGATCGTCAGGAACTGGTGCACCCACGAGGGATCGTCGAAGGTGGCCATGATCATTTCCTCCGTGCCCGCCAGGCAGGTGGCGTCCTGCCAGGTGCCAGGCTGGCCGAAGACGTCGAAGCAGCACACGTACGAGCGCACGAGGCCCCGCTCGCCGTATGTCTCCGCGGCGCGGTTGACGGTGGTCACATCGCACAGCGGCGCGGTGCAGAACTCACCGATCAGGTCGATGTCGCGCTTCTCCTTGATGAGATGCTCGACGACCCACGCGCTGTAGCGGTCGGACTCGAGCACCATGCTCAGGGTCCCCTTCGGCGTCACGAAGCTCCACCGGGTCGCGGGGTACTGGCGCCCGGGCAGGTCCTCGCGCCGGACGCGCCACTGATCGCTGGCGACCCGGCGGCTCTCGAGAAACCCGATCTCGCCCTGGTCCGGATCGAAATACTCGCCCTTCGCCAGGTTGGGCAGATGGGGCGCGAGGTACAGGATCGGGTCGAGCCCGAAGCGGTCGTAGAAATCCTGCTCCGCAAGGTGGACGACGTTCTGCAGGAAATAACCCGGCACCCAGTGGGTGGTGACAGGCAGCCGATCCGGCTTGCCGCCTGCCAGCGCCGTGAGGAAACGCTGCTTCGAGGTCATGGGGGTAACGGACCGCGGGACATGCCAGCCTCCGGTCCGGCGCCGACTATAGCGGGAACGACGCCGGCTGCCTCCGCACGCGTTGCGATTTCTCGTCCGGATCTTGGCCTCCGTCCCGGCCCGATTAGGCCGCATTAGGGCCGTCACTGTCTGCCGACGCCGGTGGCCGGGTCTTGTCGTGACCGCCGGCGCCCGCCAACGTCCGCGGCTGACATGCATCCCCGCGAACGCTTCCGGCGGACCCTCAACTTCGAGCGCTGCGACGACCGCCTCCCGATGGTCGAGTGGGCGGCGTGGTGGGATCTCACCCTTGATCGCTGGAAGCAGGAGGGCGTGCCCCCGGAGGCCAGCTGGGAGGAATCGCTGGCGTTCTTCGGGCTCGATCCCCTGCCCCTCATCGGCACGGGCGGCGGCCCCGGCTCCACCCTCCCGCCCGAGATTCCGCGCGTGGTTACCGACGAAGCGTCGTACGACGCGCTGCGCCCGTACCTCTTCACCGACGAGGGCATCACGCGCATGCTGGCCGAGGCGCGACGCCTCCAGGCCGGGCACGCCCGCGGCGACTTCGCCATCCGGCTCTGGCTCGACGGCTACTTCTGGTTCCCGCGCGGGCTCATGGGCATCGAGCCGCACATGCTCGCGTTCTATGACCAGCCGGAGCTCATGCACCGGATGAACCGCGATCTCGCCGCCTACAACGTGCGCGTCATGGAGGCGGTCTGCACCGTGCTGACGCCCGATCTCGTCGGGTTCGCCGAGGACATGTCGTACAACCACGGCCCGATGCTCTCCGAGGTGTTCTTCAGCGAGTTCCTCCGCCCCTATTACGATCAGACCGTGCCCGTCATTCATCGCCACGGCAGCAAGGCGCTGGTCGATACCGACGGCGACGTCACCACCATGATCCCGTGGCTGCTGGCCGCAGGCCTCGACGGCGTCTATCCGCTCGAGCGCCAGGCCGGCGTCGACATCGTGCGCCTGCGCGCGATGCACCCGCGGCTGCTCATGATGGGCGGGTTCGACAAGATGACCATGACCCGCGGCGAGGACGCCATGCGCGCCGAGTTCGAGCGGCTCCTGCCCGTCATGCGCTCCGGCGGCTATATTCCGTCCGTCGACCACCAGACCCCACCCGGCGTCTCGCTGGCCGCGTATCAGGTCTACGTGCGCCTGTTCCGCGAATACTGCGAACGGGCCGCGCACTAGACCCTTCCGACCAAAGGGGTCGATTTTCACCACGAAGACCACGAAGGCACCACGGCTTCGCGTGCTTGGCGGCCTTGGCGGTTGATCACAGCTTCAGAGGTACTGGCACCCGCGAAGCTCACACCAGTCTTCGTGAGCTTCGTGCCCTTCGTGATGAGTCTGGACTAACGCCGCGGCGCCAGATTCCGCGCCACCCACGCCAGCTTGTCGGCGAGCTGCTCCGCGCTCGGCGGCTGCTTGCTCATCACGGGATGCGGGAGCGAGAAGAACGCGCCGTTGGCCTTCACCGCGCACGCTCCGCCGAGCTCGAGGTAGCAGAATCCTTCGCCGGCAAAGACTGCGGTCTGGGTCTGGCCGTTGATCTGCGCGGCGATGCGCTGGCCCACCACCTCGCCCTGCGCGGCGGCCATCACTCCGGCCTTCGGCAGCGACAGCGGCACGTCTGGCTTGAAGCGCCCGGGCAGCGGCACCGACGTGATGTCGCCGACCGCGTAGACCCGGCCCTCAGTCGGGACCGCCTTGACCTCCAGGGTCTTGGGATCGACCGCGATCCAGCCCGAGGGTCCCAGCAGGTTGGCTGCCTTCACGATGGCCGGCGCCTCGTGCGGGGGCACCGCAATCAGCAGGTCGAAGCCGGCGCTCGTGCCGTCGGCGAACTCAATCTTGCGGCCGCGCTGATCCACGCGCGCCACCGCCTTCTGCGGAAAGAACCCAATGCCGCGGCTCGCCAGTTCGCCGCGGATGTACTGCCCCATCTCCGGACCCGCGGTGGCCATGGGCGTGCCTTCCACGGTGTAGAGCTTCAGCCGGACCGCTCCGCCGCGCCCGCGCTTCGCGAAATACTCGTGCAGCAGCAGCGTCGCCTCATAGGGCGCGGGCGGACACTTGAACGGGGCCTTCGGGATCAGCAGCGCGATCTCGCCGTCGGTGAAGTCGGCCAGGACTGACCGTAGTTTCTCGGCCCCTTCGACGGTGTAGAAGGTGTGGGCCCCGTCCAACCCCGGCACCGCGTCGAGGCGCAGCGCGGCCCCCAGGGCGATGACCAGGTAGTCCCATCGCACGGACCCCGCGGTGGTCTGCACGGTCCGGCCCGCAAGGTCGATCGCCGTCGCCTCGGCCGCGAGCAAGGCCACGCCGGGCTCGAGCAGGCGGGCGCGGTCGGCGGAGATCTCCTCGAACTTTCGCTCGCCCAGCATCACCCAGGTCTTGCCCGCTCCCACCAGGAAGCGCCGCGTCGGGTCGATCACGGTCACCGCGTGCGCGCCAGGCAGCGCGCGCCGCAGCGCGTTGGCCGCGGCGAGGCCGCCAAAGCCGCCGCCGAGGATCACGGTTTGGGTCGTGCCGGGCACTGCACCCGCGGGCGCCGGGGTCGCGCCAAGAGTCTGGGCCATGGCGGGAGTCCATGGATGGAACGCGGCGACGCAATCCCCAACCGCGGCCGCGAGAATCCGCAAGATATGCGGCGCGAAATCCCGGGGACGTGCGATAATGCGCGTGTCCAACCCGAGGGATAATCATGAAAGCGAAACCCGGTCTGGTTGTTTCCCCGCTCGTGACACCGCCCAGTGAAACCCCGCGCCCGGACGTGACGGCGCCGGTGTCCCGCCCCCGCTCGCAGCCGGCCCACGGCTACGGGCTGCACGACCGCCGCGCCGACATCGCCCACACCGAGTCCGGCGAACGCATCCACGCCCGGCAGGTCGAGCCGCGCACCGCGACCGACTGCCATGTGCGCGTGCCCCGCCGCCCCAAGGTCGAGGGTGTGGAGCGCACCGAGGACTAGGTCCGGCCGATCCTGATCGACGGAGCGCGTGGTCCCCCACGCGCCGACCTCCTCCGTCCACGGTCACGGAGCGAACGAGCTTTTCAGCGCATTGAGACCATGCGTTCTGCCTGAAGGCGCCTGACCTGCGTGGCGGGCGATCTGGCCTTTCTTTTTCCAGCGGAATCCCTTTCCATCGACGGGCTTTCCGCCGATGACCACCACCCCCGCCGCCCCGGTCCCAATTCCCCGCCAGATCCAGTTCATCATTGGTAACGAGGGGTGCGAACGGTTCAGCTTCTACGGCATGCGGAACATCCTCACGGTGTTCCTGGTGTCGTCGCTCCTGCTGCATCTCCCCGAGGGAGAGCGGGCGCTCGCCGCGAAGGACGTCTTCCACACCTTCGTCATCGGCGTGTATTTCTTTCCGCTGCTCGGCGGCTGGATCGCGGACCGCTTCTGGGGCAAGTACCACACGATCTTCTGGCTGAGTCTCGTGTACTGCGCGGGCCAGTTTTGTCTCGCGCTCTTCGTCGACAGCCGGGCCGGCTTCTACACCGGCCTCAGCCTGATCGCGCTGGGCTCTGGCGGCATCAAGCCGTGCGTGGCGGCCTTCGTGGGCGACCAGTTCGACCAGACCAACAAGCACCGCGCCAAGGTCGTGTTCGACGCCTTCTACTGGATCATCAACTTCGGCTCGTTTTTCGCGTCGCTGCTCATGCCGATCTTCCTGCGGCAGCTCGGCGCCGCCATCGCCTTCGGCGTGCCCGGCGTGCTGATGCTCCTGTCCACGGTCATTCTCTTTGTCGGCCGGTCCCAATACGTCATGGTCCCGCCCGCGCCGCCCAATCCGGACTCATTCGTTCGGGTCTGCCGGACCGCGCTCGCCTCCGGCCGTCCGGGCCTGATCCTCGCCACGCTTGGACTGGCTGTCGCCGCCGCCTCGTTCGCGCTCGTGCCATCGGCCGGATTCGTCATCGCCGCCTGCACCGCGCTCGTGGCGCTGCTCACATTCGCCGGCCTCGGCGTCTGGATCCAGCTCGACCAGGTCGGCGACCGTCACCCGCGCGAGGCGGTCGACGGGGTGCGCACCGTGCTCCGCGTGCTGGTGCTGTTCGCCCTCGTGACCCCGTTCTGGTCGCTCTTCGATCAGAAGGCCTCCACCTGGGTGCTGCAGGCCGACGCCATGTCCAAGCCGTCGTGGTTCCAGTCGTCGCAGATGCAGGCGCTCAATCCCCTGCTCGTGATGCTCCTCATCCCGTTCAACAACCTCGTGCTCTATCCCGCGCTCCGTCGGTCCGGCGTGGAGGTGACCGCCCTGCGGCGCATGACCGCCGGCATCGCCTTCGCCGGCCTCGCCTGGATCGTGGTCGGCGGCATGCAGATGGTGCTCGACCATGGGCACGCCTTCTCGATCGCGTGGCAGATCCTGCCCTACGCGCTGCTGACGCTGGGCGAGGTGCTCGTCTCGGCCACCGGCCTCGAGTTCGCCTACAGCCAGGCGCCGCACGCAATGAAGGGTGCGATCATGAGCTTCTGGAGCCTCTCGGTCACGATCGGCAATCTCTGGGTGCTCGTGGTGAACGCCGCGGTGCGCAACCCCACCGTGACCCAGGGCATCGCGAGCACGGGTTTCGGCGTGACGGCCTTCCAGATGTTCTTCTTCGCCGCCTTCGCCTTCGCCGCGGCCCTCGCCTTTGGGCTCGTCGCCCGAAGCTACCCCGTCGTCGACCACTACCGAGGCGCGGCACGCGCCTAGTGACAAGGGACGAGTGACAAGTGACGAGCCCGACCCACCCGGATCGGAGCTAGCCCCACTCGTCACTCGTCCCTCGTCACTCGTCACTGCTAAGTCGCTTCGCGACTTAGCATGGGCACGAAGCGCACGGGAATGACTTCGCGTTGGTCGAGGCGGCCTTGGTGCTTGGTTAGGAGGTAGAGGAGTTGGTCGCCGGGCGGGCCGACGGGAATGACCATGCGACCGCCCTCCTTGAGCTGGTCCACCAGCGCGCCCGGCACCGCCTCCGGGGCGCAGGTCACGATGACGGCGTCAAACGGCGCCTGCTCCGGCCAGCCGAGATGCCCGTCGCCGATGCGAATCTGGATCGAGCGATATCCCAGGCGGGCAAACGTCGCCACGGCCCGGTAGGCAAGCTCGTCGCACAACTCGATGGTGAAGACCCGGGACACCACCCGCGAAAGCACCGCCGCCTGATAACCCGAGCCCGTGCCCACCTCGAGGACGCGGTCCGCCGGCTGCGGGTCGAGCAGTTCGGTCATGAGCGCGACGATGTAGGGCTGGGAGATGGTCTGGCCGAGTCCGATGGGCAGCGGCCAGTCGGCATAGGCCTCGTTGCGCACCGACTCCGGCACAAATTCATGACGCGGTACCCGGTCCATGGCAGCCAGCACGCCCTGGTGGCGGATGGGACGGCGACGATCGCCCCGGAGCTGTTCCAATACCATCCGGCGACGGTCAACGGCGTTGCGATCCTTCGGGTCGGGCTCCGGTTCCGCCCACGCGCCACTGTCGGCCCGCTCGAGAAACCCCAGCCTCCAAGGCCATCGCACCTCCAGCCTCATGGCTGAAGTGTAGCCGCTATTTTCGTCCCGGCAATCGCCGACCGGCGGTCGGGTGAGCTATCGTCGACGGCTACATCGGGGCGTCATCGTAGTCTGCGGTTTGGTCTTACCACGAAGAGCGCGAAGGATGCGAAGCTGACGGAAACCTTTCCCCAGCGTGTGAGACTGCCACGCCCCATTGGTGCGATAGGTCTTCGAGAGCCGCCTTGCGTGGCGGTTGGTGACGCCTCAACTTCTCGGCACGCAGCCTCACCCCCGGCTGCCCGATCGCACGTCCAGCCGTGTGCCTGTCTTTCTGCACCCTTGCGGCGCATTCCGCGCCGTTGAACCCAACCCCCCCACAACATGAAAGTACTACGAATCCTCGGAGCGTCGCTTGCTGCGCTCCTCGCGACCGCGCTCCTCCAGGGCGCCGATGGCCTCCCCAAACGCGTGATCTCTATCCAGGAGATCAACACCGACGACCCGTCCGGCTATGCGATGTTCGTCGCCAAGACCAACGAGGTGGCCAAGGCAAAGCTCGGGGTCGATTCGTACATCCGCGTCTATTCCACCAACTACGACGGACAGAAGACCAACAGCGTTCGCGCGGTCATCGCCGCTGATTCCGTGGCCCAGCTCGCCCAGTATAGCGCGCAGCTGAAGGACAACGTCGACCTGCTGAACAACCGCGAGCATCTGATGCACATCCGCACCTTGGGGGCCAGCGTGCTCTACCAGGGTCTCCGCATCGATGGCACCTACAAGGGCGCGTGGGTCTATGTCACGCTCGCGAACATCGCGGACGAGGCCGCGTATTTGAAGTCGCTCGACGGACTTCGCGAGGTGTTTGACGCGAATGGGCTCAAGGACGCCAAGATCAACTGCTATCGCGTGATGGCCGGCCGGCTAGACCATTCCCACCGGATCACGATCACCTTCGACTCGGAGGCACGACTCGCCGTCTTCCTCGACACGGTCAACTCGAGCGCCCAGATGCAGGCCTGGCTGGCCAGCGTCGCCTCGAACCGGAAAGTCGTCAGCAACTTAACCGGTCACGAGATCACGAAGTAGCGCCGGTCCACTTCCTGACCTGCAAGGCGGCCGGACCCCGGCCGCCTTTTTCATGCCCCTGCTAGGCCGCCTGACTGCCCGGTCCGGCTTTGACGCCCTTGGTGAGCCATTTCTCGAGCACGGCGGCGATCACGCAGCCGGCCATGGCGTAGGCGCCGAGCACGAGCCACATCGCCTCGGGACGGTGCCAGTAGTCGAGCTGGTGGTTGATCATCGCCTGCTGCAGCGGAACCTCCGCGCCGTTGATCATCACCTTCTCCGGCGACCAGTGCGCGAGCAGGTGCCCCGAGAGCGCGCTCACCAGCGTCTTCGCCAGAAACCACGGGATCAGCGACAGGCCCAGGTAGGCGCCTTCTTGTCCTTTCGGCGCGATCGCGGCGGTGTACTCGTAGAGTTTCGGCGACCACACCACCTCGCCAATCGTGACGAGGATCATCGCCAGCAGCGCCATGAGGTAATGGGTCTTCTCGATCGAAAGGCCATACACCGTCCACGGCAGCGACATCGGCAGCAGCGCGAGCGACGAGACCATCGCCCCGTAGACCAGCATGCGGAAGACCGGGTAACGGTTCGCGAACGGGATGAAGAGGATCAGGCCGATCACAATGCCGATGGGATTGATGGCATTGAGCGTGCCGAACGCCGCATCGGGCCCGATCGTGCGCAACCAGTATTTCGGCATCAGCAAGTAGAGGTAAACGTACACCGCGCGCACGCCGACGATCAGGCCGATCAGCACCAGCAGCCGCCACAGGGCCGGCTCGCGGATCATGATGCGCCAGCTTTCCCACGGGCTCTTCCGCTCTACTTTCTTGTCCGCCTCGGCGTCGACCGCCGGCTCGTCCGGGCTGACCAGCTGCTCCTCCGACTTGATCATGAAATGCTGCGCCACGAGACACAGCACCGCCATCACCACTCCCAGCGTGAAGATGTGGACGTTCGGGAGGTGAAGCCACTTGCGGACGATATCGATCGAGAACCCGGCCGCCGCGGCGCCGATGTTCATGAAGAGGTACCACAGGTTGAAGCCCGCGCTGCGCGACCGCCGCGTCGTGTAGCGGTTCGTCGCCGCCTGGAAGATCGTCTGGATCGCCGCCATGAACGGGGCCATCAGCACCAGCAGCACGCCGGCGATCAGGCCGCGGTGCGGCAGCGACGGCGTCAGTCCCACCCAGACCACTGCGAGCCGCAGGAACAGCGAGCCCCACATCGCCACGTTGAGCCCGCGGCGGATCCCGAGCCAGTCGGTCGTCATGCCCGAGAACAGCAGCATCAGCGACGTCGCCGACGTGAACGCCGTGATCGTGTAGCCCGCGAGCCGGTCATTGAGCCCGAGATCGTCGGAGAGGAAGACCGCGACGATCGTCAGCAGCGAGAAATACGCCGTGCAGTCGAGGAAGTTGATGAGCTGGATGCCCCAGTACTCGGCGCGGGTTTCCTTCAATACGCCAAAGTCGCGGATGTAGCCGACAATGGCCTCGGAGAATGTCTTGGGGCGGGCGGTCTCGCTCATGATGTGGGGAAGAGGTTGAGGTTTTTAGCCGCGGAGACTCAGCGAGCGGCGCCGCGATGGCGAGGGAGTAATCGTGGCGGAGACGGACGAACGCCGAACATCGAACGTCGGACATCGAACATCGAATGCCTGCGGTTGGACGGTGATTCGATGAGAACGCTCAACGTTCGACGTTCAACGCTCGACGCTCAAGGGGAGCACAGCCCGACCAACCAAGCGCCCACGACGCCCACGCCTTGGGCGTTGAGCGTCAAATGTTGAACGTTGAGCGTTTTCTCCGCCTCTTCGATGTCCGGCGTTCGATGTCCGATGTTCGATGTTCGCCCGCCGCCTGATCTTACCGTCGATCTTTCATCGCCGCGCATCCGCCTTTGGCGGCCATCTTCTGGGCGAAGCAGGCGCGGTGGTAGCTCGCGAGGTATTCCAGCTCCTCGTCCGAGAGGCGTCCGATCCACTCGCGCCGCTCGTGCAGCGGCAGCGGGCGCAGGTCACACAGCGGGCACTCCACGGGATTCGTGTGTTCGGCGGGGCACGTTTTCGAAAGCGCGAAAGCCTCTCGTTCCAGCCAGACACGGCGATCGCGGACGGGGTCGATCCTAATCTCTTTCGTGGTTGCGGGGGGCATAGACTAAGAAAGGGAACCGGACGTGGACGACCAGGGGATGGTCCGGCCGCAACCGGAGGTTAGCAGAACCACGCCGGTGCTGCTCCGCAGTTCTTGTGAAACCCGACCACAATCGGCGCGCAGCCCGTCCACGATTTCGGTTTTGCCGCGCGCTCCGACCCGCCAAACTGCCGTCATGCCGCCGTCCCGGTGCTTCATCGCCCTGCCGCTCCCCGACGAGCCGCGCCGGGTCCTCGCGCAACTCTACACCGATGCGCCCGGCTTCGCCTGGACTCCCCCAGCCCAGCTCCACGTCACGCTTCGCTTTCTCGGTAACGTCGAAGCCGACCTCGTCACCGCGCTCCAGGAGAAGCTCCGCGCGGTGCGCGTCGCACCCTTCCTGCTCCCCATCGAGGGCGTCGCCGCCTTCCCGCCGCGCGGCGACCCACAGGTCCTCTGGGCCGGACTTGGGCGAGCGCACCCGCGGTTGTTCCAGCTCCGCCAGCAGATCGACGACTCCCTCCTGACCGTCAACATGGCGGCCGACCTGCGCACTTTTCAGCCGCACATCACGCTAGCCCGGCTGCGTCCCGGCGCGGCCCCGGTGGCGGCGCACCTCTTCCTCAAGCGTCACCGCGAGTTCGCCGGCCCCGAGTTCCGCGTCACGCGGTTCGCCCTCTACACCAGCGACCTCACGCCAACCGGTCCGATTCACCACCTCGTCGAGGACTACCCCCTACTGGCCGCCCAAAATTGACGGCTGGAACCCAACCACAGCGGACCGAGAATCTCACCACCAAGATCACGAAGCACACGAAGACTTCGCGGTCCTAGCGGACTTAGCGGTCAAGCTGGCTCGACGTATGAGGGGGCACCGCTAAGGCCGCTAGGACCGCGAGGCTGATCGAATCTTCGTGCGCTTCGTGTCCTTCGTGGCGAATAGAAACTCCAGCCTGCAACTCTCCGGGATTCGGACTGGCGGAATGCAGGGTCCCGGCTATGGTGCCGGCTTCACGAACCCCCGTGAAAACGGCGCGACGAACGCCGCCGCGCCGGTGAACCGAAACCCCCACAACGAGGATCACCATGCCAAAGTATGTGATCGAACGTGACATCCCGGGCGCCGGAAAGCTGACGCCCGAACAACTGACCGCCATCTCGCAGAAGTCCTGTGGCGTGCTCAACAAACTCGGCCCAGGCATTCAATGGGTCGAGAGCTTCGTGACCGATGACAAGGTGTACTGCGTCTACATCGCCCCCAATGAGGCGCTGGTGCGCGAGCACGCCAAGCAGGGCGGTTTCCCCGCCAACCGCGTGTCGCAGGTCCGCACCGTGATCAACCCCACCACGGCCGAGGGGTAACGACCCTCGTCTCCCAGCAACGAGAGAGGCGACTCACCCTCGCCTCTCTTTTCTTTTGCCACAAAGGACACGAAGCACACGAAGGCTTCGCGGTCTTGGCGGACCTGGCGGTTAACACGGCTTGGACGTGATTGGTCACAGCCAAGACCGCTGAGACCGCGAAGGCGATCCGGTCTTCGTGTGCTTCGTGCCCTTCGTGGCAAACCTTACCGCCGGATCGCCGCGTAGGCGTCGCGCACCGCGTTCAGCGACGGTTTCGGGTTGAAGGGATACGCGATGTAGGCCGGCGAGATCTGCGGCCAGCAGTCGGACAGGCTCCAGAGGAACAGGCCCCAGCAGTCCGGCTGGTTGCCGTAGAGCTCGATCCAAAACCGGGTCGCCTCGCTGTGCAGCGCCTGCGACTTCGCGATCAGGTCGTCGAGGTCCTTCGGCTCCTCCCAGCCCCGCGCCGCGATGCTCTGGAAGATCGTCCGCAGGAGTCCCTGCCGGTCGAGCCGCGTGCAGTCCGAGCCGTGCGTCAGGTACTCCTCGTTCCAGATCGGCCAGCGCCGGTCCGGGCTCACGAATCGCTCGATCACGTCCCGGCCCGGCATGCCCATGTGCCCGATCTCCGTCACCATGCGGGGACGCGGCTGGGTAAAGAACTCCGCCCGGTACGACGTGCCGTGAGCCCAGAGGTGACAGTCGCCCTCCAGCGGGGAGTTCTGGTCGTACACCGTCGGCGAGTACGGCGATGTCGGGACATACGGCGTGTGCGGTGCCTCGGCGCGGACCACGTCGCGCAGCACCTCCTTGCTGAGGCGGTTGTGACGGTAGGCCGGGTAGTTGAAGCTGAGGTCGGCCAGCACGTCGTTCTCGTTGTCGCCGAACCACGCGACGACGCAGGCGTAGTGGCGCAGCCGGCGCACCTGATGCTCGGCCTCGCGCCGCGCCTCCGCGAGGAACTCGGGATCCTGCGGGTAGCAACCGCAGGCGAACATGAAGTCGTGCGTGATGAGGATGCCGAGCTCATCGCAGCGCGCATAGAACGAGTCGCCCTCGTAGATGCCGCCGCCCCAGACCCGCAGCGCGTTGATGTTGGCCGCCTTGGTCGCGTCGAGCAGCTCCCGGTAGCGCTCCGGCGTGATGCGCGCATAGATCGCGTCCACCGGCGTCCAGTTCATGCCCTTCAGGAAAATCCGTCGGTGGTTCACCGCCAGGATGAATGAGGTCGTGCCGCCGGCACCGGGCTCCTGAATCAGCTCGACCGTGCGGATGCCGAACCGGCCCTCGCGCCGGTCGACTTCCCGCCCGTTTCGCATCAGCCGCGCCGACCAGGGATGAAGGGCCTGCTCACCGTGGCCGTGCGGCCACCACAGCTGCGCCCGCGGCACGGTGAAGCGCTCCGCCCGCCGGCTGCCACCCGGCTCGCCGGGGAGCGTGAAGCGGCGGGACTGGCCCGCGACGGTCAGCTCGACCTCGACTCCGGCCGGGGTGCCGTGATTCGCCCGGATCTCCACCACCGCCTCAAGCTCGGCGGCGCCATCGGGATGGACCGCGAGGGTGCGAACATGAACGTCGTCGAACTCGACCTCGTCCACCAGCAGCCACGAAACGGGCTTCCAGATGCCGATCGTCACGAGCCGCGGCGTGATGTTCCAGCCGTAGCAGGACTGGGCCTTGCGGACCTGGAGGCGCAGCGGCGAGCCGTAGCCGCGAACCTCGGGACTGGGCACGCGTCCCGGCGGGGACGTCGGCGATGCGAGGCAGACCTCAAGCTGGTTGGGCCCGGCCACCACATGGTCGGTCACGTCCACGCGCAGCGGCGTGAACATGTTCTGGTTCTTGCCCACGACCTTGCCGTTCAGGAGGACGGTCGCGAACACGTCGAGTCCCTCGAACAGCAGGTGCAGCCGCTGGCCCGGGCCGGGCGCGGGCGGCGTGACCTCGGCGCGATACCACCAGTCCCACTCCTCCATCCACCGGCAGTGATCATGGTTGGTCCCGAAGAACGGGTCGGCGATCAGGCCGGCGCGCTCGTAATCGAGGTGGACGTCACCCGGCACCTGCGCCGGCACCCAGCGCTCGTCGAGCGGGAGGGCCGAGCAGGCCACGGTGGGGCCGAGCCAGGGCTCGGCGTGCATGACACGCCAGTTCGCGGTCAACGGCAGCAGGGTCTTCATGGGGCGAATCGGGGCCACCCTCGGCGGCCGGCGGCCAACTCTCAACGCCCAAGTGTTCACCGGGATGTATGATCACTTCATACCCTGCGTTCTCATGCCGCGGACGCATGACAAGAAATGCGCCCTCTCCGCCAAGTGCCGCGTAGCTGGGAGCGGGCGGTGGGTCCATACTGGCGCCAAGCTCTACTGAACCCCCAACCCCTACCCGCCATGATCTCAACCCTGCTGTTCGCCGGCGCCTTGGTGGCGCTCGGCAGCCTGGCGTTGGTGTGGGTCTCCGCCCGCCGCGCAACGCTAGCATACGAGGATACCGACGGCTTCCACTATGGGCGCCCCGAGGCGCGCCCGCCTCGCCCGGTTGCCCGCAAGGAGGAGACAGTCTTCGCCGCCTAGGCTCGCCCCTTTTTCCGACGCCCGGACGTTTCCGGACCCATGACCTCCCGCGAGCGGGTCCTCGCCGCCCTCAACTTCCAGCCCGTGGACCGCGTGCCCCGGGACTTGGGTGGCATGCGCTCGACGGGCGTCTCGGCGTTTTCCTACCAGGCCCTGCGGTCGGCGCTGCGGCTGCCGGTGAAGCCGACCCGCGTGCACGACACGATGCAGATGCTGGCGCTGCCGCACGTCGACGTGCTCGACGCGCTGGGCTGCGACGTGGTGGTGGTCGAGGGCGACGGCCTGACGAACGCCTTTGAGCCGTCGGGCGACTGGGTGGCCTACAACTTCAATGGCCGCATCCCCGGGGCGCAGGTGCGCAACCCGGCCGACTACCGCACGCTGCCCGACGGCACGATCCTGCAGGGCGAGAACACCCGGATGCCGTTCGGGGCGTTTGTCTTCAACGACGAGCACGCCGGCCAGCCCCTGATCCTCGACGGCGACCTGCCGCGTCCCGACCTGAAGGAGGTGCGTGCGAACCTCGAGCGGGGCCTGCTCCGCGACGACCAGATCCGCGCGCTCCGCGACACCTGCCGCCGCGTGCGCGAGAGCACCGACCGCGCCGTGTTCTTCTGGGGCCAGCTCAGCATGGGCCTCTGCATCCACGGCTACGGCGGGCTGGCGGTGTTCCCCGTGCTCTGCCTCGAGGACCCGGACTTCGTGCACGAGCTGCACGCCCTCCACCTCAACTACGCGCTGCGCAACGCCCGCGCCCTCCTCCCCGAGATCAGGGACTACATCGACATCATCGGCACCGACGCCGACGACTGGGGCAACCAGAGCTCGCTCATGGCGTCGCCGGCCACCTTCCGCGACCTGTTCCTGCCCTACCGCCAGCGGCACAACGAGGAACTCCACCGGCTCGCCCCAAAGGCGAAAACCTTCCTGCATTCCTGCGGAGCGCTCTACGAGATCCTCGACCTGATCGTGGCCAGCGGCACCGACATCCTGAATCCCGTGCAGTGGCCCGCTGGCGGGCATTCTCCCGCCCAATGGAAGGACAAGGTCCGCGGTCGCATGGCGCTGTGGGGCGGCGGCGTAGATTCCCAGCACACCCTGCCCCTGGGCTCGGTTCCCGACATCCAGCGCGAGGTTGCCCGCAACGTTTCGACGTTGGCCGACGGCGGCGGCTACATGTTCGCGAACATCCACAACCTCCTCGCCGACATCCCGCCCGCCAAGATCACGGCCATGTACCGGGCCGCCGTCGTCTAGGGTGGCGCGGCGCATCGGGCACGATTCGCGCAGGGCTGGGCCACCGGCACCACATATTCCCGCCAGCCTCCCCGGTATGTCATCCTTCGCTACGCTCAGGATGACAGGCGGGAGAACAGGTACGCGCGCACGTGCCGCGTGGATTCGCCTGGTGCATTGATCCGCGCGATCCGTGAATTCCGTGGTCAAAGAACCCCTCCGCCGTCCCCATCCGGCCCAGTCGCAGCCCCACACCGCCGGCGCAGCTCCACTCAGGCCGTCGTCGGGGCGCCACCCCAGACGAACTCCATGGTTAATCAGGGATTTGGGCGGACTGACCGAGGCGATTCAGCCGTTCAAAGTTGAAAGTCAGCGCCGGCTGCGCATTTCTTGTCCTCGTGGAAAACACCGAGACACCGCACCCGCCCCCGGAGGAGCTGGTCCAGAGCCTCAAGGCCAGCAAGATCTTCCGCGACTACACCAAGGCGTTCGCCGACACGTTTTCCCTGCCGCTCGCCCTGCGCGCGGTGAACTCCCTCGAACTGCCGCTGCACGGCGCCCCGCACGAGTCGCCGTTCTGCGCCCTCCTCGCCCGCACCAACAAGTCCTGCGCCTCGTGCCTCGAGCTGCAGGCCCGCGTCGAGCAGGAGGCCCGCCTCGAGCCGCAGACGCTCAAGTGTTTCGCCGGCCTCTGCGACTCGGCGGTCCCGGTCCGCGTCGGCGAGAACGTCATCGCCTTTCTCCAGACCGGCGGCGTGCTGCTGCACCAGCCGAACCAGCGGGAGTTCAAGAAAGTCACCCGCGAGCTGCTGAAGTTCGGCATGGATGTCGATGTGAAGAAGCTCGAGGAGGCGTATTTCCAGACGCGCGTGCTTGAGCGCTCCCAGTACGAGGCCGTCCTCCGGCTCCTCACCATCTTCGCCCGGCACCTCGCCGAGATCAGCAATCAGCTGACCGTGATGAAGGAGCAGGCCGAGTCGCCGATGATCACCAAGGCCAAGCTCTACATCATGGAGCACCAGACCGAGGAGGTCAGCCTCGTCCAGGCCGCGAAGGCGGTGAACACGAGCGCCTTTTATTTCTGCAAGATGTTCCGGGAGGCGACGGGCCTCACGTTCACCGACTACCTCGCCCACCTGCGCGTCGAGAAGGTGAAGAACCTCCTGCAGAACCCGCAGAAGACGATCAGCGAGGCCGCGTTCGAGGCCGGCTTCCAGTCGCTCTCGCAGTTCAACCGGGTTTTCCGCCGCATCGTGGGCGAGAGTCCCACCCTCTGGCGGGCCAATCTCCACGGCAGCTCGGCCGCCTGAGCCGCCGCGGTTTCGAGTTCCGTCGGACGGCCTTCCCCGCTTTGCTCGGGCCGTGGCCTCCCCCTCTGTCGTCCCCTCCGGCCAGTCGCGGACGCTCGAGATTCCCGATACTCTCGACCTCGCCGACCGCGCCGCGCTCGCGGTGCGCGGCATGCTCAACACGCTCGATCCGGAGCTGATGACCATGTACGGGCTCGCGCACTTCCACGTGCGGACGCCGTATCTCCGCCACTGGTCCGCCGATCTTCCGCTCGATGCCAAGCTCGCCGAGGCGCTCCCGCTGCTGCGCCTCGTCTCCGGCTCGGACTTCCGCGCCGACCTCGAGACGGCCTACCGCGCCGAGCTGCTCTCGCGCATCGACGACGGGCTCTACTGGGACCGCTTCACGCCCGCGCGCCCGTGGCGCAACATCTACAACAACAGCGTCGAGTTCTATGGCGAGGGACGCGACGAGGACTTCGCCAGCGTCTGGGGCGTCGCCCGCATGGTCCGCGCGCTCACGGCCTGGCGCGCGGTCAACGGCGCCGACACCGCCGCCGCCAGCGCCGCGCTCATCCGCGGGCTGCGCCGCATCGCCGTCGACCGCGACGACTACTCGTTCTATCCCCACCGCGGCGGCTGGCACGACGGGTTCGTCTACCCGCGCTCGGGCTGGATCGACACGACCGAGGCCATCCGCGACCGCGAGGGTCCCGAGGGCTCCGTCACGTGCTGCCAGGGCCACCAGATCTATGCCGCGGCCCAGCTTTACCGCCTGACCGGCGACCCCGTGGCGCGGGAGCTTGCCGAGCGCGTCGCGCGCTACGCGATGAAACCCAAGTTCTGGGGCGGGACGCTCGTGCTCGACCCGGCCGCGCCCGACGGTTTCCAGATCACGCCGGACGCGCTGTTCCGCGCCGGCGCCGCCTACGGCCACTGGCCGCTGCACTTCCACGCGCGGGCCATCGCCCTGCGCGGCATCCTCTACCACGCGCTCAACGTCCACGATGAGCGGGCGATCGAGTTCGTGCGCTCCGCCTACGAGTTCACCTGGTCGCAGGGACTCCGCCGGCTCGGCTGGATCAACACCCATCCGCCCTGGCTCGCCTGCGAGGGCTGCGGACTCGCCGACCTCGTGGGGCTCGCCATTCGCCTGACCGACGCCGGGGCCGGCGACTACTGGGACGACGTCGACGCCATCGTGCGCAACCAGCTCGCCGAGCAGCAGCTCACCGACCCCGCGGCCCTCGCCGAATTCTGCGCCCGGCAGCCCGAGCGCACCGACACGGCGAAGTATCCCTCGCCCTTCGAGTGCACCGAGGACGCGATCCAGCGCAGCGTCGGCGTTTTCTTCGGTCTCACCAAGCCCGGGATCATCACCGAGCCCTGGGTGATGCATTGCTGCACCAGCAACGCGGGCCAGGCGCTGTACTACGCGTGGGAGGGCGCGCTCCGTGAGGAGCCCGGCGCCGCGACGGTGAACCTGCTGCTCAACCGGAGCGGCCGGTCCCTCGACGTCCTGAGCCACCTGCCCTACGAGGGCCGGATCGAGCTCCTGGCCAAGGCACCGCTCCGCGTCGCCGTGCGCATTCCGCACTGGGCCGACCCCGCGGCCGCGCGGTTCGAGCGCGACGGCACGCGGCTGGAAACGGAGCGGGTCGGCCGCCACCTGGTCGTGCGGGGCCTGCAGGCTGGGGACCGGGTGACGCTCACCTTCCCGATCCGCGAGTCGGAGGCGACCTACACGGTCAATGCCGGCACGTCCACCGCCGCGACGTACCACGTCCGCTTCCGCGCCAGCACCGCGCTCTCCGTGGAGCCGGAGGCACCCCTCGCGTCGAACGACTTTCCGCTGTACCGCAACCGCGCGCTCCGCAGCGCCCAGGCCCCGCGGCGGACGATCGAGCGCTTCGTCGCGGACCGCACCTTCGCAGAGTGGTAGGCGCCCGCGCGTCCAACCCGCGCCCCACATTTGCCAAGAAATGCGAAGCCGGGCTCCGGGGCTTCTGCGATACTGGCAGCCCACGAAGAGCCTAGGTTCAGCCTGCATCGTGCGAGGACTTCCTCCGCCGACCCGGCGGGGGCGCACCGCACGCGTGACCTCCTTCTCGGCCTGGTTACCCACCTCCTTGCGCCGGACCCGCCCGTCCCGTTGTCCGGACGGAGCCTCGCCTGGCGCTGGTCCCAACCCTCCTCACGCCTGACCATGAATCTCGCCCTCATCGGTCCCTCGGGTGTCGGCAAAGGCACCCACGCCGCCAATCTCTGCGCGCGCTTCGACCTCCACCACATCGCCACCGGCGAGCTGTTCCGCGAGCACCTCAACTCGCGCACGGCGCTCGGCCTGCTCGCGCGGCGGTACATGGAGCAGGGCGAGCTCGTGCCCGACGAGGTGGTCGACGCCATGATCGAGGAGTGGTGCGAGCAGCACCCGCCGTGGCAGGGCATCCTCTTTGACGGCTTCCCGCGCACCGTGGAGCAGGCGCGGTTTCTCGACCACCTGCTGCAGCGGTTCAATCTCCCGCTCGACGCCGTGATCTACCTGCGCGCCTCCGACGCGGAGATCACGCGCCGGCTCTCGGGCCGCCTGATCTGCAGCCAGTGCAATGCCCCGTGGCACCACACGCTGCACCCGCCGCAGGTCGCCGGGCTCTGCGACCTTTGCCACGGCACGCTGCGGCCGCGGCCCGACGACACCCCGACTCTGGTCGAGCACCGGCTCCGCGTGTTCCACCGCACCACCGGGCCGCTGCTTGAGCACTACGTCGACGGCGGCCATCTCGCCATCATCAGCGGCGAGGGCACGTCCGCCGAGGTCGGCGGCCGGCTCACCGAGTTTGTCGCGGCGCTCGAGGACGGCCACGCGCCGTTCGCGACCCGCGCCCAGGCGGCGGGGATCATCGCGACGGAGCGCCTGTCGCAGCTACCCGCCCACCTCGCGCGCCCGAGTCTCGACGTCGTCCTGTTGGGCGGTCCCGGCTCCGGCAAGGGCACGCAGGCCGAGCGGCTCTGCGCCGAGCTGAAGATCCCGCACCTCGCGACCGGCGACCTTTTCCGCGAGAACCTGAAGCACAACACCGAGCTGGGCCGCCTCGCGCGCACCTACATGGACCGCGGCGAGCTGGTGCCGGACGACGTCACTGAGGCGATGGTCGAGGAGCGCCTCTCGCGCCCGGACACGCATGCCGGCTTCGTCCTCGACGGATTCCCGCGCACGCTGCCCCAGGCCACGGCCCTGATGGAAATGGCCGCGCGTCTCAACCGGCGCATCGCCTACGTGGTGCACATCCGGGTCTCCGACGAGTCGATCATCCGCCGGCTCTCGGGCCGCATGATCTGCCGCGAGTGCCAGTCCCCGTACCACCTCGAGTTCAAGCCACCTCGCAAGGCCGGAGTCTGCGACGCGTGCGGCGGGGCCCTGTACCAGCGGGCCGACGACAACCCGAACACGATCCGCGCCCGCCTGGCCACCTTCCACGCCCAGACCGAGCCGCTGATCTCGTACTACCGCCGCGCCGGGCTGCTGCACGAGGTCGAGGGCGAGGGCGCGCTCGCGGAGATCACCGCCCGCTGCCTCGCGGTGGTCCGCGGCGGCAGCGTCCCCGGCTCGATCGCCTGACCCTTTTCGTTCCCCTCCACCCGCCGCGGCCCGGGCCGCGGCGCGGTGGTTTGTCGTTCACCGCCACCCCACTCCCGCCATGTTCGACTCCGCAGAACTCGGCCACGCCGTCACGCAGGCCCGCTACGACGCCGCCCTCCCCAAGCTCCGGTCGCGCCTCCTCGAGGCGCATTTCCAGCTCCGCCACCAGAAGTTTCCCGTGATCGTGGTCGTCTCGGGCGCCGACGGCGCCGGCAAGGGCGACCTCGTGCACCGCCTCAACGAATGGCTCGATCCCCGCGGGGTCAGCACGCACGCGTTCTGGGCCGCCTCCGATGAGGAGCGCGAACGCCCGCCCTACTGGCGGTTCTGGCGCGCCCTCCCGCCGCGCGGCCGCATCGGCATCCTGTTCGGCTCGTGGTACACCGAGCCGATCATCCGGCGCGTCTTCCATGAGATGAAATCCGGTCGGTTCGACCGCGCCCTCGACCGGGTGGTGGCCTTCGAGAAGATGCTCGCCGCTGACGGCGCCCTGCTCGTGAAGCTGTGGCTCCACCTGCCCAAGGCCGCGCAGAAGGCCCGCCTGAAGAAGCTGGAGCGCGACGGCCGCATCGCGCCGGACGACTGGAAGCACTTCAAGCTCTACGACCGGTTCACCAAGGTCTCCGCCCGCGCGCTGCGCCACACCGACTCGTCCGTCGCGCCTTGGCACGTCATCGAGGCCACCGACCGCCGCTACCGCGAGCTCACCGCCGGCCAGATCCTCCTCGACGCGCTCACCGCCCGGCTCAAGGCCGCCGCGCAGCCCGCGGCTCCCGCGCCCGCCGCGGCGCCGACGCCCTCGCGCCCGCCCGCCCGGCGCGCTTCGGACTCGGTCCTAGGCCGGGTCAACCTCACCCAGAAGCTCACGCCGGCCGAATACGCCAAGGCGCTCGAGCGCCAGCAGACGCGGCTCGCCAAGCTGGCGTGGGCGGCGCACGAGAAGAAGCGCTCGATGGTCCTCATGTTCGAGGGCTGGGACGCCGCCGGCAAGGGCAGCGCCATCCGCCGGGTCACGCAGGCGATGGATCCGCGCCTCTACCGGGTCGTGGGCATCGCCGCGCCGACCGACGAGGAGCGCGCGCAGCACTACCTGTGGCGCTTCTGGCGCCACCTGCCGCGGGCCGGGCAGAGCACCCTGTTCGACCGCTCGTGGTACGGCCGCGTGCTGGTGGAGCGCGTCGAGGGCTTCGCCAAACCTGAGCAGTGGGGGCGCGCCTTCGGCGAGATCGTCGACTTCGAGGAACAGCTCGTCGACCACGGGGTGATCCTCGGCAAGTTCTGGCTCCACATCAGCCCCGAGGAGCAGCTCCGGCGCTTCAAGGAACGCGAGACCGTGGCGTACAAGCAGTACAAGATCACCGAGGAGGACTGGCGCAACCGGGCCAAGTGGCCCGACTACCTCCGGGCGGTCGAGGACATGGTGGCCAAGACGAGCACGGAGTTCGCACCGTGGACGCTGGTCGCCGGCAATGACAAGCGCTTCGCCCGGATCCAGATCCTCCAGACCATCGTCGAGCGGCTCGAAGCGGCGCTCTAGCCGGCACGGACCAACCGCGACAACGCCAACCGGCAAGGTTGATTCCGTCCCGGGCCACGCCATCCTCCCCGTCATGCCGACCCCTGCGGCTCCGTCCCCCTCGTCCTCCCGCGCCGCCTGGGCCGGTGAGGTCTGGGGCGGGTTCGCCGCGATGCTGGTCGCGCTGCCGTCGTCGATCGCCTACGGCGTCTCGGTCTACGCGCTCCTGGGTCCCGGCTACGTCGCCCACGGCGTCCGCACTGGCATCATCGGCGCGATCATCCTGGGCCTGGTCGCCTCGATCGTCGGCGGCGCGTCGCGCCTGATCTCGGCGCCGTGCGCCCCAGCGGGCGCCGTGCTCGCCGCCCTAGCCGGCGGGCTGCTCGCCACCCCCGGCGAGCCGATGCCGCCCGAGCGCGTCATCGCATTGCTCTCGCTGCTCGCCCTGCTGTCTGGCGCCCTCCAGCTCGTCTACGGCCTGCTCGGCGGCGGCAAGCTGATCAAGTACATCCCGTACCCCGTGGTGTCGGGCTACCTCAGCGGCGTCGGCGTGCTGATCTTCATCAGCCAGGTGCCGAAGTTCCTGGGCGTGAAGGCGGCCGAGGTGCTCGTTCCCGCCCACTGGCAGGTGCCCGCGCTCGTCGTCGGCGCGATCACGATCGGCGGCATGCTGCTCGGTCCCCGCCTGACCAAGGCCGTGCCCGCCACCATCCTCGGTCTCGCCGCCGGCCTCGTCGGCTATTTCGGCCTCGCGCTGGTCCGGCCCGAGCTGCGGCTCATCACGGGCAACGCGCTCGTGATCGGTCCGCTCGGCGGCGACGGCGGCGTGTTCTCCGGCCTGCTCGCGGTGTTCCCGGCCCTCGCTGGCCTGCATCTGCCCGACCTGCGCATGCTCCTCGTGCCGGCAATCACGCTCTCTGTGCTGCTCTCCGTCGACACGCTCAAGACCTGCGTCGTGGTGGACACGCTGACGCGCAGCCGGCACGACTCCAACCGCACCCTGCTCGGACAGGGCGCCGGCAATCTGGTGTCCGCCTGCTTCGGCGGCATGCCCGGGGCGGGCATGATGGGCGCGACGCTGGTGAGCGTCGACAGCGGCGGCCGCACGCGGCTCACCGGCGTGATCGAGTCCGGGTTCGTGCTGCTCGCGGCCCTGGTCCTCGGCCATCTGATCGCCTGGGTGCCGGTGGCCGCGCTGGCCGGCATCCTGATCGTCGTCGCGGTGCGGATGGTCGACTGGCACTCGTTCCGCCTCCTTCGGCAGCGCGCCACGATGCTCGACTTCGCGGTCATTGCCACGGTCGTGATTGTCGCGGTCGCCGCCAACCTGATCGCCGCGGCCGGTGCGGGCGTGGGCCTTTCGATGCTGCTGTTCATCCGCGAGCAGATCCACGGTTCCGTGGTGCGACGCAAGGTCACCGGCGGCGCGATCACCTCGACCCAGCATCGGCTTGCTGCCGAGCAGGCGGTGCTGCAGGAGCACGGCGCGCTGACCGTGGTCTGCGAGCTGCAGGGCAGCCTGTTCTTCGGCACCTGCGACCAACTGCGCAACGAGCTCGAGCGCGAACTCAAGACCGCCCGTTACCTCATCCTCGACCTCCGCCGGGTCACGGCGATGGACTACACGGCGGCGCACCTTTTCCGCCAGTTCGAGACGGCGCTCCAGGAACGCGGCGGCTGCCTGGTGTTCAGTCGGCTACCGCCCCGGCGGGATCTGCAGGATTACATCGCCCAGGTCGGCGTGCTGGGCAGCAACCAGGCGGCCCGCCGGTTCGCCACGCTCGACGACGCGCTGCAGTGGACGGAGGACCGCATCCTCGACGAGAAGCTGCCCGACCGGAATCGGGCGGAGCGGCCGCTCGAGCTCGCGGAATTCGATCTGTGCCGCGAGTTCGACCAGGACCACACGCTCGACGCGCTGGCGTCCTGCACGGTCCAGCGGAGCTGCACCACGGGCGAGGTCATCTTCACCACCGGACAGGCCGCCGACGAACTCTACCTGGTCCGAAGCGGGATCGTGCGGGTGTCCCTCCCGCTCCGCGGCGGCACCTACCACAACATCGCGTCATTCGGCCGCGGCAATTTCTTTGGCGAGATTGCCTTCCTCGACCGCGGTCAGCGCTCCGCCAACGCCGTCGCCACCACTCCGGTGGAACTTTACGTGATCTCCCGCCGCCGCTTTGACGAGATGTCGCCGGTCCACCCCATCGTCGGCGTCAAGGTCTTCGCCCGGCTCGCCCGCACCCTCGCCCTCCGGCTCCGCGCGACCGATGCCGAGCTCCGGGCGACGTATGATGCCTGAGCCGGCGCGGACGCCGGCTTAGGCGTCGAAGGTCGGCAGGTCGAAGGTCGAACGTCGGAAGCAGCTGGGTAGCCAGCCTTCGACTTTCGACCTGTGACCTTCGGCTGTGCGCGGCGCCTGCGCCGCGCGCTCAGGCCCGCAGTTCGCGCAAAAGCGCGTTGAGCGCCTCGGTCATCGCTGCACCGAAATCCCCTCGAGCCTCACGGCCGAAGACCCGCGTCGTCGTGGCGCCGGGCGACACCTGCCATGTCATGCTGCCGATGGCGTCGGCCGCCGCGGTGATCGGGTCGAGCCGCATCGGCCAAACCTCCAGCCCGGCCGTCGCGCTCGCCGGGACAAACCTCCAACCATCGGGCGTGCGCGCCAGCTGGCGGCCGGCGGCGAGAACGAAGGAGATCGTCGACCACAGGTTGCGCGGGCCGACCAAGGCATGGCTCCAAACAGCCTCGCCCGACGCGCCCTCGGTGAGGGCGTGCACGATGTCGCCGCGGCCGCTGGCGCCGAAGGCGTACGCGAACCACGCGGAGATCGGGGCCGCGATCCCGCGGAAAAGCTCGGCGTGCGTCGAGCGCCAATGCGTGCCGCGCTCATGGCTGGGGTTGAACGCCCCGGTCTCGGTCGAGCACGGGAACCAGTCGATCGGCAGACCGCTGCGCCACAGGCCGACATAGGCCGCTGCGTCGAGCATCACGTTCCACTCGCGCTTCGGGCCGCCCGTGGCGCCCGCGTTGAGGAGCACCCGCCGGGTCTTCGCCCGCAGCAGCTGCGGGTCGCGGTTGAACGCCGCCACCAGGATCCGGGCCGATCCGGTCAGCGCCAAGGTCACCGGCACTGGGCTCTGCCGCAGGGTGTCCAGCAGAAGGTGAATCGCCGCCTGCTCGGCGAGCGGACGATCCTCGGCCGCGTCCGTCGGCGACTTGAGCGGCTCGCTCGGCCCGACTGCTGCCGGGATGGTCCTCCCAAGCAGGTAGGCCAGCTGCGCCACGGGAATCAGGCCCGGGTCGCGCGCCACGTCCCAGCCCTCGGGTGACGGCACCAGGAACTTCCGCGAGCAGTCCAGCAGCACGCAGCGGAGGTCGAACTCCGGCAGGGCGCAGAGCGTGGCGAGGTCGATGTGGTCGTCGGGATCCTGGGGCGGATGGTACAGGTCGGCGATGAGCACCAGCGGCAAGCGGGAATCCGCGGGTGCAGTCTCCGCGATGGCCGCAGGCCGGAAGGCGGCCGTGCCTGCCAGGGCAACGGCGGTTCGCTTGATCATGTCCCGTCGAGAAAGGGGCGGCATGGGCGGACCCGAACTGAACTCCGCCGCACCGTCTCGGGCAACCGCATTCTCCGGCGAGACGACGGCGAGGAGGTTTTTCACAGGAGGTAACGGAAGAAACGCAGGCGACCGAGTTGGTCGTTTCCCGGCTGGTCTGAAAGCAATGCCTGGCCTCTGTGTCCTCCGTTACCACCTGTGAACCGGCCCGTCTCTCCGGTTGGACGGGTCAATTTCCGCGCAGGCTACGCCAAGAAGCGCGGTGGCCAGCCCTCGGCTTCCGTGATACACTTCAGTCATGAAGACGATCCTTACCCCCGTTGACTTCTCTGTCGTCACCGAATCGGTCATCGCCGCCGCCGCGACGTTGGCGAAATCCCAGGGCGCGCGCGTCGCGCTCCTCAACGTCTCCCAGCCTCCCATCATCACGAGCGAATACGCGCCGTACCTCGAAAACATCAGCGAGATCGCCGCGGTGAGCGAGAAGGCCTCCGCCAAGCAGCTGTCCCGGCTCGCCTCGAAGCTCCAGGAGGCAGGCGTCCCCACCGACACGGTGCAGCTGAGCGGCACGCCGGTGATCGAGATCCTCAAGCAGGCCGAAGCCCTCCAGGCAGACTACATCGTCCTCGGCTCCCACGGACACACCGCGTTCTACGATCTGCTCGTCGGCAGCACCACGCACGGCGTCCTGCTGCGCGCGAGATGCCCCGTGCTGATCGTGCCGGCGACCAAGCGCCCGAAGGCCTGAGCGCGCTAGTCGCCGAAGCCGATGCCGAGTTCGCGGGCGGTGCGAATGATGTCGCCGTCGAGCGGCACCGTGCGCAGGTGGCCGACCGCCTCCATGATCGGGACCGCGTCCGTGTCGGGCGGCCGGTGCGCGACCATGAAGCCGTACCTCTCCTGGGCGATCAGCCGCACGGCCCCCGCGCCGAAGCGCGTGCAGAGCAGCCGGTCGAAGGTCGTCGGCGAGCCGCCGCGCTGCAGGTGGCCCATCACGCAGACACGGGTCTCCTTGCCGGTGCGCTTGGCGATCTCGTCGGCCACGACCGCGCCGATACCGCCGAGGCGCGCCTCGCGGATGGCGCCGGCCTCGCCGAGCGTCACGAAATCGCGGCCCTTCTCCCGTGCGCCCTCCGCCACTACCACCAGCGAGAAGTGCTTTCCGACCGCCTCGCGGTCGCGGATCACCTTGCACACCGACTCGTAGTTGAAGGGAATCTCCGGGATCAGGATGACATCGGCACCGCCGGCGATGCCCGCATGCGCGGCGATCCAGCCGGCGTAGCGGCCCATCACCTCGCCGACCATCACACGGTCGTGGCTCTGCGCCGTCGAGCGCAGGCGGTCCAGCGCATCCGTCGCGAACGACACCGCGCTGTCGAAGCCGAAGGTCACCACGGTGCCACCGATATCGTTGTCGATCGTCTTGGGCACACCGACCACCGGGATGCCGGCTTCAAGGCATTGCTGCGCGATGCTCAGCGAGCCGTCGCCGCCCACCACCACGAGCGCACGCAAGCCGAGTTCCTCGAACCCGGCGCGTGCCTCCGCGAGGATGGCGGGATCGATCTGCCGTCCCTCGCCGTGCCCGGCCTTGGCGGAGAACCGGCCCTTGTTGGAGGTGCCGAGAATCGTGCCGCCCAGGTAGAGCAGGCCGTCCATCTGGGTGTAGTCGAGCGGCTTTGCCCGCGTCGGACGCATCAGTCCTTCGAAGCCGCCGAAGATGCCGAGCGTTTCCCAGCCGCGCTTGGCGGCCGACTTCACCACCGCGCGGATAACCGCGTTCAAACCCGGGCAGTCGCCGCCACCCGTCAGGATCCCGATGCGGGTCTTCATGCGCCCCACTCTGCTGGCGGCGCCCCGCGGTGTCCACTCCGCGCATGACGCATTTCTTGTGCTGGCGACGAGCGGGACTTATCGGGAGTTGAAAGCTGAGCGTTGAAAGTTGAGGCGGAGGGTCGCCAGAACGACCTGCCTCCTGAGACGTTCGACTTTCGACGGCGCGCTTGCGCGCCCGCGCTACGCCAGGGCGACGATCAGCGCGAGGGAGACCAGCGAGGTAAACACGCTGGCGACGATGGCGCCGGCCGCGAGGTCGCCGTCGCCCTTCAACTCGAGCGCCATCGTGTACGAGACGATGGCCGTCGGGCACGCGAGCAGGATCAGCAGGACCTTCAATTCCAGGCCGGCGAGGCCGCAGGCCGATCCCACCAGCCAGCCGACCAGCGGCCCGAGCACGGTCTTGATCATGGCACTCGACAACGGCAGGCGCCACTTGGTGCCGGCCGTGACCAGCGCGACCGAGCCGCCGACTCCCAGGAGTCCCAGCGGCAGCGCCATCTCGCCCAATGCGGTGAAGGTCTTGTCCAGCGCCGCCGGCAGGGTCCAGCCCGCGAACGCAAAGGTCAGCCCGGCCACGGTGGCCAGCAGCGGCGGATTCGTCACGAGTTGCCGCACCAGCGGCTTCACCATGGCCCAGCCGAGCCGGTGCTGGCTCATCAGGAGAACGGCCACGCCCGCGCAGTTGTAGAACACCATCATGGGCGCAACCGTCACGATGGCCGCAGTGCGCAGCGACACGCCCGTGGTGAGCGGCTGGTCGGGAAACGAGTAGATGATCGGGAGACCGACAAACGCGAGATTGCCGCGGAACGCCGCCTGCACGTACGTGCCGACCGCGGCACCGGGCACGCGCAGCAGGAGCGCACCGAGATAGCCCGCCACAATCAGGATGCCGGTCGCGACAAACATCAGGCCCAGCACGCGCTGCGCGCCGCCCAATTCGTGCACCGACGACGCCAACTGGGAGAACACGAGCGCGGGCAGGCCGAGCCAGTACGTGACCCGGTTGGCCTCCTTCAGGAAATCAGGCGAGACGAACCGGCTGCGCTGCAGCCACGCACCGAGTCCGATCATGAGGAAGACCGGCGCGAGGATGTTCAGGATCTGCATGGTCGGCGGTGGGCGGACGGCGGCGCGGGAGATTAGGCGAGGCCGGAAGGCGTCACGCCGCCCGCCGCTGGATCGCCGCGTCTACGTCCACGGGCTAGCATGGACGTTGGAAGGACTTCGGATCCTCGCCGGCGCGCAGCGAGATAACCGCGCCCTCTTTCCCAAGCTCGAGACATTCAAAGAGATTGCGCACGCACTGGCCCAGGCGATCGTGGCCGGCCTTCTGGCGCTCGATCTGGTCGACGAGCTTGCGGCCCAGCACCGCGGCCTGGTCACGCACCTTCAGCGCCATGTTACCGCCCGGGTTGTCGTCGAGGTCCAGGTAGGGCGCAAGCAGCGTCTCGAGACTCAGTGCGGTGTTGCGCAGCGGGTCGGCCGAGGAGTCCTGGTGCGGCAGCAGCAGGAGAATGCGACGGGCGATCCGGCCCGCATGCGGCAGGTTGAGCGCGACCTGAAAGAAGGGAATGTTCTCGGCCATGGCGGAACAGGTCCGCCCAGCAAAGTCCCTCGCCCCGGCCGCGTAAATGACGAACCGTCAGACGCGGAAGCGGAGCGTCGGACGCCAATTGAGGTTGGCGGGGGCCGGCGCGGCCGGGCGCGGCTTGGCGGGAAGGCTGCGCGACGGAGGCAGGCGGCGGAGCACGGCGAGGAAGTCATCCCGGCCCTGGTTGAGCTGCCAGACATCCGTTGAACGGCGCGCCCCACCGCCCTCGCCGGGCGTGGTCCAGCCGATCACGTCGCCGTAGAACAGGACCTCGGCCTGGTGGTCATAGGTCCACAGCTCGAAGCCGCGCCCGATGTTCCGCTGGAGCGGCGCGCCCAGCGCGGTCACGGCCTCGTCGGTCGTCATCCCGATCTTCAGCCGAGTCCAGCCGTCAACCGCCGCCTGGCTGCCAACGGGCAGCCAGACTAGGACGAGGGAAAGCCAAAGGGAAGAGCGCACTCCCTCCTATCGGTCCGCCCGGGGGCGGACCTTAGGGGGATTCGCCCTACTTGTTGCGCTTCAGCGTGGCCACCTCCGACTCGGCGCGCGTGGCGCGCTGCTCGAGCTTGGCGGCGTACTTGTTCAGGTTCTCGATGTCCTTCTGGAGGGACTGGATGTTGGCCCGGGCCTCCTCCAGCTGGGACTTCGACGCCTCGACGGCGGCCTTGGCCTCCTCGTTCTGGACGAGGATCTCGCCGTAGCGGGCGTTGGCCTCGGAGAGCTTGGACTCAACCGCCGCGGTCGCGCTGCGCGCATCGGCGATCTGGCCCTGGAGAATCGGCACGGACGTCTTCGCGTCCTCGAGATCGCGCTGGAGCTTGGCGTAGGCGATCTTGGACTCGCCCACCTGCTTGCGCAGCGTGAGGTTCTCGGCCTTCTGGGCGTCGAGCTCCTGGTTGGCGGCGCTCACGTCGGCCTTGGCGCGGTCGATGGCGGCCTGCGACTCGGAGATGGCCCGCAGCCGGTCCTTGTTCATGCTGTAGCAGGCGACCAGGAGGGCGAATACCACCAGGACGAGCGTGATGATGGCGATGATCGCCTTCGGCGTCTTCTTCGGAATGTCGACTTCGGTGTCTTTCATGGTGAGGTGAAGCGGGTTATACGGGTGACGAAAGCAGCGGTAAATCGCTGAAGTCTGAATGCCATCGCGCCCCGTCTTGGTCAACCCAACGTCGTCCAATCACGACAGTTCGGTGAGCGCTGCGCATCCGTTGTCCCGCCGCCGCGCCACCGCCCGTCGCCGCGCAAGCTGCGCTCCCCGAGGGGAAAACAGCACGAACACGCGACGCGCCGCGACCGTTCGCGGCGACGATGGCGCGTATTAAACGCCCTACTCTCTTTCAAACTGCCCGGGACCAAGAGCTACGGCGCTTTCCGGCCGGCGGCGCAATCTCGTTGACCCCCGCCGCGCGGGACCTTGCGCTCGGCCCATGCCCCGCCTGCTGTCCGCCGCCCTGCTGGCGCTCGCCGTTCTGGCCCCCGCCGCCGCCCGTGATCTTGCCCTCCATGCCGGCACCCTGCTCGACGGCGTCGATTCAGTCGCCCGTCACCAGGTGACGATCCTCGTCCACGACAACCGCATCACCGCCGTGGTCGACGGCTACCAGCATCCCGCCGGCGCCGAGGTCATCGACCTGACGCACCAGACCGTGATGCCGGGCTTCATCGACTGCCACGTGCACATCGGCGCCCGCCTCCCGGGCCAGGTGAACGACCTCGAGGACCGCCTCACCCACTCCGACCTCGACCGCGCGTTTGGCGGCGCGGTGTTCGCCCGCGCCCTGCTCCAACAGGGTTTCACGAGCGCGCGCGATGTCGGGGGCGGCGACGACACGGTCGCGCTCCGCCGCGCCATCAACTCCGGCCAGGTGCCCGGCCCGCGCCTCTGGGTTTCGCTCGAGCCGCTCGGCCCCACGGCCGGCCACGGCGACGCGCACAGCGGGATGGATCCCGCGCTGAATCACCGCGACTGGGACAACGGCATCGTCGACAGCCCGAATGCAGCCCGCTTCCGCGTGCGGGAGCACCGCCGCCGCGGCGCCGACCTGATCAAGCTCATGCCTTCCGGCGGGATCGCCTCGACCGGCGACGATCCGCGCCAGCAGCTGATGACTGACGACGAGATGCGGGTCGCGGTCGAGACTGCGCATTCGCTCGGCATGCGCGTGGCCGCCCACGTCTATCCGGCCGGCGCGATCCTGGCCGCGGTGAAGGCAGGCGTGGACTCCATCGAGCACGGCTCGTTCGCCTCGCCCGAGGCGCTGGCGGCGATGAAGGCGCAGGGCACCTACCTCGTGCCGACGCTCAGCGTATTCGATGTCTATTACGCCGTGGCGCGTGACCACCCCGAGTTGCTCGCTCCGGGCACGGCGGCCAAGGAACTCGCCAACGATCTCCTGCCCAAGCAGAACTTTCCGCAGGCTGTGAAGGCCGGCGTGAAGATCGCGTTCGGCACCGACCTCGGCGAGGGCGACCACACGATGGAATTCGGCCTGATGCTCGCCGGCGGAATGAAGCCGGCCGACGCGCTCGCGGCCGCCACGAGCCACGCGGCCGACCTGCTCGGCGCCGGCGACCGTGTTGGCGCGGTGCGCCCCGGACTGCTGGCCGACCTCGTGGCCACGCCGGGCAACCCGCTCGATGACCCGCTCCAGTTCGCCAAGGTCGAATTCGTCATGAAGGGCGGCAAGGTGTACCGGGATCACGGCCGGCCGACGTTGGCCGACGTCTATTAGGCGCCGTCAGCCCGGCCGGACCTCGCCCGTGAAGCAGCGTCGCTCTCGTTCGTCCGCGACCCCGGCTCCGTCGGCGACCGGCCCACGGTTCACGCCCTGGGCCGTGCTGATCGTCGCGGTCGCGGCGGCGTACCTCGGGATCTTCCTGAACCCGGGCATGCTGTGGTACCTCGGGGTCCAGCACTACGACTTCTGGTTTGCCGACGTCTTCGCGCTGCTCGCGTCCAACGACGCGGTCGCCCGCGGACTGAATCCCTACGCGGTCAATCCCCTGGATATCTTCGGCCGTCCGCACGTGTACTCGCACTGGTGGCTCGAGTTGCGCCACCTCGGCCTCACGCGCGCCGACCAGGGGTGGCTCGGGCCGCTGGTGGTGATCTTGTTCGTGACCGCGGCCCTGGCCTGGCTGCGGCCGCGGAATCCACGCCAGCTCGCGTATGCGCTGCTGGTGATGGTCGCGTCGCCGATCCTGCTCGCGTGCGACCGGGCCAACAACGACCTGATCGTGTTTCTCGTCCTGACGCCGCTGGTGCCGTGCCTGACCGCCGAGCGGACCTGGCTGCGCTGGCTCGCGCCGGTGATCATCGCCCTCGCGGCCGGTTTAAAGTACTACCCTGCCGCCGCCGGGCTGGTGTTGCTGGCACCGCTCAGCTCCGTGCGGGAGCGGCGGTGGCGGTTGTTCGCCGGTGTGGCCCTGCTTGCGCTGACCGGCTGGAGCGTGGCGCCCGATTTGGCGATCTTCGGGCCGCTGGCGCCCAAGCCGTCCGGCTGGATGAGCTTCGGCGCCGTTAGCCTATGGAACGAACTGCAGTGGAACAGCCCGCTGGCTATGGCCGTCCTGCTCGCGCTGTCCGTCGCGTTGGTGATTTGGGCGTGGCGATCCCGCCTGCTGGCTGACTGGACCCCGTCGCCGGCGCATCAGGGAGCGTGGCTCCGCTTCGTGCTCGGCGCAGTGCTGCTGACCGGCTGCTTCCTGACGAGCGCCAATTTCTCCTACCGCTGGGTCTTCGCGCTGTGGCTTCCTCCCTTGCTCTGGTCGCTCGGCGACGACGCGACGGCGCCTGCCCCGGCCCGGAGGCTGGCGGGGGTGACCCGCTGGCTGCTGCTCGGCGTCCTCTGGCTCGATACGGTGTATTCGTGGATCATCATCGCGGCCCGGAACAGTCTTCCACCCGAGATCCTGCGCGGCTGGGTGAAGTGGTCCTATGTCGCCGAGCAACCCGTGACCTGGGCCTTCTTCGCCTGCTTGCTGGTCTTCCTCGCGCGGTTCACCCGGATCGGCCTTGCCGCCTTGTTCCGTCCCGACCCCGCGCGATAACCCGTCGCGGCAGTTCGTTCGGATTTCGAATTTCATCCTTCGAGTTTCGCCACGATCTCCTCTCGCCAGCGGCCGGCCCGCCGGCCAGCCTCGCGGTGTGATGACGCGCTCGCTCGCCCTTCTCCGTTGGTTGGGACTCCCGTTGGTTACCATGGCCGGTGCCGCCGAGATCAAGACGGCAGCCGACCTCGCCGTGGGCTTCACGGTGGCCCAGCCGGTGATCCCGGCCCGCACCTTTAGCCTAGCCGATTTTGGCGCCAAGGGTGACGGCCACACGTTGAACACGCAGGCGTTCCGCCGCGCGATTGCCGCGGTCGATCAGGCCGGGGGTGGCCGACTCGTGGTGCCGAAGGGAACGTTCGTTACCGGTCCGTTCCAGCTCTGCTCCTCGCTCGAGCTTCACCTGGAGGACGGCGCTGTGATCCAGGCGCCGGAGACGTTCGCGGAATTTGGCCTGCCCGACCCGGCGACGTTCAAGTCCCAGCGCGAGCTCGACGCCCGCTTCACGGTGCCCGACCCGCTGATCTCGGGCCGGAACCTGCACGACGTGGCCCTCAGCGGCCGCGGCGTCATCGACGGCAGCGGCGCCCATTGGTGGGCGTGGTCGGAGCGCGCGGCGCGCAACGCCCCGCAGCCCGGGCGGCTCGTGATCCCCCGGCCGCATCTCGTGGTGATCAAGGGCTGCGCGCGCCTCCTCGTCGCGGACCTCACCTTCCGTAACTCGTCGAAGTTTCACCTGGTGCCGACCGACATCACCGACCTCACGATCGAGAGCGTGAAGGTGCGGGCCCCGTTTGATGCGCCGAACACCGACGCAATCGACCCGGGTCCCGTGACCAATGCCGTGATCCGCCACTGCGACATCGACACCGGCGACGACGACATCGTGATCAAGACCGGCGGCACGAACATCCTGATCGAGGACTGCGTCATTGGCCACGGCCACGGCATCTCCATCGGCTCGGGCACTTCGGGCGGCGTGAGCCGGATGCTGGTGCGCCGGTGCCGGTTGGACGGCACGGACAACGGACTCCGGATCAAGTCGATGCGGGGCGCCGGCGGCCCGGTGCGCGACATCCGCTACGAGGACATCGCGATGGAGGGCGTCGGCCACGCGATCCTCCTGGACCTGAACTACGTGGACAACAACCGCCCGGACTTCCGCGGCGACCCGCGCAAGGTCCCTTCGATCGACGGCGTAGTCTTCGAGCGCGTCGCGATCCACGGCGCCGAGCACGCGGGGCGGATCGTCGGCCTGCCGGACAGCCCCATCACCGGGGTGGTCCTCCGCGAGGTGTCGATCCACGCAGGCGACGACCTGCGGGTGGTGCACGCGACGACGCCGGCCGAGTCGAGCGTGACCCGGGACCTCAACCCCGCCAACGTCCGGCCGCGCCCCAAGTACCGGGAGTAACCGTCCCGGGAATTAGCATTGCCGCGGCGGGTGGCGCCGCCTACATGGTGCGCGGCCCGGAAAACCCCCGCGTAGGGCCTTACCCCACCATGAACGCGACTCTGCCCAAGATTCTGGCCAAGGGCCATGCCCTGGACCTGGCTGAAAACTCGTTTGGCGAACTGCGCCGCTCCGCCGATGTGAGCGGCGACCCGGCGGCGCTCCGGCAGCGCTTCGCCGAGGACGGCTATCTCTACCTCCCCGGCTTCTTCGCGCGCGAGGACGTGGTCGAGGTGCGCCGCGGCATCGCGCAGGGAATGGCGGAGCGCGGCCTGCTCGACCCCGCCCACCCGGTGGAGGACGCCGTGAAGCGCGAAGGCGCGAGCCTCACGTTCCTTTCGGATCCACGCCCGGCGGTGGATCACATGAACAACCTTTCGCGCGCGAACCCAGCGATGCGGCGACTGCTCTACAGCGGCAAAATCATCTCCCTGTTCGAGGGATTCTTCGGCGAGTCCGTCCGCCACTTCGACTTCACCTGGGTGCGCACGATGGGCCCAGGCTTCGGCACCGACCCGCACTGCGACAATGTCTACATGAGCCGTGGCAGTCCCCGGCTCTGCACGGCCTGGGTGCCGTACGGGGACATCAGCTACGAGATCGGCGGGCTGATGATCCTCGAGGGCTCCCACCGCCAGGCCGAGCGCCTGCGCAACTACCTGAACCGCGACGTCGACCACTACTGCGAGAACCGGCCCGAGGCGGCGAAGATCAAGTCCGGCGAGATCCCGTGGAAATGGGGCGGCGTCCTCTCGAACAACCCGTACAGCCTGCGCCAGCACCTCGGCGGCCGCTGGCTCTCGGCCGAGTACCGCATGGGCGACCTCCTCATCTTCGGCATGACCACCGTGCACGCGAGCCTCGACAACCAGACCCGCTACTTCCGGTTCTCGACCGACACGCGCTACCAGCCGGCTTCCGAGCCGATCGACGAGCGCTGGATCGGCGAGAATCCGATCGGCCACGGTGCCGCGGCGAAGCGCGGCATGATCTGCTGAGCGCCGCGGAGCGGCGCGGTTGAAAGGGTTTCGCGGTGCGCTGCGGAGCTGCGGATCCTGTAATCTCAACGATGCACGAGCGGCGCGGAGCGGTCCGCTCTCGCCCTTCAACTTTCAACCGCCGACTCTCAACGCGCCCAACGAGCGCTCAGTTCAGGTGAAAGCCGAGCGCTTCGAGTTCCGTGAGGTGGAACGGCGCGCTGGCCAGCACGTCCTTCAGGCACGCCAGCGCCGCCGCGAGATCAGGCGCCTCGCACCAGGCGTCGCCGTCGTCGCTGTCATGGACGTGCACGGTCCAGGTCGCGGCGTCGGCGCTCGCCTGGAACAGTGAGCCGTGGAGGTAGTTTCCCGGCAGGCCCGGATGCGGGCCGGCGCCCGGGACGAGGAAGATCGAGTGGACCGGGTCGCGGACCACCTGCCCGTGGCGGGCCCGGTGGTGGATAGCCTTGCCGATCACCGTCACGCGAAAGCCCTCGGCGCGCGCCTGCCGGGCGGCCGGCAGCGAGCGCACGTAGCGGTCGAAGATGCTGGCGTTGGCCTCGAGCGCATCGGGCGTGATCCGGCCCGCCACGAGTTCGTCGAGATTGGCCGCATGGAACTGCGGCGCCGCGGCGAGCGAGCGGACGGTCACATGGCCGTCCTTGTGGTCGGCGCTCGCGTAGACCTGATGCGAGGCGTACAGGCGCTTCACGGCGTCCTGGTAGGCCGGCGTGTGCGGCACGGCTCCCACCGGGCTGTGCTCGATGAGGTCGAGGACGGTGTGGTCAAACTGCTCGTTCGGATCGTGGGCCATGGGGGGGAGTCGCAGCCGCGCCTAGTCGCCGGCGTAGCCCGGGATCAGGGAGACATCCACGTGGTCGATCAGGTCGGGGGCCATGTGGGCCTTGGCGTACTGCTCGAAGACGCGCTCGCGGATGAAAAGATCGAAAAGGTCGGGATCGATGTGCCCGTTCACCTTCATCTGGCCCAGGATCATGAGGGCCTCGGCCAGCGTCTTGCCGCGCTTGTACGGCCGATCCGGAGCGGTCAGGGCCTCGAAGATGTCCGCGATGCCCATGATCCGCGCCTGCACCGACATCTGGTCCCGCGTCAGGCCGCGCGGATAGCCCTTGCCGTCCATGCGCTCGTGATGCCCGCCGGCGAACTCCGGAACCCGGCGGAGGTGGCGGGGCCACGGGAGCGCTTCGAGCATCTTGATCGAGACCTCGACGTGGTGGTTGATGATCCGGCGCTCGGCCGAGTTGAGCGTGCCGGAGTAGATCGTTAGGTTCTCGACCTCGTCTGGCGTGAGGATCTCCATCTTGTCCCCGTGGGCGTTGCGCCACTGGTAGCGGTGCGCGATCGCATGCACGCGGTCGCGGTCGGCGGTCTTCATGGTCTCGCCGCCGACGTTGCAGGCGCGCAGGAACCGCCGGTCGTCCTCGGCGTGGGTGATGAAGTGGTGGAACTCCTCCTCGATCGCGAGCCGCTCCTCCTCCGACTGGGCCTTGCCACGGGCGCGCAGGGCGCGGATCTCGGCGTCGCGCTTCACGATCTCGAAGCGGGTCTCGATCAGCTCGATCCGGTCGAAGATGGTCTGGAGCTTGGTCGCCTTGTCGACGACGTGCACAGGAGTCGTGATCTTGCCGCAGTCGTGGAGCAGCGCGGCGATCTCCAGCTCGTACCGGTCCTGGTCGGACATGTGCCAGCCCGCGAGCGGGCCCCGCTCCGTGCGGTTCGCCGCCTCGGCGATCATCATCGTGATGATCGGGACGCGGGCGCAGTGGCCGCCGGTGTAGGGCGACTTTTCGTCGATCGCCTGGTTGATGAGTTTGACCAGCGACTCGAACAGGCGCTCGAGCTGCAGGATCAGGAGACGGTTGGTGATGGCGACCGCGGCCTGGGAGGCGAGCGACTCGACCAGCTTCTGGTCGGTAGGATGGAACGGCACCACCCGGCCGGTCGTGCGGTCCCGCGCATTGATCAGCTGCAGGACGCCGATGATCTCGCCCTGGTGGTCCTTCATGGGCACGGCGAGCAGCGAGGTGGACCGGTACCCGGTGCGCTGGTCGAAGGCCTTGGTGCCGCTGAAGTCAAAGTCCGAGGCGTCGCGGTAGGCATCCTCGATGGCGACCGTGCGGTCGCGCAGCACCGCGTACGCGACGACGGTGGAGAGGTTTTCCCGTCCGCCCAGCCCGTACAACTCGATCGGGGTGAAACCCGGCTTCAGACCGGTGGTGCCGCCCAGTGCGAGCTGCAACGAATCGGTGCGGACGATCTCAAAGGTGAGCCGGTCGCGGCTGTCGGCGTGCCGCCTGTAGAGCGTGCCGCCGTCGGCGTGGGTGATCTTCATCGCCGCCACCAGGATCTTCTCGAGCAGGCGGTCGAGGTCGCGCTCCTGCGACAACGCGATGCCGATCTCATTGAGCTCCGTCAAACGGCGCAGCGGATCCGCGGCGCTGTTCGCATCAGGCTGACTGGCGGGGCCCTCCATCCCGGGGAGCATGAACAAAGGATCGGCGCGGGATCAATCCCGGTGTCAGGGGACCACGGCGGAGCCCGGAAGTCGGAATTTGGGATCCGCCCCGGGTCGCCAACGCCGCCACCCACCCTAGTCCCGCACGGATAGCGACTGCCCGTTCTGCTTGGGCCCGAGCCCGAGGATGAAGGGCGCGGCCTTCTTGGCCCAGGCCTCAGCCTTGGGATACGCGGCGGCACCGTCGGCCCAGGCCTGGCGGAGCATGTCGGTGTCGATGACTCCTGGGTTGAGGGGAATTGCGGCCATGCCCTCGGGCAATTCCTCGGCCAGCGCCTTGGTGAGGCCCTCGATCGCATACTTGGTCGCGCAGTATGGGGCGACATCCCGCGCCACGCTGCGGCCCCAGCCCGAGCTGAGGTTGACGATGACCCCGCGGCCGGCCTGCACCATGGCGGGCACAAAGTGGCGGATGACGTTGGCCACGCCGCGCACGTTGACGTCGACGACCTTGGTGAACTCGCGATCCTCCTGTTCCCAGAGCGGCGAAAGACGGTTCATGAGACCGGCGTTGTTGATCAGGATATCGGGCGGGCTGCCGGCCTCGAGGACCTTGGCGGCCCACAGCGCGACCTTGCTGTCCTGCGCGACATCCACGACCGAGAAATCGTGCGGCGCCTCGTACTTCATCCGCAGATCGAAGATGGCTTCGCCGCCCCGGCCGCAGCCGAGAACCGTGTGACCAAGCCGGATGTACTCCTCCGCCAGAGCGCGTCCGAGCCCGCGCGTCGCGCCGGTAATGACGATCTTCATGGCGCCATAGTAGCGAGCAGCGGGCAGCGCGGGGCGAGGAGAATCGACGCCCGGAAGCCGGCAGGCCGGCCTACGGGCAGGTAACAGGGAACAGGGGGCAAGTATCAGGAAGTCAGCGGCGCCCTGAAGGTCGCAGCCGGGACTCGCCTCGATTCAAACGTGCCGCCGCCGCCCCCTACCCTGATACTTGGATCCTGAGCCCTGCCACTTGACGCGCGAAGCGCGTCACCGGCTCTGCAGGCTGAACTTGTTCAGGCCGGTCTTGCGGCAGGCGTCCATGACGAACGTCAGCTTCTTCAGCTGCGTGGTCTCGTCGGCCTTGATGAGGACCGGGATGTCCTTGTCGACGTTGCGGACCTCCTCAAGGAGGCGCAGGAGCGCCTCGTCGGAGACGTTCTTGCCGTTGAAGGAGACGACGCCGTCCTTGTCGATGCCGATGGTGACGGTGCCCTTGAACTCGTTCTTGCCGGCGGTCTCGACCTTCGGGAGCGTGATGTTGAGGGTCGCGGCCGACTTGAACTGCATCGTGACGAACGCGAAGAAGATCAGCATCACGAGCACGTCGATCAACGGCACGAGATTCATCTCGGGCCGCTTGCGGCGCTTCTGGTAGAGCACGCTCATTTCCGCCCGCGCTGGATGATGCGCTCGAGGAGCACGTCGAGCTGCGCGGCGTAGTTCTCGATCTTGCGCTGGAGGTAGCCGCTGCCGACGAGGGACGGGATGGCGATGGAGAGGCCGATGACGGTCGCGGACAGCGCGAGGGCCACGCCCTTGGTGAAGTTCACGGGGTCCGGCAGGCCGGTGTCCGGGGCGATCTGCGAGAACACCTGCAGGAGGCCGGTGACGGTGCCGGTGAGGCCGATCAGCGGCGCGGCGGCGTAAATGATGTCGAGGTACGGGATGCCCCGCTCCATGCGGTTGATCTCGAGCCGCGTGAACGCCTTCACGGCGTCCTCGTCGTGCTTGTGCTCCTCGGCGAAGTCGACGATGCGGGCGAGCACGCTGTGCTTGCCGCCGACCAGGGGCTTGCCGGCGACGACCGCGTCCACGAGGTCGTGCGGCATCACGGCCGCCTGGCGCAGCGCGAAGGCGCGCTCACAGATGATGAACACCGCCGCAGCGGAGCAAAGGCCGAGCGGGTAAATCAGCAGGCCCGCGCCCTTGAACACCTCGATCATCGCTATAAACATGGGTAAAGTCCCCATTGAGACGCCGGAACCCTCCAAAAAGTTCAACTTATTTTTAGGGGACCGCCAGATAAGGCAGCCGGCCCGCCGTGACGGCCACCGCCTCCCGGCCGTCCAGCAGCTCCCCAATCGGGTCCCACCGCCCATGCACCAGCGCATCCCGGGCCGACTCCCGCATCGTCATCGGCACCTCCTGCCCGCCAAACCGGATCCGGCCGGCCGCGAGGTCGACCGTGATCTCCACGGCGGGATCGGCCTGCACCGCGGCAGCGATGCGGGCGATGTCCTCCCGTTTCGCGCTCACGCAGGCCAGGCCGATGGTCGTGGAGTTGCCGAAGAAGATCTCGGCATAGCCTTCCGCGATCACCGCCTTGAGGCCGAACTTCTGGATGGCCTGCGGCGCGTGCTCGCGCGAGCTCCCGCAGCCGAAGTTGGCGCCGCTCAACAGCACCGCCGCACCCTTGAACCGGGGATCGTCCAGCGGATGCGTCCGGCCCGCGTCAGCCTCGGCCTTTCGGGCGTCGGCAAACAGACCTGCGCCGAGACCGTCAAAGGTCACCGCCTTCAGGAAGCGGGCGGGAATGATCCGGTCGGTGTCGATGTCGTTACCCAGCACGGGCACGGCGCGGCCGGTGATGGTGGTGATTTTGGCGAGAGGCATGGTCTGTAAAAGGGGAAGGCGGAGGGAAATTCGAAATTCGAGATTCGGAATTCGAGATTGAATCGAGGGGTCAGCTCTTCACGCCGAAGACCTCGCGGGCGTCGGCGACGGAGCCGGTGACGGCGGCGGCGGCCACCATGAGGGGGCTCATGAGCAGGGTGCGGCCGGTCGGACTGCCCTGGCGGCCCTTGAAATTGCGGTTGGAGGAACTCGCGCAGAGCTGGTCGCCCACGAGCTTGTCGGGGTTCATCGCGAGGCACATCGAGCAGCCGGCCTCGCGCCACTCGAAGCCGGCCTCGCGGAACACGCGGTCGATCCCGAGCTCGGCGCAGATCTGGCTCACGAGCTGCGAGCCCGGCACCGCGATCGCCTTCACGCCCGGCGCGACCTTCCGTCCCGGGAGATACTTGGCCACCTCCTTGAAGTCGGAGAGCCGCGCATTGGTGCAGCTGCCGAGGAACGCGACGTCGATCCGCGTGCCCCGGATCGGGGCGCCGGCCTTGAGCTTCATGTAGGCCAGCGCCTCCTCGATGCTCGCCTTTTCATCCGCGGTGGCGGCGGCGGGATCGGGCACGGACTCGACAACCGAGATGGCCTGGCCGGGATTGATGCCCCAGGTCACCGTCGGGGCGATATCCTCGCCCCGGATCGTGGCGACATCGTCGTAGGTGCAGCCCGGATCGCTGGCGACGGCGCGCCAGCGCGTCACGGCCTCGTCCCACGCCGCGCCCTTGGGTGCGTAGGGCCGGCCCTTGAGGTAGCTGAAGGTGGTCTCGTCGGGATTCACATAGCCGACGCGCGCTCCGCCCTCGATCGACATGTTGCAGACGGTCATGCGCTCCTCCATCGAGAAGCGGTCGAAGACCTCGCCGCCGTACTCGTAGGCGTAGCCGGTGCCGCCATTCACGCCGAGGGTGCGGATGAGGTGCAGGATCACGTCCTTGGCGTAGACGCCGGGCCGCAGACGGCCGGTGACATTGATCCGGCGGACCTTGAGCCGGCCCAGCGCGATCGTCTGGGTGGCGAGGACGTCGCGGACCTGGCTCGTGCCGATGCCAAGCGCAATCGCGCCAAACGCGCCGTGGGTGCTCGTGTGGGAGTCGCCGCAGGCGACGGTCGTGCCGGGCTGCGTGATGCCCTGCTCGGGTCCCACCATGTGGACGATGCCCTGCCGTCCCGAGGCGAGGTCGAAATATGTGATCCCGTGCTCCCGGCAGTTCCGCCGCAGCTCCTTGATCATGGCGTCAGCCAGCGGGTCGCGGAACGGCTCGGTGCGCTGGTCCGTCGGCACGATGTGGTCGACGGTCGCGAAGGTACGGTGCGGCATCGCGACCCGGAGGCCGAGGTCGCGGAGCATGCCGAACGCCTGCGGGCTGGTGACCTCGTGGATCAGGTGGGTGCCGATGAGGAGCTGGGTCTGCCCGTTCGCCAGCGTACGCACGGCGTGGGCGTCCCAGACTTTCTGGAAAAGGGTTTGGGCCATGGTGACCCGCGCATGCTACCAGAGGGTTGCCATGCCGGGAAATACTTTGTTGGGTATCTGTGATGCCGCGCGAGTATCAACTCCCCTTCGAGCTGCGCCACCTGGTTTACTTCCGCGAGGTGGCGCGGCAGCTGCATTTCCGGAAGGCCGCCGAGGCGCTGGCCATCGCCCAGCCGGCGCTGAGCCGGGCGGTGGCGCAGCTGGAGGCGGCGCTGGGCGTCGCCCTGCTGCACCGGACGCGCCGGGGCGCGGCCCTGACGCCGGCGGGCCAGCGGCTGCTCGAGCGCATCGAACCCCTGTTGCGCGGGCTGGCCGCGGTGCCGGCCGAGATGCGGGCGCTCGGGACCGGCCAGGCCGGCCACGTTCGCATCGCGTTCACCGGGCTGGCGATGGCCACGGTGCTGCCCCCGATCCTGCGGGAATTCACGGCGCGGTATCCCGGTGTGCGCGTCGAGCTCAACGAGTCGCCCACAGCGACCCAGCTGCCAGCCCTGCAGCGCGGCGACCTGGCCTGCGGCTTCTTCCATCCCGACGCCCCCACCCCCGGGATCCAGACCCGGCTGCTCCTGCGGGAGCGCAACGGCGTGCTGCTCCCGGCCAGCCACCCGCTCGCGGCCAGGCCCCGGCTGCGACTGCGGGACCTGGCGGCGACGCCGTTCGTGCTGTTTCCCCGGACCCACAATTCCGGATTCTACGACCGCATCCTTGCGGCCTTCGCCCGCGCCGGCGTGACCCCGCGCATCGCGGACGAAGTCTGGCCCCGGGCGAACGGCGTCGGCCTGGTCCGTGCCGGCCTCGGCGCCACGCTCATGACTCCCTCAGAGGCCCAGCACCTGCCACCCGAGGTGATCTTCCGCCCGCTCGACGGTCCGGCGCCGGAGAGCCGGCTGGTGATCGGCTGGCGGCGCGAGCCCAAGCCTGACGCGGCGCTGGCGGCGTTCCTGACGGTGGCGCGGGCTGAGGCGGGGTTGAACGTTGAAGGTTGAAAGTTGAGGGGAAGGCGGAAACGCGGGCAGCGAGCGGGCAATCCGGGCAGCAAAAAGCCCCGGTCCGTTTGCGTCGGGGCCGGGGCTTTCGGAGGCGACGGGTGGTCGCCTTGCTTTATGGCGCCACGCCGGTGTCGGCGGTGGGAGTCTTCTGCTCGAAGACGAGCTTGTCGCCCTGGCGGTCAACTACGACAGGCTCGCCGTCCTTGACGTCGCCGCGCAGGAGCGCCTCGGCGAGCGGGTCCTCGAGATAGTGCTCGACGGCGCGGCGCAGCGGACGGGCGCCGTACTTTTCGTCGTAGCCCTTCTCGATGAGCAGCGCCTTGGCGTCAGCGGTGAACGTGAGGGTGATCTTGCGCTCGGCGATCCGCTTGGCGAAGCCGGCGGTCTCGAGCTCGACGATCTTCACGAGGTCGTTCTTGTCGAGCGGCCGGAAGAAGACGATGTCCGAGATGCGGTTGAGGAACTCGGGCTTGAAGACCCGCTTGGCCTCCTCGAGCACCTTCTCGCGCATCTTCTCGGCGTCGTTGAAGTTCATCGCGGCGGCGGCGAAGCCCATCGACGTCTGGCGCTGCAGGAGCTGCGCGCCGACGTTGCTCGTCATGATGATGATCGTGTTCCGGAAATCGACCGAGCGGCCGAGCGAATCGGTGAGCCGGCCGTCCTCGAGGATCTGGAGGAGGATCTGGATGACGTCCGGATGGGCCTTCTCGACCTCGTCGAAGAGCACGACGGCGTAGGGCTTGCGGCGGACGGCCTCGGTGAGCTGGCCGCCCTCGTCATAGCCGACGTAGCCCGGGGGCGAGCCAACGAGGCGGGAGACGGCGAACTTCTCCATGTATTCGGACATGTCGATCTGGATGATCGCGTCCTGGTTGCCGAACATCTGGGCGGCGAGCTGCTTCGCCAGCATCGTCTTTCCGACGCCGGTGGGGCCGACGAACATGAACGAGCCGATCGGGCGGCGCGGGTCCTTGAGGTCGGCGCGCGAGCGGCGGAGGGCGCGGGCGATCGCGCTGCAGGCGACGTCCTGGCCGATGACGGCCTTCTGCAGCTCGGACTCGATCGAGAGGAGCTTCTCGCTCTCCTTCTTCTCCATCCGGTTGAGCGGGATGCCGGTCCAGTCGGCGACCACCTGCATCATCAGGTTCTCGTCGATCTCGATCCGCTTCTCCTCGCGGGCCTTCTTCCACTCCTCGGTGACCTGCTCCTGCTTGGCGCGGAGCTGCTTCTCCTGGTCGCGGAACTTGGCGGCCTCCTCGAAATGCTGCTCGGCGATGGCCTTCTCCTTGAGGGCGCAGACGGCCTCGATCTCCTTGGTCATGTTCTCGACCTCGGGCGGGCGGCTGAGGGCGCCGATGCGGGCGCGCGAGCCGGCCTCGTCCATCACGTCGATGGCCTTGTCGGGCAGGAAGCGGCCGGTGATGTAGCGGTCGGACAGCTTGGCGGCGGCCTCGAGGGACTTGTCGCTGAAAACGGCCTTGTGGTGGTCCTCGTACTTGGCGCGGATGCCCCGGAGGATGAGGATCGTGTCCTCGACGGACGGGGCGTCGACCTTCACGGACTGGAAGCGGCGGTCCAGCGCGGAGTCCTTCTCGATGTACTTGCGGTACTCGTTGAGGGTGGTCGCGCCGACGCACTGGAGCTCGCCGCGCGAGAGCGCGGGCTTGAAGATGTTCGAGGCATCCATCGCGCCCTCGGCGGCGCCGGCGCCGACGATGGTGTGGAGCTCGTCGATGA
>CAYYGV010000006.1:0-63898 GCA_964471615.1 uncultured Opitutaceae bacterium
CGGCGGGCGAGGTGGCGACGAGGAGGATGGCGGTCTGCGCCCGCTCGAGCGTGGTGGTGCTCGTGGGCAGGGCGTTCAGCGCCGTGACGATGCGGTCGCGCGTCGCGGTCGGCAGGTTGCCGCCGCACAGCACCGCGTTGAGGTGGTCGACCTGGGCGGACGGCGTGGCGGCAAGCGTCTGCTCGGCCGCCAGGTTGAGCGTGATCGTCGTCGCGGTCGGGGAGGCGCTGAAGAAGATGAACCCGCGCAGGTAATTCGGCACCGAGATCGTCGTGGTGGCGTTGGTGATCTCGAACTCGGGCGCCACGAGGCCGTTGGTTGCGAGCGCGCCGGGCAGGACGTAGTCGGGATGGAAGAAGTTGAAGACCGTCGGCGAGCGCAGCGCCGCCTGGCCGAGGGAGCTCTCGGGATTCGTGATGGTGTAGCGGCCGCCGGTGGAGGAGGCGCCGAAGGAGCGGAGGATGTTGGTCAGGCGGAGCAGCGGCTCGCGGAGCTTGCCGTAGCCGGCGTTGCCCAGCATCGACGTCGAGCGCGCCTCGTAGTCGGTGAGAATCGCGCGCACCACGGCGCCGAGGTTGCCGCGGGTGCCGGTGCCGTCGTTCGCGAACACCTGTGCGACGCGGTAGACATAGCCCGGGCTCGGGTTGCTCGTGACCAGCCGCTGGATCAGCTGGCGCGCAACGAACGGTCCGGTGTTCGGGTGGTTGAACAGCGCGTCGAGCGTCTGCGCGAGATCCGTCGTGCCGCTCTGGTTGGCCGGCAGCACCACGCCGTTCACGATGTACTTCGCGGTGGTGTCGTGGAAGGCGGGGAACAGCTGCATCGGCGCGAAGTAGTTCGCCGCGGCGCTGCGGAAGGCGTTGGCGTTGGTCGACGGGTACGCCCAGCCGGTGAAGACCTTGGCCATCTCGGTGATCGTGGTCTGGTCGTAGGTCGGGATGGGCAGGCCGGTGTTATCGAGCTTGAGGGTGCCGTCGGGCTGGAGCTGGTTGAGGCCGATCGTGAAGAGCTGCATGACCTCGCGGGCGTAGTTCTCGTCCGGGCTCGTCGTCGCCGTCGCCTTGGCGTTGCGCAGCGAGCTGAGGTAGTTGCCCATGATCGGGCTGAGGGTGACATCCTCCAGGAGCGTGCGGAAGTTGCCGAACGCGTCGTTGCCGAGGAGATCGTAGTAGTTGGCGAGGCCCTCGGGCTGGGCGATCGAGACGTCGGACACGACGAAGAGCTCGCTGAGTGCGAAGGCGACGCGCTGCCGCAGCTGGTCGGGCGCGGTGAGCACGGTCTTGAACCACGCCGCCTGACGGTTGGCGGCGTTCATCGTGCCGTCGGTGTTGCCGCCGTACGCGGCGAGATCCGCCAGCGCCGCGGCGCGGTGCGAGGTGAACGGCAGCGCCATCTGGGTCGTGAGCCACGCGCTGTAGCTGCTGGTGGCGAGCGCGTCCACCTCGGCCTGCGTCGGCCCGAACGTGGCCTGCGCGAGGAACCGCGCGGCGCCGGCCTGGCCGGGTGCGCCGGTCGGCAGCGCGGGCGGGGCGTCCGGCGCCGTGAAGGCCCGGGAGCCGCTGGCCTGGACGAAGGTGCCGCTGAGCTCGCCGGTCGGGTAGTTGGCGGTGTCGATGCCGACGTAGATGTTGCCGGACTTGATCGCGTTCACGAGGTCGGCCACCGAGTACTGGCCGACCGGCGCGAGGTTCCAGTAGACCGAGGCGACCTGGCCCGGGGGAAGATTGAAGACGTAGTCACCCGTGGCGCCCATCTGGAGATGCGCCACCACCTCGGCTGAGGTGAGATTGGAGAACGACACGCTGACCTGGGCGACGGTGCCGGCGGCGTTCAGGAGGATCGTCGCGGTGCCCGAGGCGGTGGACGTGGTGGCGTTGGAGCGCGGGCGGAGATTGGCCACGTAAAGCGTCGAGGCCGCGGGCGAGATCGTGACCGTCGCCGCGTTCTGCGACCCGGGCACGTAACCGTTGCCGGGCACCACGGTGAGCGTGACCATGGAGGTCGCGCCGCTCAGCAGGTCGGGGTTGGGAGTGATGGGGACCGTGGCGGACGCGGCGCCGCTGGGGATCGTGACCGTTGCGGGATAAAGCGGATAGTAGTCGAGCCCGTTCACGGCGGTGCCGCCCACGGTGTAGGTGACGGTGAGCGGGGTGAGGAGGTCGCCGACGCGGGTGACGGTGAACTCGCCCGGGTTGGCGCCGGACTTGTCGGCGGTGGGGTCGGTGGCGGCGATGGTGACGGTGGCGGGCCCGGACGGCGTGACATCGTAGACCTCGACGAGGGCGACGCCGGTGGTGTTGCCGACGCCGCTGACCTGGATGGCGTAGCTGCCCGGCGTGAAGTCGGCGAGGATGGCGGCGTCCTTGCTGGCGGGGTCGTTGAACGGCTGGGCGCCGGCCTGGGCGAACGAGGCGGCGAGCGTGCTGCCGGACACGGCGTTGGGCCCGATGGGCGTGCCCCAGTCGTCGTTCTCGGCGAACGTGACGGTGTTGGCGGCGTTCGTGACCTTGAGGGTGGGATTCGCGAGCGTGCCGCTGACGCCGTAGGCGGCGAGGGCCGGGCCGGAGACGCGCACGAGCAGGCGACGGGTGCCGGCGCCATCGGAAATGACGAAGCCCGGCAGCGTCACGCCGGCGCCGGTGCCGACCAGCGCGCGCGTCGAGAGGTTGATGAGCTTCGCGGTGGTGGTGCCGACCTCGTAGATTTCGATGTTGGCGATGCCGGTGGCGCCGCTGGCGCTGGCGACCTGGGCCGAGTAGACGCCCGGGGCGAGCGTCATCGAGATGGCGGTATCCTTTGAGCCGGGCGTGAGCGCAAAGGCGCCGACGCTGGTGAAGATCGAGGCGTCGCTGAGCCGCCAGGCAGAGTTGGTGGCGAGCGGGATCGAGTTGCTGGTCGGGCCGTACAGACGCAGCACCGGATCGGCCAGTGCACCCGCCACGCCGTAGGTCGTGAGCGCCGGGCCGATGCCGCGGACGAGCACCGACTTGTTCGAGCCGGGTCCGATGACGAACCCGGAAATTAGGATGTTCTCGCCGGTGCCGACTTGGGCGCGGGTGGAGAGATTGACCAGGCCTGGTTCGCCGGCGCCGAAAGCGGCGCTGCAGACGCAGGCAAGCAAGAGGAGACTCCTGAGGAGTGTGTTCATGCCACGGAGTGGGGGGCGGCGGGGTTTGTCTCCCGAAAAGACGCCTCGGGGGCAACAATGTAACAGTAAGAAAACGGTAAACGCGCAGCGGGCGTTTACCGTTTTCTTGGAGATGGAAGATCGGAGATGGAAGATGGAAGACAGGGGCGGGGAGATCGAAGGCGGGAGCTGGGAGATGGAAGGCCGGGGCGGGATCTGAGTTAGGTCGGCGTCGGGCCGGATGGGCTGCCGACCGGATTGCCGAGGGCCCGCCCGGACGATCCCAGCCCGCCCCATGTCATCCTGAGCGCAGCGAAGGATCCAGTTGGATTCCGCCGAAGGACTTGCCTCGTCTCACTGGGTCCTTCGCTGCGCTCAGGATGACAGCATGAGGGAAGCGGTGCGCTGAGGCCGGGCGACGGCACTCTGGTGGTATTCCACCTCCCATCTCCAATCTCCCATCTCCAACCTCCCAGTTCCGATCTCCCATCTTCTGCCTGAACCGAGCTGCGCTCGGTTCAGGTCAGGTAATCGTCCGGAGCTGGACGCTGTCCACGAGCCGGTCCTGCGAGAGGATGTCCGAGGCGATGATGAGTTTGTCGCCGGGGGCGATCCGCTTGGCGCGGCGCAAAAGGGCGATCGCGTTCTCGATCGTGGCGTCGGGCTCGGTCGCGAAGGGCATCAGGTAGGGCTCGACCGCGCGCAGCAGGCGCAGCTGCCGGAGCAGATCGATGCTGGGCGTGACCGCGAGGATCGGCGCGCTCACCGGGCGCAGTGCCGCCAGGCCGTGGGCCATGAAGCCGTGACGCGTGAAGGTGAGAATCTTCGAGTAGGGGATCTCGTTCGCAAGGACCACGGCCGAGTGGAGCACCTTCATGCGCTCACCGGTGAAGACCGACGGTTCCCGTCCAGTGTTGTCGGTCTCGGACTCGATGCGCCGCGAAATCTTGTCGAGCATCTGCACGCACTCGACCGGGTATTTTCCAACGGTGGTTTCGCCGGACAGCATGACGCAGTCGGCGAGTTCGTAGACGGCGTTGGCGACGTCAGTGATCTCCGCGCGGGTCGGCACGGGCTGGGTGATCATCGACTCGAGCATGTGCGTCGCGACGATCACCGGCCGGCCCTGCGCGAGGCAGGTGCGGACCGCGCGGCGCTGGATGACCGGCAAGTCCTCGAACGGGCACTCGATGCCGAGATCGCCGCGGGCGACCATCAGGCCGTCGCAGCACCGCACGATCTCGTCGAGGTGCACAATGGCGGACTGGTCCTCGATCTTGGCGATGATCCGGACCTTGGACTTCCGTTCGCGCAGGAAGGCGCGCAGCAGCTCGATGTCGGCCGCCTCGCGGACGAACGACAGGGCAACAAAGTCGATGCCCTCCTCGAGGCCCACCGTGGTGTCGGCGCGGTCCTTCTCGGTGAACGACGGCAAGTTCACCTTCACGCCGGGCAGGTTGATGTGGCGACGCGAGGCGAGGGAGCCGGGGATCAGCACCCGGCAGCGGATGCGGGCGTCGTTTTTTTCCAGGACCTCGAGACGCAGGAGACCGTTGTCGACGAGGACGGTGTCGCCGACCTGGATGTCGTTGACGAGGTTCTGATAGTTGACGTCGACCGAGCGGATCTCCTCGCCGCCGGCACCGCCGCCTGCGCCCGGCTTGACGGTGAAGTCGAAGATCTCGCCGACCTTCAGCTCGATCGGGGCGGCGACATCGCCGGTCCGGATCTCCGGGCCCTTGATGTCCATGAGGATGGCGACCTCGCGTCCAACCCGTTCGCTGACGGCGCGGATGCGGCGGATGACCGTGCGGGTCCAGTCGTGCTTCGCGTGCGCCATGTTGAGCCGGATGATGTCGGCCCCGGCGCGGATCATCTTCTCCAGCATCTCCTCGCTCTCGGTGGCGGGACCGAGGGTAAAAATGATCCGGGTGCGGCGGAAGGAAGCGCTCATGCGGGTTCCCGTCATGCTAGAAACAGGCCAACGCCGCAAGCGTGGCGACCGGATACCTCGCCGCCTGGCTGCCCGGGTGACATTTGGGTGAATTTTTCGCGTCCCAGGCAAATTTTCCGTGCGCCGGGGTCCGCTTCCTCTCAGAAAGTGGAGGGTCTGCCGGATCGCTGCCGCCACGGTTCTGACCAAGCCTTTTCCACCACCCCCACCGACCGCATATGTCCCTTGGCATCGTCGCCCTCTGCCTCCTGATCGTCATCCTGCTGTATTTCTACAACAACCCGCTCCGGCACGGGCCGTGGTTCCTGAGCCGGCGGTTCATCAACTGGTTCCCGCTGGGGATGACGTATGCGTTCCTCTACATGGGGCGCTACAACCTCACGGTGGCAAAGAACGCGTTCGGTTCGCTGATGGGGAACGAGGATTTCGGGTGGGTGTTCTTCGCGGGGACCGTCACCTATGCGGTCTCGTTCATCATCAACGGACCCTTGGTTGACCGCATCGGCGGCAAGAAAGGCATCATCATTTCCGCCCTGGGCTCGGCCCTCGCCAACCTCGTGCTCGGCGTGATCACCTGGCTGGTGCTGACCGGCCGGACGAGGATCCCGTTGTTCTGGCCGTTCGTCGTGATTTACGCGCTGAACATGTATTTCCAGAGCTACGGCGCGGTCTCGATCATCAAGGTCAAGGCGAACTGGTTCCACGTCCGCGAGCGCGGGGTGTTCGGGGCGATCTTCGGCACGCTGATCTCTTTCGGCGTCTATTTTGCCTTCGAGTGGGGCCAGGCGATCGTGGACGTCACCAAGGCGCACGCCGGCGCCGACAGTTTCGTGGCCGGTGTGCTGCGGTGGCTTTTCGTTCCGGGCGGGGCGACGCTGGATGCGACGTGGGCGGTGTTCTTCGTCCCGGCGGCAATCATGGTCATCTGGGCGTTGCTGGACGGCTGGCTCATCGAGGAGACGCCTGAGGACGCGGGTTTCCCGCACCTTGACGTGCACGATGCCTCCACCGGTCACATGCACGAGCAGTACTCGATGTGGGACCTGCTGAAGAAGGTGATCTTCAACCCGATCATGCTGCTATTGGGCGGGGTGTCCCTCACCGCGGGAGTCCTGCGCAACGGCATCATGCAGTGGTACACGGTCTTTGCGAGTCAGGTGCCGCAGCGTGGCGCCGAGGACATCGTGCGCAACTGGGGCCTGTTGCTGTGCCTCTTCGGGATCGTCGGCGGATTCGCGGGCGGATTGATCTCGGATCGGTTCTTTCAGTCGCGGCGCGGCCCGCCGGCCGCCATCTTTTGCGCGTTCATGCTCATGATGGTCTCCGTCATGGCGATGAACCTGTTCAAGTTGCCCTACCTCGTGGGCATCTCGGCGCTGCTGATTGTCGCGGCGGTGACCGGCGTGCATTCCCTGATGTCGGGGACCGCCGCGGCCGACTTCGGCGGACGCAAGGCTGCGGCCACCTGCTCCGGCCTGATTGACGGCTGCGTCTACCTTGGCTCGGGCATTCAATCCGTGTGTGTCGGCTATTTGACCGGGACCAAGTGGTCCGGCCACAGCTGGCAATGGTGGCCGATTTTCCTGATGCCGTTCGCGCTGGCGGGCGTCTTCGTCGCGTACCGCATCTGGAACGAACTGCCCGCCGCCACGAGAAAGTACATCGCCGAGCACGAAAAGGGCAACGCGCAGGCCTGAGCGCGGGGAGTGGGGCCCACGGAACACACGGAACACGCAGAAGCAGATGTTGGTCGGCCCGAGCAATTGCTTGAGGTACGATTCCGTGTATTCCGTGCGTTCCGTGGGCCACCTGCGGCGGACGCATGAGAGTGCGGCAGGTTACAAGTGGGTGAATTGTTAGTGCATCGGCGATGGATTCGGATAAATCCGTGCGCTCATGGGAAACGTCGAAGCATCGCCGGGGACTGCGGATTTGCCGCGTCACCCGCCCGGATTTCGTCAGCGCCGCGGCCTGAACTGGGCCGTCGTCGGCCTGATGTACACGAGCTATTACCTGTGCCGGTACAATTTCGCGTACGCCAACAAATCGATCGCGGACGAGTTCAGCTTCTCCAAGGGCGACATCAGCACGATCCTCTCGTGCCAGTTCGTCGCCTACGGCTGCGGGCAGATTATCAATGGCCTGCTGACCGACCGCATCGGTGGCAAGCGGGCGATGCTGATCGGCGCCACCGGCACGGTCTCGATGAGCCTCCTGTTTGGCGCGGCCTCGTTCTGGGGCCAGCTCTGGCTCTTCGCCCTGCTCTGGGGCATCAACGGCTACGCGCAGTCGTTCGGCGCGCCCGGCTTCATCAAGATCAACAGCGCCTGGTTCAGCGAGAAGGAGCGCGGGACCTTTGCCGGCATCTTCGGCTGCATGATCAACCTCGGCCGCGGCGTGGCGAACTGGCTGCTGCCGGCCCTGCTCGCGGGGTTTGTGTTTCTCGGCATGTGGCACGTGCCGCCGCAGCACTGGCGCTGGCTGTTCTGGATTCCGTCGGGCATCGCCACCTTGGTCGCCATCGTGCTGGCGCTGGTGGTCAAGGATACGCCGGAGGAGTGCGGCTACCAGAATCTCTTCCCCGGCGAGGCCGATCATGCCGACCACGAGGTGCGCACGGAGATCTGGACGGTCTTCCGGCACATCGTCACCAATCCCATCGTCTGGATCATGGCCGTCGCCTACGCCACAACCGGCGCGGTGCGGCAGGGCATTGACCAGTGGTTCCCCCGGCTGTTTCAGGACGTGCACCACTTGGACCCGCGGGGCTGGAAATTCCAGTCGCTCGGCCTGGCGATCCCGATCGCGGCCTCGGCCGGGTCGCTGCTCTCCGGCTGGATCTCGGACCGCTTCTTCCACGCGCGGCGCGCGCCGGTCGCGGCGATCATCTACTTCCTCCAGGTCGCCATCACGTTCCTCGCGGCGCAGGTCACCTCGGTCAACTGGACGCTCATCATGGTCGTCCTGATCGCGTTCACCGTGAACTCCACGCACTCGCTGCTCGGGCCGGCCGCCGCCATGGACATCGGCGGACGGAAGATGGCCGCGTTCGCCTCCGGCGTGATTGACGCTTTCCAGTACTTCGGCGCCGCGCTGGCCATCAAGGGCCTCGGCTGGGTGCTCGATCACTACGGCTGGGACTACTACTTCTATTACCAGGTCCCCTTCGGCATCCTCGGCGGCATCCTGATGTGGTCGATCGCTCACCGGAAGAGCCTCAAGAAAGCGCCGGCGCACTAGCGCCGACGCTTTCTTGGGAGCGATCAGCCGTAAGCTGTCAGCTCAAACTCCGATTCGATCTGGCCTCTGACCTCCGGCTGATAGCTGAAAGCTGATGGCTGACAGCCGGATTCAGACCAAATCGTAGAACGGTGTCCCTTCACCGGCGCCGACGATCGCGAACTCGCAGGCGGCTAGGCTCGCGCGGATGTCCGCCAGCGCCCGCTCCACCGCGGCCGGCGTGTTGCAGTCGCGCGAGAGGTGCGTGAGGTAGATCCGGCGCCAGCGCGGGCTCGATACCGCCCCGAGCAGCGCACGCACGCCTTCGTTCGATAGGTGACCGTGACGGCCGCTGATGCGCTGCTTCGTCGACCACGGGCGTTTCGAGTCGGCCTTGAGCAGGTCAGGGCAGTGGTTCGCCTCCACCACGATCACCTCGCAGTCGCGGATGTGCTCATGCAGGTGTGCCGGCGCGTGGCCGAGGTCCGTGAGGTACGCCAGCGAACGCCGCGGCGCGAAGAGATCGCCCTCGCGCCCTGACGAGAACCGGAAACCCACCGGCTCCTGTGCGTCGTGCGGCACGGTGAAACTCTGGATCTCCAGGTCACGGAACAGGAACCGGGTGCCTGTCTCGAAGATCTGCCAATCGGGACGGTGGGACAGCCCGGCTTGCACCGCCCGCGCCGTCGCGGCGTTGGCGAACACGCGGATCTGCGGAAATTTCTTCAACCCCTCGATCGCCGCCGCGTGGTCCCCGTGCTCATGCGTCAGGAACACCGCATCGATTTGGCCGAGTGACGTGCCGGCGGCCTCCAGGAGCCCGGCGAGCTTGCGGGCGGAGAACCCCGCGTCGACCAGCACCCGTGCCCCCTCGGTCTGCAGCAGGGCGCTGTTGCCCGAGCTGCCGCTGCCGAGGATGCAAAACCGCATGGTCATTCCAGCCCTCCATGCCCCCGCGAACCGGACGGCGCAACGGAAAATCCGAGGTTCAGATCCCAAGGCATTTGCACAGGAGGAAACGGAGAAAACGGAGAGGCAGCAACAACCAGGCTTCGTCAAACCCGCAAACGCGCTCCGGAACCCTGAGTGAAGAGAAGCGCGGATTGGCCGTTACCCCTTCTCCGTTCTCTCCGTTCCCTCCTGTGCAAGTCCGGCTCTACTCCCAGTCGCACAGGGCGGCGATGCCGGCGGCGGAACCGTCGCGCTGCCAGCCGTCGAGCTGGGCCTGGTCCTTCAGCTGCTGGCCGCGGGCGCGGGAGACCAGGGCGAAGGCGCTCGGGCACTCGGACAGCGCCGTCATGTCGGGCCAGAGTTTCTCGAACTGCGCGACGGGATAGACGTCCTCCTGCCCTTGACCCCAGCGTTTCTTCACGTCCTTGAGCGTGACGTACGTCGGCATCCGTGCCGCCAGCGCGCGCACCGCGTCGGAGGCCCGCTCCGCGTCGGCGAGGTCGGCGCGGCCCAGGCCGAACAGCGCCAGCAGGCGGTCAATGTCGATCCAGCAGGTGTTCGTGTTGTAATACGACAGCTTGAATTCGTCGCGTTCGTCGGGGAGGGCCAGGCCCTCGACCAACCGCACGCGGCCGTCGATCCGCGCCAGGCCGCCGCCATGGTCGTCGATGCGCCGGGCGATCACTTCCCAGCCCAGCGTGGCGCCGCTCGCGCGGAACCAGCCGAGGTGGGCCGGATCGGCGGTGGCGCCAAGGGTGTCGATGTTGTGAACCAGCAGCGTGCGGAGCTGCGGCCGGTCGGCGAGCAGGCGGGCGAGGGTGCCGTTCTTCAGGAGATTCGGCACCTCGAACCAGTGGCCCACCGGATGCAGGCACTGGCCCGGGAGGTTGTCCGTGTAGTCGCTGGCCTCGCCGGCCGACCGCGCCCAGCCCGCCAGCGCCGCGCGCACGCTCTCCCGCATCTTCTCCTTCTGCTCGTCGAGGCGCTGCTGGGCGGTCTCCTCCCACGCGAAATGCAGGTCCCGCACCGTTGGCACCATCCGCAGGCCGATCGAGCGGCCGGATGAGACGTACACGTGGGGATGGTCCCGGGCCAGGAACCGCGCGATCGGATCGTGGGTGAGGTAGCTCGTCGTGAACACGTGCGGGATCGCCGTCCCAGCCTGCTGCGCCGCCCGCCGGGTCTTGGCCAGGTGCACCTCGATGAAATTGCGATGCCGTCCGCCAAACCGGGCGAAGGGATGCAGGCCCTTCACCACGCCCGCCCCCTGCGTCCAGCGGCTGCCCACGCCCGCGGCGTAGGTGACGACCGCCACCTCGCCGCGCCGCAGGGCTTCCTCGCCGGCCCGGCGATAGTCGGCCCGGTCCGCCACCAGCGGCGTGACGTCCCCGTCGCGCACGTCCTCCACCCGCGTCGTCGCCGGCAGGCGGTTGCTCGCGAGTCCGATGCGGCCCGCGCGCAGGTCGGCGCGGATCTGCTCGTGCTGGGTGCGATCAAAGCCGTTGGCCGCCAGCAGCGAGTCGAGTTCGCGCGCCGCCGCCTGGTCCGACGCGGCGGTGGGCAGCAGCTGGTCGAGCAGCGCCGGCAGAGTCGCGGCGAACTCGGGCTCATGGCGGGCCGCCCGCGTGAACTGCTGCAGGTCGGTACGCTCGCGCGGCGAGAGGTCGCGGGCCTCGCGACGCAACAGCGCCGGCAGGGCATGACGGTAATAACCGACCGGCAGCAGCGCCGCGTGATCAGTCAGCAGCGTGGCAACCGAGCCGTGCTCGTTGACGGCGAAATCGTAGACCACCGGGTCCATCGCGAAAGGCAGGGCGGTCTGCAGGTCGCGCTTGGCGGCCAGCATGATTTCCTGCAGGCGGGCCTGGGCCGCGGCGCGGCGCTCGGGCGCGAAGATGAAACCCATGCCGCCGCCCGACATGCCGCCGAGCATCCAGAAGCCCCAGAAGTCGGCGCCGAACTCGCGGCGCGTCTCGGCAATCAGGCGCTCGGTGTAGGCGTTCGTGACCCACGGGATGATTGTCTGCAGCGGGCCGGTGAAATTCTCGGTGAGCGCCGCGCCCAAGGCCCGGATGTCGCCACGGCTGAGGAGCTCGAGAATCCGATCGAGCGTCGCAATGGCCTGCTTGCGCGCCTGCCACTCGGCGGAGCCGCGCAGCAGGTACTTCTCGGTCACCATCTCGAGGATCGGGCCGACATTCTGCGCCATGCCGCCGTGAACGAGCACGAGCGACGCCTCCAGCCGCGCACGGGCCTCGGGCGGCACGCGGTCCGCGCCCAGCAGCGTGTGCGACGGCAGCAGACAGCCGCGGCTGATCCCATGCTCGGCATCACCTGGCTGCGCCGGCACGCCCTGGATCAGCTTGAGCCCCGGCCAGAGACCGCCGGAATCCTGCCAGCCGCCGCCGGATCCGCCGAGCCATTCGCCGAGGATCGCGCGGGCCGCGACGATCCGCCGCTCGCCTTCCTGCATCGGACCGGTGAGCGACGCGATCTGGCGCGTCGCGCGCATGCAGGCCGCGATCAGCGCGCCAAGCAGGTTGGTCGACACCGCGAGGCGAGAGCCCTTGGGGATCCGATTGACGTTGCTGACGAGTTCGAAGCCGCGGCCCGGCCCGAAGCAACGGGCCAGCAGGTCCGCGAGGCTCGTGCCCGAGCGCTCGATGCCCGGCGGCACAAGGCCCGCAGCGATCACCGCCGCCTTCAGCAGGCCGAGGTAGTCCCGGCCAAAATCGAAGACTTCTTCGACCGACTCGATCCGCGCCTCGGCGCCGAGATCCACGCTCGCGAGGCGGATCACCGGCTCGTCAATGACTCGGAAGTAGGCCTCTACCGGGGGACGCGGCTGGGCGTCGCGGCCATGCACGCCAAGATCGATCGAGACATTGAGCACCCGCGCGCCCTCCGGGAAATCCATCCCGAGGAAGAAAATGTCGCTCCAGCCGCAGTGCGTCAGGTCCATGCGCACCGGCGTCGTCTCGCGCAGGATCGGGTAGGGTGCGTTGGCGTCGGCCCGTGCCAACAGCTCCGGCCGCACCCGCAGCGGCTGGTCGAGCGGATGGCCAAGCCGGAACATCCACGCGTTCCCGCGGGTGGAGCGTACCGTGCGCCTCACCTGGTCCGCGAGGGTCTGGAACGCCAGCGCCTGGTACGCGGCCGCGAGGGCGCTGGAAAGCGTCTCACTGGGACCCTGGGCGGCCACCGCGCGATTGAATTCCGCGATCGCCTCCTCGAACCGGCGCTCGAGCAGCTGCTCGAAACCCGCATGCGGAACCCGCCCCGAGCGGGGCAGTTCCGCCCGCGCCGGCAGGTGATACCGGTGCAGTGCGCTCAGGAAAAACAGCGCGCGCACCCGCTGGTAGAGATTCGTCTCCTTCCGCCGGTAAGCCTCGAGCTCGGCCGCGGCCGCCAGCAGTTCGGCCAGCGACTTCCCCGTGCACCACTGGTCGACCGCTTGGTCGCGCAGCGCCGCATCACCCGCGATGATGTCGGTCAGGCGTGGCGCTGATGCGCCGTTGAAAGTTGAAAGCTGAGAGTTGAAAGACTTGGTCGGCATTGGCGGGCGGTCAGGGTGGATCGGCTTTCACCTTTCAACGCTCAACTATCAACGAAGCGCGTCCCGCGCTTCCTTCGGCCGCTGCGCCAGCAGCTCGACGAGTTGCGTAAGCAGTGCGTCGCGGTCCTTGCCGGCAAGGGCGAGGGCGAGCTGGGCGAAGAGCAGGCCGTAGGTCGCGCCGATGTCGTAGCGCTGGCCGGCGACCGAGAAAGCGAGGTAGCGCCGCTGCGCCGCGAGCGCGTGCAGGGCGGGGGAGAGGCTGATCCGGCCGTCGGGCTGGGCAGCCATCTGGCGGGCGAGGAGCTCGAAGATGTCGCCGTCGAGCACGTGCATGCCGAAGAAGCAGAGGAAGAATCCGGCGCGAAGGCCTGGCACGAGGAGCTCCTGCTCCGCGACGGTCGGGGTCGGCTTCTCAAGCACGGCCTCGATCTGATACAGCGGGAGGTCGCGGCCGACGAGCTTGCCGCCGACGGCGCCGAAGGACGTGAGCAGGTTCTCGCGCGTGGGCTGGACGGCCGAGACCGGCGAGTTCTCCGCGACGGCGATGTCGATCAGCTGCCGCGCACAGCTCTTGGTGCCGGTCGAGACCGCGAGATGGTCGCCGACCAGATGAAGGAACGGCTCGTTGCCACAGAACTCGCGGCCGCAGAGCACGGCATGACCGTAACCGCGGGGCTCGGCTTGGACTGCAAAGCGGACGCGCGGCCGCAACGGACCACAGGCCTCGGCGTAGGCGGCCTCGTCGCCCGGGCAGATGACGACGCAGAACTCCTCGACCCCGCCGCTGGCGGCCTCCTCGAGCAGCAGGCGGAGGGCGGACTTGGCCTCGCCGTCGGGACCGATCAGGACTTGGAGAGGCAGCTGGCGCTGGCGGGCATTCGCCGCGGTGATCAAGGCCTTGCGGATGTTCATGGGGCAGCGGTCCAGTCAGGCGAAGCGAGGAAGATGACACAAATTGTTTCGGCATGGGGACGGACCCAGAGCGGGACCTTGGGGGAACATTCAACGTTCGACGTTCAACGCTTAACGTCGAAGTCGATTCCAGCTCCATTATTAGAGGGATGCTGTCCCATTCGGCCCGACCCTGAGCGTTGAGCGTCAAACGTTGAGCGTTGAGCGTTCTGCCTCAACAAACATGCGCCGGGTCCCATTTATCTTCCACCCGAGTTGACGCCGCTCCGCCGTTGGCTTCCCTTGGTTCCTCCATGCCAACCCGCCGCCGCACTTCCGCCCGCCGCGCCCCGCGCGTGCTCACCGGCACCGTGTACATCACGCGGCAGGTGCATTTCAACTCGGCCCACCGGCTCTACAATCCGGCCAAGAGCCAGAAGTGGAACGAGGCGAAATACGGGCTTTGCACCAACCCGCACTGGCACGGGCACAATTACGTCCTCGAGGTCACTCTCCGCGGCCAGCCGGATCCCGAGACCGGCTACGTCATGGACCTCGGCGAGCTGAAGCGGATCCTCCAGCGCGCCATCATCGACCCTTGCGATCACCGCAATCTCAACGAGGAGGTGCCGTTCCTGCGGGGGATCAACCCGTCGACGGAGAACCTCGTCATCGCTTTCTGGAACGAAATCGCGCCCCTCATCACCGCGGGCTCGCTGTACCGCGTGCGGCTCTACGAGACCCCGCGCAACTACGCCGAGTATTTCGGTCCGGATGCCTGATCAACTTTGACCACGCGAGTCCCGCGCCTGCGGGACAACGGTTATCGTCCCAACCGCCTGGCCCCGCGCCACGCACCAAAAACGACATGAAGAAAAAGCCGATGTATCTCCACCGCTCCGCGGATGGCACGCCCCCGCGCATCAAGCGCGGCTACGACGCGAAGTTCCGCGCCCCGCCGGCCTACCGCGCGACGCTGCCCGACATGATGGAGGCCGCGCACGACGCCATCCAGGGCGCCAACGTGCCGATCCAGCAGGTCGGCATCCACAATTTCCGGCTCCCGCTCAAGTACCGCACCAAGGAGGGCCGCACGCTCACGCTCGAGAGCAGCGTCACCGGCACCGTTTCCCTCGAGGCCGAGCTCAAGGGCATCAACATGAGCCGCATCATGCGCTCGTTCTACGAGCACAAGCACGGCTCCATGACCGCCGAGTGGATGGGCCGCATCCTCAAGTCCTACCTGCGGCGCGTCGACAGCAAGGCCGCGCGGCTGAAGGTCGCGTTCTCGTACCCGATGCTCCGGCCCAGCCTGCGCAGCGGGCTCGAGGGCTGGCAGTACTACGAGGTGGCGTTCGAGGGCGTGATGACCCGCGACGGCGTCTACAGGCGGTTTATCCATTTCGACTTCGTGTACTCGTCGGCCTGCCCGTGTTCCGCGGAGCTGACGGAGCACGCCCGCGACCGTCGCGGCACGTATGGCGTCCCGCACTCCCAGCGCAGCAAGGCGCGGATCACGATCGAGGAAGCCGAGGGCAAGAAAATCTGGATCGAGGACGTGCAGGCGCACTGCCTGCGGGCGTTGCAGACCGAGACGCAGGTGATGGTGAAGCGCGAGGACGAGCAGGCGTTCGCCGAGCTCAACGGCGCGCACCTCAAGTTCGTCGAGGACGCGGCGCGGCTGCTGTACCGCGAATTCGATGCCGACAAGCGCATCAAGGACTTCCAGATCGCCTGCTCGCACCTCGAGTCGCTGCATTCCCACGACGCCGTGAGCGTGATCTGCAAGGGCATCGCCGGCGGCTTCAGCGCCGACTTCATGAACTTCGGCTCGCTGCTGTGCTGAGTTTGTCTCGCCACCAAGGGCACGAACAGCACGAAGCGTCAGGCTGGTCCGACCTCTTCGTGGTCTTCGCGTTCTTCGTGGTGAGAATTCGCTCGGGAACAGGACAGGCTCGCGCTTGAACCGCAGCCCGGGCAAGAAGTGTCCCAATCACCACCTAACATGAAACCAGTCGTGCTGATCACGGGGGCCTCGCAGGGAATCGGCGCAGCGATCGCCAAGGCGTTTGCCGTGGAGGTTCGCGGCGTGAAGCTCGCGCTCGTCGCGCGGAGCGAGGCGCGCCTGGCTGCGGTGGCGAAGGTCTGCGCGAAATTGGGAGCCAAGGTGGCGGTGTTCCCGTGCGACGTCACGGACGAGGCGGCGGTGACTGCGCTCGCTGCCGCTGTGACGAAGCGGTTCGGCACGGTCGACGTGCTGGTCAACAACGCCGGCAAGTTCGCCGGCGCGCCGTTCCTGAAATTTGGTCTGGCGGACTTCGATCGCATGATCGCGACGAACCTCCGCAGTGCGTTCCTGGTGTCGCAGGCGTTCGTTCCAGCGATGGCCAAGCGCGGCCGCGGCGACGTGTTCAACATCAGCTCGATCGCCGGACAAATCGCGTATCCAGGTGGGGCGGGCTACAGCGCCGCGAAGTTCGGCCTGACGGGCCTGTCGAAGGTCATGCGCGCCGAACTCAAGACCCACGGCGTCCGCGTCTGCTGCGTCCACCCCGGCGCAACCGCCACCCCGTCGTGGGACGGCAGCGGGGTGCCCGAATCACGAATGATGCCCGCCGAGGACATCGCGAAGAGCATCGTCGACATCTACCGCCTCTCCCGCCGCACCGTCGTCGAGGAAATCGTCCTGCGCCCGCAGCTGGGGGATATTTAGCGGGAAGCGATAAGCTGTGTCAGCGGTAAGCGGTAAGCTGTAGGCTGGAGGCTCCTCATCCGCGTCAATCCGCGCTATCCGCGGAGAACTTGGGCTCTGGGTTCATTTTTCCGCGGATCACGCGAATGCACGCGGATGTAGAACCCCAGTCTGGCTTGGCTACATTCTGCCAGCTACCAGCTACTAGCTACCAACTACCAAGAAAGCTCCGTCTATGCGCCTCCTTGCGGCTACCCGGATTGGTCGCTGGCCAAAGCTGACGGCTGAGAGCTGACAGCTGACCGCCGCTCGCGTCTCACAGCGCGAGCGCTGAATGTTCTGCTCCCGGCGGCGGCTTTTTGGTTGTCGCTGGGCGGTGGGTTCGCATCGCTTGGTTATCCCCGTCCCCATGAAATCCCGCAAATTCCGCGTCGGCATTATCGGTGCCGGCGGCATCGCCCAGAACTGCCATATCCCCGGGTGGAAGAACCTGCCCGAGGCCGAAATCGTCGGCATCGCCGATGTGTCGGAGGCCGCCGTCCGCAAGGCGGCCGAGCTCGCGGGCGGGACCCAGACGTTCAGCGACTACCGCGATCTCCTGAAGCTCGATCTCGACGCGGTCGACATCTGCACGCCAAACATGGTGCACACGCCGGCCGCGCTCGCCGCGCTCAACGCCGGGCTCCACGTGCTGTGCGAGAAGCCGCTCGCCGTCTCCACCGCCGACGTGCGCGCGATGGGCACGCTGGCCGACAAGAAGAAGCTCAAGCTCATGACCGCCCAGCACCAGCGCTTCACGCAGGGCGGCCTCGCGGCCAAGGCGTGGGTCGACGGCGGCAATCTCGGGGATGCCTATCACGCCCGCGTGCGCGCCGTGCGGCGCGCCTGGCTCCCGCCGTCCCCTGGGTTTATCGACAAGAAGCTCGCCGGCGGCGGCCCCTGCATGGACATCGGCGTCCATGCGCTCGACCTCTGCCTCTGGCTGATGGGCTTCCCGAAGCCGGTGCGCGTGACCGGCACGTCGAAGACCGTCTTCGCGAAGGGCCACGACATGCCCAACCTCTGGGGCGAGTGGGACCGTGAGCGCTATTCGGTCGAGGATTTTGCCACCGGCTTCGTCCACTTCGACAACGGCGCCACGCTGATCCTCGAGGCCGCGTGGATGTGCCACCAGGTCGAGAACGAGGACCTGCTCGCCCAGATCTTCGGCAAGAAGGGCGGCATCAAGTGGCCCAGCGCGGAGTTCGCGACCGTCACGAACGGCGTGCACGCCCAGGGCTCGCTGCTCCACCCGAAGAGCGTCCCGTACCCGCACTGGAGCGAAATCGCCGCGTTCATGGACTGCGTCGTGAACAACAAGCCCTCGCCCGTGCCGTGGACCGAGACCATCAAGGTCATCGGCATCCTCAAGGCGATCTACCGCTCCTCCGAAGAGGGCAAGGAAATCGCCCTCAAGGGCTAGCTCTGATCCAACGCGGGCCGGGTGGTTTTTCACCGCGAAGATCGCGAAGGACGCGAAGTGTTCCGATCCCCAACCGGATTGGTCTTCGTGCTCTTCGCGCGCTTCGTGGTAAATCCTGATCTCCGCTCCACCCAGACCCCCGTTAGGCGCAACCCGCACCGCCAACCATGGCGGACCTTGCGCCGAGACGGACGGGACGTCACAACCGTGCCATGAGCTCCAGTGCGAAGCCGACGATCCTCGTGGTCGAGGACGAGGCGCCGATCGCCGAGACGCTCATCTACGCGCTGCAGACCGAGGGGTTTGCCGTGACATGGGTCGCGACGGGTGGGGAGGCCTTGGCGGCCCGGCCGGAAACACCGCCGGTGCTGGCCGTCCTCGACGTGGGTTTGCCGGACATGAGCGGTTTCGACGTGTGCCGCGAACTCCAGCGACGCGGCCCGCTTCCCGTCATTTTTCTCACCGCCCGCAGCGGAGAAGTCGACCGGGTGGTGGGACTCGAACTCGGCGCCGACGACTATGTGGCCAAGCCTTTCAGTCCGCGCGAACTGACGGCCCGTGTGAGGGCTGTGCTCCGGCGTTCGGGTCCGCGTCCGGCAGCCGCGCCTGCCGCTACGGGACCGTGGCATCACGACCGCGAGCGGTGCCGCATCAGCTACCGCGGCAAGGCCCTCGAGCTCACGCGCAATGAGTACCGACTACTCTCCGCGCTGCTGGCGGCGCCCGGCCGCGTCTTCAATCGCGAGCAACTACTGGTGGCGGCGTGGGATGATCCCGGCGCGGCCCTCGACCGCACGGTGGACGCCCATGTGAAGCTCGTCCGGGCGAAACTGCGGGAGATCGCTCCGGACTCCGACCCGATCGCGACCCACCGCGGGCTCGGGTATTCGCTGCGGGAAGAGTCGTGAAAATCCGGACGGCCATCTACGGCGCCTATGTCGCGGCCTCGGCCGTCGGTCTGGCGGTCTTGATGCGGTTCATGCTGGCGGAAGTGCGGCCGCGGTACGTGACCGGCCTCCGGCAGAGCCTGCAGGACAGCGCCACACTCGTCGCGGGCACGCTGCAAGGGCGCACCAAGGCTGAGGCGCACCAATTGCTCGCCGCGCCGGCCAGTTTCACGATTCGCCTCGAGACGGCGAACGGCGAAGTCCTCTTCGGCACACCCGAGCCGCCCGTGGCCGGCGACAACGAGTATGGTTCTGACTCAGGCCGCGCCACCATCCGACAAGCGGGCGATCGATTGCTGGACGGCGGCGCGCCGTTGTCGGAGGTGGAGGTGCGGGCGGTCGCTCCGGTGCGCTTGGCGGACGAACCCGGCGCGAAATTGGTTCTGTCGCGGTCGTTCCGGAGCGTGAACGCGGTAGTCTGGTCAGAGCGCGTGAAGCTCGCCTCGGTCGCGCTCGTGATTGCCGGGGCGATGCTGCTGGCGGGATGGTGGATTGCCGCGCGCCTGACCCGTGCACTCGAGCGCCTGACCGACTATGCGCTGGCGGTCCGCGATGGACGACCGGCGACCGCGCCGCCTGGGTCGCGCGCTGAGGAGATCGCTGCGCTGGCCCGAGCCTTTGAGCAGATGCGCGATGCGCTGGAGGGGCGCCAGCACGTGGAGCGTTACACGCAGGCGCTCGCTCACGAGGTGAAGGCACCGCTGGCGGCGATCCAGGGAGCAGCGGAGCTGATGCAGGAGGACATGCCTGCGGAGCAGCGCGACCGCTTTCTCGCGAACATCCGACGGGAGACCGCGCGCATTCAGCAGTGCATCAGCCGGCTGCTGGAGCTGTCTTCGCTGGAGGCCCGCAAGGAACTGGGCCGGTCCGAGATGTTTGACGCCGCCGAGGTTGCGAATGAAGCCGCCGAGGTCGTGCGGCCGGCGTATGCGGCGGCCTTGGTTGAACTGAAACTCAGCGCGGTCTCCGCCAAGATCCGGGGCGACCGCGTGCTGTGGCGCGAGGCGCTCGTGAACCTGCTGCGGAACGCGCTGGATTTCTCGCCGGCTCGCGCGGTAGTGGAACTGACAGTGGAGCAGGCCGAGGGGCGGGTGCGTTTCGCGGTCGATGACCGCGGCGCCGGGGTCCCGGAGTATGCGCTGAACCGGGTGTTCGAGCGGTTCTATTCGCTGCCGCGGCCCGGAACTAATCTCAAGAGCACGGGACTCGGGCTCGCGCTGGTGCGCGAGATCGCCCACCTGCACGGCGGCGACGCCGCGCTGGTGAATCGCGAGGGCGGCGGAGCGCGGGCGACCTGCTGGCTGCCGGCGGCGGGCTGATTTCACGCCGATTTCATCGGGCTCGCATCAGCGTTTCATGCGGCCGCGGCAGGGTGGGGAAGTGAATACCACCCAGCCTCCTGTCCTGCTCACCCCGGCCCGCCGTCGCTTGCTGCTGTTCCTCAAGGTCGGGGGCATCGGCTTCCTGATCCTGCTCCTGCACATCCCGCTGCTGATGACCTACGGCGTCCTCCGGGAGCGCCAGCAGTACCAGCGTCAGGCGCAGGAGGAGATCGCAAGCCTCTGGGGCCGCCGGCAGGTGATCACGGGACCGGTCCTGATGGTGCCGTATGCGAAGCGCGTGGTGGTGCAGCGCTCGCGCATCGTCGACGGGCGCGTCCAGGCAGTGGACGTGACGGAGCTGTCTACCTCCCGCGCCTACTTCCTGCCCGAGCAACTCGAGGCGTCCGGTGCGGTGGACACGGAACTCCGGCACCGCGGCATCTACGACACCGTGGTCTATGGCACGACGCTCAAGCTGGCCGGGCAGTTCCGTCCTGATTTCGCGGCCGCCGGGATCGATGCCGATGAAATCTATTGGGCCAAGGCCGAGGTGTTGCTCGGAGTGTCGGACCTGCACGGCGTGCGGACGGTGAGTCCGCTGCGCCTGGCCGGAGGACAGAGCGCGGACTTCGAGACGGCCAGCGGGCTCGGGTCGGCAGCGCTGCCCTTGGCGGCGAAGGTGCCGTCCGTGACGTCGGGAGCGACGCTGGAATTTTCCGTGGACGTGGGCGTGCAGGGCAGCGAACGACTCGAAATCGTTCCGGTCGGCAAGACCACGAAGGTTGAACTCCGCTCGGGCTGGCCCGACCCGTCGTTCACCGGCTCATTCCTGCCGGTGACGCGACAGGTCGGCCCGGGCGGGTTCACGGCGGAGTGGCAGATCTCGCCGTTCAGCCGGGGCTTCGCCTCGGCATGGGGAGACCGGATGACGAAGACCGATGAGATGATGAGCCGGCTCAGTGCGACGACGGTGGGCGTGAAGTTCGCGCAGCTGGTGGACGGCTACAGCATGGCGGAGCGGGCGCAGAAGTACGGCGTGCTGTTCTTCGTCCTGATCTTCACGGTGTTCTTCCTCTTCGAGATCATGGCGCAGCTGCGAATCCACCCACTGCAGTACGCGATGGTGGGGGCGGCGCTGTGCCTGTTCTTCCTTGGCTTCCTGGCGCTCTCGGAATTCCTGGCCACCGGGCTGGCCTACTCCGTCGCGGCCGGGGCGTGCACGCTGCTGATCTCGGCGTATTCGTGGACCTTTCTGCAGGCGGGCACCCGCACCGCCACGATCGGCGGCGGGTTGGCCGCGACGTATGGCTACCTGTACTTCGTGCTGAAGTCACAAGACTACGCGCTGGTGGCAGGGGCGGCGGCGCTGTTCGCGATGCTGGCGATCGTGATGTTCGCGACCCGGCGAATCAACTGGTACGAACTCGACGCCGATCCGCGTTCACAACCCGAAGCTGCTGGGCGGTAGGTTTTCTTTTCACCACGAAGAGCGCGAAGAGCACGAAGAGTTCCGATCCACCGCGGGATTGGTCTTCGTGTGCTTCGTGCTCTTCGTGGTAAATCCAGCCCGCTCAAAGCAGGTTCTGTTGCTCGCCGCCGAGGGGCTTGAGGCCGACGGCGGCGTAGCCCTTGGGGGTGAGGATACGGCCCTGGGGGGTGCGCTGGAGATAGCCCTCCTGGATCAGGAAGGGTTCGTGGACTTCCTCGAGCGTCTCGGCCTCCTCGCCCACGGCGACGGCGATGGTGCCGAGGCCGACGGGCTTGCCGCCGTAGTTCTCGGCCATGACGCGCAGCATGCGCTTGTCCATCTCGTCGAGCCCGGCGGCGTCAATTTCCAGCAGCTCCAGTGCGGCGGCGGCGACGGGCTGGGTGATGCGGCCCTTGGCGCGCTCCTGCGCGTAGTCGCGGACAAAGTTGATCAGATTGTTCGCGACGCGCGGGGTGCCGCGGGCGCGCGTGGCGATCTCGCGGGCGCCGCCGTCGTCGATCGCGACCTTCAGCAGGCCACAGCTGCGGCGGACGATGCCCTCGAGCGTCGGGTGGTCGTAATAGTCGAGGCGCGTCTGCAGCGTGAAGCGCGAGCGCAGGGGCGCGGTGAGCAGGCCGCTGCGGGTGGTGGCGCCGACGAGCGTGAAGCGCGGAATCGAGAGGCGGACGCTGCGGGCGTTCGGTCCCTGGTCGATCATGATGTCGAGGCGGAAGTCCTCCATCGCCGTGTAGAGGTACTCCTCGACCGTCTTCGGGATCCGGTGGATCTCGTCGATGAACAGGATGTCGCCTTCCTCGAGACTGGTGAGCAGGCCCGCGAGGTCGCCGGCCTTCTCGATCACGGGGCCGGACGTGACGCGCACGCTCTTCCCGAGTTCGTGACCGAGGATGAACGCGAGCGTCGTCTTGCCGAGGCCGGGCGGGCCGGAGAGCAGGATGTGATTGAGCGCCTCGCCGCGGCGACGGGCGGCGCCGACCATGACCTGGAGCCGCTCGACCGTCTTTGCCTGCCCGGTAAAGTCGGCAAACGTCAACGGCCGCAGCGCGGCCTCCGCCGGCGAAACCGGCGACGCGAGCGTGCTGGAAATGAAACCGAGACCCTTCTTGGGATCAGACGAGGACATGGAGGTTGGTTTAACCGCGAAGGGCGCTAAAAACGCCAAGAGGAAGAGGGTAGTTCGAAATCACACCGGACGCTTGGCGGCCTTCGCGGGCTTAGCGGTGAAAATCCGGGTCACTTCCACTCGACCTCGGCGCCGAGGCTGCGGAGGTTTTCGACGAAGCGCGGGTGGGCGCGCATGATCGTGTCGGCGTTCTTCACCACCGAGCGGCCGGGGATGCTGGCGGCCACCATGTAGAGCGCGACGGCGGCACGGATGATGTACGGGGCGTCGACCGTGGCGGCCCGGAGCGGGCGGTCGCCAAAGACGATGATGCGGTGCGGGTCGCTCACGACGACGTGCGCGCCGAACTTCGAGAGCTCGGGCATCCAGGTGAAGCCGCCCTCGTAGACCTTGTTCCAGAACTGGATCGCGCCCTTCGCGCGGACCGACAGCGCGATCATGCACGGCAGGAGGTCGACGGGAAAGTAGGGCCACGGCGCGGCCTCGATCTTGGGCAGCAGGTTGCTCGTGAACGGCGGCTCGATCACGAGCCGCTGGCGCCGGCGCACGAGGGCCGTGTCGCCCTGGTGCTCGATCGCGACGCCGAGCTTGGCGAAGGCGCGGGTGATCAGGTCGAAGTGGTGCGGCAGCGAGTGGCGCACGCGGACCTCGCCGCCGGTGATGGCGCCGAGTGCGAGGAAGGTGACGACCTCGTGGTAGTCGGTGTTGATCGTGAACGTGCCGCCGCCGAGGCGCTTCACGCCCTCGACCGTGAGCTGGCTCGTGCCGATGCCGGAGATCTTCGCGCCCATGCCGACGAGGACGGTGCAGAGGTCCTGGACGTGCGGCTCGCTCGCGGCGTTGATGATCGTCGAGGTGCCCTCGGCGAGGGCGGCGGCCATGACGAAGTTCTCGGTGGCGGTGACCGACATGTAGTCCGGCCAGTGGCGGGCCCCGCGGAACCGGCCCTTGAGCGACATGGTGAGCGAGCCGTTGTGCGTGATGCGCGCGCCGAGCTTGGCGAGAATCTCGAGGTGCGGGTCGAGCTCGCGGATGCCGAGGGAGCAGCCCTTGGCGTTGCTCGGGACGGCGAACTTCTTCATCCGCTGCAGCAGCGGCGCGAACAGCAGCACCGACGAGCGCATGCCCGAGGGCAGCTCGCCCTGCATGCGGCGCGCGTCGAAGGTCGAGTGGTCGAGGCGCATCGTGCCCGTCGCCTTGTCCCATTCGACCTGCGAGCCCTGGTCGGTGAAGAACGTGACGAGCTTCTCCACGTCGGTGATGGCGGGGACGTGGTGAAGCCGGACCGGGGCGTCGGTCAGCAGCGTCGCGCAGAGGATGGGGAGCGCGGAGTTCTTGTTGCCGGACGGCGTGATGGTGCCGGAGAGGGCTTTGCCGCCATTGACGATGAGATCGGCCATTCGCCGGAGTTGAAAGCGCCGCGAGAAAAGTTGGAAGCCAGAACCGTTGCGCACGACTGATTGCCACAAAGGACACGAAGGGCACGAAGCCGGACCGTATTGATTTCGGTCAGGCATTCTTGGTGCTCTTTGTGCCCTTCGTGGTTCGATCGCCTCCGCCCAAGCGGAATCGCGGACACAAAAAAAGGCGCCCGCGGAACGGGCGCCTTTGTGAGTGTGGGGGACGGGTGGGGCGATCAGATCGCGCCGCCGCCCTGCTGGCCTTCCGGCCGCGGGCCCCGGTCGTCGCGATGACGGCCACGGCCGCCGCGCCGACGACGGCGACCGCCGCCCTCGAAGCGCTGCTCGCCGCCGCCGTGCTCGCCACCGTGCTGCTGGGAGCCTTCGCCGGAGAAGTCGCGCGGGCCGCGGTTCTCACCGCCGCCCTGCTGAAATCCGCCACCTTGCTGGTAACCACCGCGACCGCGGCCACCGCGGTGACGGCGACGCCGGCCGCCCTCGTGGTGGGACTGGCCGTCGCGGAACTGGCCGCCGCGCTCGCCCTGGGTGGACTCGGCGGGCTTGCCGCCGAAGAGACCCTTGAGCCAGGCGAAGAAGCCGCCGGACTTGGCGGCCGGTGCCGGCGCGGGAGCCGCGGCCGGAGCCGGCTGGTCGCGACGCGGCTCGAACGTCCGCGGCTCGCGGCGCGGCTGGTCGGGACGGAATTGACCGCGGTCCTCGCGGCGCGGGCGCTGCTCGCCGCCGTGGCCCTGGTGGCTGGAGCCGGGATGCTCGCCCCAGCTGACGGACGGGCGCTTGACTTCCTGCGGGGGCAGGATGTTGAGCTCGGCCTTCGGGGCCGGGGCGTCGGGCGGCGTGGATTCCGCCGGAGCGGCGGGAGCGACGGCGGCCGGGGCCGGCTGGGCCGGCTCGACGGGCGCTGGGGCCGGCGCGGGCACGCTCGCCGCGGGCTGGGCGGGAGCGGGTTCGTTGACGGCAGGCACGGACGTTTCACCCGTGAACGGGTTCTTGTACTCACTCTGGGGCCGGATGACCTCGAGGGCGCTGGGCTGGTAGCCGGTGGCGGGTGCGTTGCTGCTGCTGGGAGCCGCCGACGAGGCCGGGCGCTTGCCGCGGGCGAGGCCCGAGCCTTTCGCGCCGAAGTGGCCCACCGGGGCGGTGTCGCCGGTGCTCGCGGCCGGAGTGGCCGCGCCGGCAGTCGCGGCGGGATCGCCGGACGGTGCTGGATCTGACATGTGTGTGGTTTCTGGTCTGGCGCTCATCCGCCGGGCGGTCCGTCGCAAAGCGAGGGAGCGAACATCGGGGAGCGGCCGTGGTTGGGAAGGCCAGCGGAGCGCAGGGTGTGCGGCTCAACGCAGGCGTGAAGGAACGAAGTTCGCCCGGGGGCCGACAGGCCGCAACCTCATTTTTGGGGAAATCCCCGGCGCGCGACGGCAACTGACTGGTTACTAGCGATTAAGCCCGTCCCAAATGGGCCAAGACGGGCTTGCCAGCGCGGTCCGGCCTTCCCAGCCTCGGCCTCCATATGGACAAGCTCGAGGAAATCTTCCGCATGCAGGACGCCCTCAACCGCCGGATCGGGGTCAATCTGCCGCCCCCGACCGACGAGGAAAAGGCCAAGTGGATCCTCAACTACACGCGCGCCATGCAGCAGGAGACCGCCGAGCTAATCGACAGCGTGCCGTGGAAGTGGTGGGCCAAGTACCAGAAGTTCGACGAGCAGAACGCCAAGGTCGAGGTCGTCGACCTGTTCCACTTCCTCGTGTCACTCGCCCAGACCCTCGGCATGACCGCCGACGATGTCTACCAGGCCTATCTGAAGAAGAACGCCGTCAACCACCAGCGCCAGGACTCGGGTTACGCGAAGAAGGACGAGGCGGATTCGAAGCATATCTAGGCGGAAAATTGGGAAATCGGGAAATTGGGAGACTGGGAAACTGGTTTGGCGGCGGGAGACCGCGGGTGAAAAGTGATCGCGGGCGCGGACGACGGTCGCGGGGTCCGAGCTTACGGCTGACAGCTGAGGGCTGACAGCTTCACACCGACGCGGCGGCGCCGCGGATCAGCGGGTCACCACGAAGGCGGCGGTGACGTCGACGGCGACGGCGCCGTTTTCCACGACATGCGCGCGGAGCTTCAGCTTCGCTTTGCCGTAGCGGGCGAGCGCGTCCTTGAACTCGGCGATCGCCGCCTGAGCGGGACGTTCGCAGATGGCGCGCAGGTCACCCAGCACGGGACGACGATAGGCCGCCCGGCTTTCCTTCACCACGATGTGCCAAACGGGTTTCTGCACGTTGGCCTCATCGCGCATCAATTCCCACACGACGCCGTAGCCGGCGAGGGTGGCGAGCGAAACCAGGCTGCCGCCGAACGCGGTGTTGAGGGAGTTCTTGTTCTGCTCCTTCGGCGCGATCAGCACCAGCTTGTGGTCATCGCTCAGCTCCACGCCGACGCCCATCGCTTTCGCGAGGGGAATCATCTCGTGCAGGAAGAGCTCGAGCGCTGGTACCTTGACCGGTTTCATGACGGGCCGGACGTTGGAGAAGTTTTGCCTGCACGTCAAAGCCCCCGAGGCCACTGCGTGAATTATCTTACTCGCGTCCGGGTTTCTTGACGCCGCGTGCCGGTCTGGCTCATTCCTCGGGTCATGATCCAGCCCGGCCAAAAGATCGATACCCGACTGTCGCTCAAGGTTTTCCGCAATGGTCGCGAAGAGGAGGTGACGCTCCAAGACCTGCTCGTGCGCCCGGCCATCGTGTCGGTTTACATGCGGAACAACACGCCCGGTTGCGACCGTCAGAACGACGGCTTGGCGGCGCACGCGGCCGAGTTTGACCGCGCGGGCTACACCCTCATCGCGCTCAGTCGTGATACCTGCGGCTCGCACGCGAAGTACGCCGCGAAGAAAGGCATCACGTATCCGCTGGTGAGCGATCCGGATGATCGCTTTGCGAAGGCGGCCGACGCGATCGTCGAGAAATCGATGTACGGGAGGAAATTCACCGGACCGGCCCGCGCGGCGTTTGTGCTGGCACCCGATGGCACGGTGCTGGCGGTGATTCCCAAGGTCGATACGGCCGACCATGCCGGCCAATTGTGGGAAGTGGTGAAGAAGCTTAGGCGGTGAAGGGCGGAGGGTGAACGGCTGGACGAACCTCGGACGCTGGACATCGAAGGTACGAAGGAACGATCAACATTTGGTCGGTGCTGGGGGCGGTGTCCGGGTCCTTCTCGGAAGCGCTCTGCGCTGTTGCGATGCGGGCCTGGCTTTCTTAGCCTAAGGCATGAACTTCACTCCGCGTGTTCGCCGTCGCTTCGTCGTCGCGCTGTCCGCGATTCTCTTGTTCACGGTTGTCGGATTTTTCGTCCTCCCGCCGATCATCCGGTCCCAAGCGGAAAAACGCCTGACCGTGTTGCTGGGCCGACAGGTCACGATCGGCAAAGTGCGGCTCAACCCGTACGCGCTGTCGTTGACCGTCGAGAATTTCGACATCCGGCTGAAGACCGGCGACGGCTCGTTCATGGGGTGGAATCGGCTTTATGTGAACTTCGACGCATTGTCGTCGCTCTGGGGCGAGTGGGTGGTGAGCGACGTGGAGCTCGACGGTTTTCATGTCGGCGTAGTCATCCTGCAGGACGGCTCGCTGAATTTCGCTGATCTGATCGAGCGTGTAACTGCCAAGCCTGCGAATGCGCCGCCGCCGGCGCCGTCCGGACCGTCCCGCCCGGTGCGAGTGGGCAGCCTGAAGGTCACCGATGCGCGGCTGGAGTTCTCGGATCGTTCGCGGCTGCTGCCGTTTGCCACGACGTTGGGCCCCGTCTCGGTGGCCGTGACGAACTTCCGCACGGTGGGTGAGGCGGGCGCGCCGTACCATTTCCTGGCCGTCACCGAGGCGGGCGAAAAGCTCGAGTGGTCGGGCACCCTGTCGGCGCAGCCGCTCAAGTCGGACGGCGACCTTCGCCTTGAGAACATCCTCCTCCCGAAATATGCGCCGTATTACTCCACCCTGACCAAGGCCGACCTGGTGGGTGGAACGCTGTCGGTGCACGGCCGCTACGCCGCCGCATTTGATAACGGCAAGGCGAAGGTGCAGCTCAGCGATGGCGCGGTGCAGCTGCGCGGGGTGAAAGTGGTCGAGCGGGCCACGAAGGAAACCGCCCTCGAGCTCGCGACCCTGGATCTGAACGGCCTCAAGGCCGATCCGCTCGCGCCCAAGGTGGCGCTCGAGTCGCTCGTGCTGTCCGGCGGCACCATCAATCTCCGGCGCGAAGCCGACGGCTCGCTGAGCCTGCTGAACATGCTGCAACCCGAGGCGACTCTGTCCGCCGTTCCGGCCAAGGCCGCTCCGGCGACGCCAGCGGCCGGCCCGGCCAAGCGTCCGGACGTCACGCTGGGCGAATTCGCGCTCAGGGATTTCAAAGTGAACGTCACGGACCGCGCGGCGCCACGCCCGGCCCAGCTCGCTTTGGGCGGAATCCAGTTCTCGCTGAAGAAACTGACGCTGGCGGACGGCGCCGTTATGCCGTTCGACCTGTCGCTCGCTTGGGCGCCACAGGGCACCGTGCGGGTCTCGGGCACCGCGGCCGCATTTCCGTCGGTCGTGGTGGACCTCAAGGCCGATGTCGTGGGCCTCGAGCTGCTGCCCCTGAGTCCCTATCTGGAGCAATTCGTGAACGCTCGCCTGACCCAGGGAGCGGTCTCGACCAGCCAGACCGTCCACCTTGCGCTGCCGCCGGGCGGCGCACCTGACGCCACGGTGGCCGGCGAGGTGACCGTGGAGAAACTCGGCCTGGTCGACAGCGCGCACAACGAGGACCTCGTCGGATTCGCGCGCCTCGGGCTCACCGGCATCAAGGTGGCCACGGCGCCGAAGCTCACGGTGTCGCTGGACGAGATCTCGGTCGCGGGACCGTATGCCCGTGTCCTCGTCAACGCGGACAAGACCGTCAACCTGCAGACGGTGGCGAAGGCCAAGCCGGCTCCGGCCGCGCCGCCGCCAGAGTCGTCACCTGCTGCGCCGTCAACGGCACCCGCACCCGCGGAACTGCCAAGCATCTCAATCGGCCGAGTGGTGATCTCGGACGGCGACTTCAGCTTCACCGACCGCTCGCTTGAACCGAACGTGCGCATGGCGCTCGGCCAGTTCGGCGGCACCATCACCGGGTTGTCGTCTGAGAACCTGGCGCGGGCCGCGGTTGACCTGAAAGGTGCGGTGGACGGAGTGGGGCCGGTGGCGATCGTCGGCCAGCTCGACCCGCTGGGCGCCAAGCCGTTCGTCGACCTCAAGGTTGATTTCAAGAACGTCGACCTGCTGCCGATCAGCCCGTACACGGGCAAGTTCGCCGGCTACGAGCTCGCGCGCGGCAAGCTGGTGGTAGACACGAAGGTCCACGTCGACGGGCGCCAGCTCGACACGACAAACGTGGTCACGCTGAACCAGTTCACCTTTGGCGCGGCGACGAACAGCAAGGACGCCACGGGACTCCCGGTGCGGCTGGGCGTGGCGCTGCTGAAGGACCTCGACGGCAACATCGTGATCGACCTGCCGGTGCAGGGCAGCCTCGACGACCCGAACTTCCGCATCGGCAAGGTGGTGCTGCGCGTGATCGTGAACCTGCTGACCAAGGCGGCGACTTCACCGTTCTCGCTGCTCGGCTCGATGTTCGGCGGCGGGGGCGACGAACTCGCGTTCCAGGAATTCACCCCTGGCGGCAGCGAACTCCAGCCGACCGAGCTGCCGAAGCTCGCGACGATGGTGAAGGCGTTGACGAACCGGCCGGGCCTGAGCCTCGGCCTGGAAGGCTCGTTCGACACCGCGGCCGACACGTATGCGTTGAAGCGGCAGAAGCTGTCCGACCTCGTCCGGCGGCAGATCTGGGAGGCGAAGCATGCCGTCGACCCGAACATCGCGCCGCCGGCTCAGCTGGTGATCACGGCGGAGGAGGAAGCCGCGATGGTGAAGAAACTCTTCGACGAGAAATTTCCGCCCGGCACCCAGTTCGGGGCGCCGCTCGCGGGTCCGCCGCCGGTGGCCGCGGCGCCGGCCCCGAAGCCGGGCCTCGTCCGACGCGTGATCAACGTCATCACCTTCAAGTCCGCGCATAGCGAAGCGGCCAAGCCCAAACCCGCCGAGGCGGCGGCCACCGTGGCGGCGCCGGGCATTCCGCTCGAGGAAATGACCGGCCGCTTGGCCGAGACGATGGCAGTCGGCGACAACGACCTTCGCGCCTTGGCGACCGCGCGCGCGGAGCAGGTGCGCAACTACCTCCTCAACACCGGTCACATCGCCGGCGAGCGCCTGTTCCTCGCGCAGGCGACCGACGCGGCCAAGCAGGCCAAGGGACCGAGGGTGTTCCTCAGTCTACAATAAACTGAAGTTACAGGAGACAGGTGACCAAGTAACAGGGTAGGGTGCGACCGATCCGGCCGCTGAAATCCTGCTACTTGGATCCTGGTCCCTGTTACTTCCGCCAATGATCACATGAACTGCCGCTCCGGCTGTGGCGCCTGCTGCATTGCGCCGTCGATCACCTCGCCGATCCCCGGCATGCCGCATCGAAAACCGGCGGGAATCCCCTGCGCCCAGCTCCTGCCGGATTACCGCTGCGCGCTATTCGGGAAACCGGAGCGTCCGGCGTTCTGTGTTGGCCTGCGTCCCAGCGAGGAGATGTGCGGGACCACCCGCGAGGAGGCGATGGCTCACCTGATGGCGCTCGAGCAGTTGACAAGGAGCGAGGGCTCCTGGCGGGACTGAAGCATGGGTGGATTGACCTTCGGACCAGCCTTATCTTCGGTGCGACCCACCGGCCTCCCGTCGACCCATTACCATGTCTCTCGAACTCCGTCCCAACTGCGAATGCTGCGACCGTGATCTGCCGCCGGAGTCGCGCGAGGCCTACATCTGCACGTACGAATGCACGTTCCGCGTCGCCTGTGCTCGCGACCGCCTGACGTTCGTCTGTCCGAACTGCAGCGGCGAACTGGTGCGTCGGCCGATCCGGCCGGCGGCCAAGCTCGTGAAGGATCCGGCTTCAACCGTGCGGGTCCGGCGCTTGACGCCGTGCCCACAGGCCGCCTCTCGATAGTTGCGCGATTTCCCTTCGGCGTCCGGCGTTGGACGTCCGACGTTCGGCGTTCAATCGGGCCTGCCCATCCGCCCACCTCTGCCACGCCCCTCAGCTCAGCGGTACCAACTGCTTCCTCGCCGCCAGTTCGTCGGCCAGCGCGTTGAACCACGTTTCGGCCTCGGCGCGTTTCGACGCGACCAGGTCTGGGGTCGCGAGGTACATGAGCTTCGCCAGTCGGTCGGCCTCGGCAGCCGGCAGTGTCCGATGCAGATAGCGGTTGCCCCAGGTGGAGCGCAGCGGGTCGTGCTTGATGCGGAGCAGTTCAACCAGCGGCGCGAGCGTGAGGCCCTGGTAGAAATGCAGCGCGTCGATCGGGTTGCCGCGCCAGGTCTCCTTGTCGACCAGCACCTGGAACATCGCGAACCGCACGCGCAGCGCTTCGATCCGGCCGCGCAGCCGCGTCTCAAGCGCGGCGCGGTCGGTCTTCACGACGTGGACCCCGAACAGGCCGGAGCGGTCGAACAGCACGGGCGCCCGGCCGTGGACGTCGGGTTCGTTGAACTTGTAGCCGCCGCCGCGCTTGATCACGCAGAAGTCGAGAATCAGCCACGGCTCGGCGTTCGCGAAGCGGTAGAAGCGCTGGCTGTGTCCGTGCCAGGCCGGCTCGGGCACGACGAAGACGAGCGAGACCTGCGCCACCTTGGCCAGCGCGGCCTCCACGGCGGTAAAGGTCGCGGCCACCTTGTCGTCGTCGACCTCGGCCTGGAGATCGACGTCGCTCCACTGGTCGGCGCGTCCGAACCCGGCCGAGCCGCCTTCCCACAGGGCATGCGCCCACGGCTGCGGTTCGAGCGCCTGGCGGACGGTGGCGATCAGGGTGGGGCGGTCGAGCGGCGCCATGGTCAGCGGAGGTTGTGACGAAAACGGACCTCGGTCTGCGTGATGTCGAACAGCGTGCGGTCACGGTGGCCGTCATCCACGACGAAGCCCTGCGACTGATAGAAGTGGTGGGCCGAGCGGTTGCCGCTCAGCGCCCACACGATCACGGACTGCGCCGGGGTCGCGGCGAAATGGGCGAGCGCCGTCTGGCAGAGCGCGCGGCCGCAGCCCGTGCCCCACGCGGCCGGATGCACGTAGAGCGCCGCGATTTCGCCGAAGGCCGGCGGCGGGGCGTCGGCGTCCCGTGACGGACACGCGTACACGAACCCGCTGATCTGGCCGTGGCTCCCGGCCACCCAGATGTCGTCCTGCTCGGCGAGACGCGCGGTCCACGTCTGCTCGCGTTCGGCGACGGACAGGCCGTCGAGGACGGAATCGGGAAACAGACCACGGTAGGCGGACTGCCAGGAGGCGACATGCACCTCGGCAATGGCCCGGGCGTCGGCGGGGGTAGCGCGGCGGACTTGCACGCGGGAAGGGAAGCCACGGGGCTTGCGGCGCGTCAATCGTGCGTTTGAGTGGACCCCATGGCCAAGCCCGACGAGCCGAAGATCATTTTCTCCATGCTGGGCGTCTCGAAGAAGATCGAGCGCAAGGAAATCCTCCGCGACATCTCCCTGTCGTTCTACTACGGCGCGAAGATCGGCGTGCTCGGCCTCAATGGTTCCGGCAAGTCCTCCCTGCTGCGCATCCTCGCCGGCCGCGACACGGAGATCGACGGCCGGGTCCATTTCGAGCCCGGCTATCCGGTCGGGTTCCTGGAGCAGGAGCCCTACCTGACCCCGGGCGCCACGGTGAAGGCGTGCGTGGAGGAGGGCGTGAAGCACCTGACCGACCTGACGGCGGCCTACGACGCCACCTGGGACGAGTTGAACGAGGCCGCGGACGATGCGGCTCGGGACGCGATCATGGCGAAGCAGGGCGAGCTGCAGGAAAAGATCGAGGCCGCCAATGCCTGGGACGTCACCCCGCGCGTCGAGATGGCCATGGACGCGCTCCGCTGTCCGTCCGGCGAGCAGGTGGTCGACAAATTGTCCGGCGGCGAGCGGCGCAGGGTGGCGCTGGCCCGCTTGCTTCTCCAGCAGCCCGCGATCCTACTGCTCGACGAGCCCACCAACCACCTCGACGCCGAGAGCGTGAACTGGCTGGAGCAACACCTCGCGCGCTACGAGGGCACGGTGATCGCAGTGACCCACGACCGCTACTTCCTCGACAACGTCGCGCAGTGGATTCTCGAGCTGTCGTACGGCCACGGCATCCCGTGGAAGGGCAACTACTCCTCCTGGCTCGAGCAGAAACAGGCGCGGCAGGCGGTCGAGCAGCGGACCGAGGACCGGCGCCAGAAGGCAATGGCGCGCGAGCTGGCGTGGATCCGTCAGTCGGCCAAGGCCCGCGTGGCCAAGTCCCAGGCGCGCATCAACGCCTACGAGGCGATGCTCAAGCAGAGCGTCGTGGAGAAGGAGAAGGAATTCGAGCTGATCATCCCGCCCGGCCCGCGGCTTGGCACCCTGGTCGTCGAGGCCAAGGACCTCGCCAAGAGCTACGGCGAAAACGTGCTGTTCGAGAACCTCAGCTTTACGCTGCCGCCCGGCGGCATTGTCGGCGTCATCGGCCCGAACGGCGCCGGCAAGACGACCCTGTTCCGCCTGATTACCGGCGCCGAGCAGCCCGACGGCGGGGCGCTGCGCATCGGAGACACGGTCAAGATCGCCCACGTCGACCAGTCGCGCGACTCGCTGCCGGACCACGAGACGATCTGGCAGGCGATCAGCGGCGGCGAGGAGATCATGAAACTGGCGGGCCGCGACATCAACAGCCGCGCCTATTGCGCGCAGTTCGGCTTCACGGGACCCGATCAGAGCAAAAAGGTCGGCGTACTCTCCGGCGGCGAGCGCAACCGCGTGCACCTGGCGCGCCTGCTTAAGAGCGGGGCCAACCTGATCCTGCTCGACGAGCCGACGAACGACCTCGACGTGAACTCGATCCGCGCGCTCGAGGAAGGCCTGGAGAATTTCGCGGGCTGCGCCGTGGTGGTGTCACACGACCGCTGGTTCCTCGACCGCGTGGCCACGCACATCCTGGCCTTCGAGGGCGACAGCTACGTTCACTGGTTCAACGGTAATTTCTCCAGCTATCAGGAGGATCTCCGTCGCCGGAAGGGCAAGGACGCCGACGAGCCTCACCGCATCAAGTACCGGAAGCTGACGCACTGATCGGCCCGCGCTCGGGCGGCTACTTCTGGTAAGAACCGAATCAGCGACACGCCGCCAGCGGCCACGAGGCGGCGAACGCTTCCGCGACCTCGATCCGCTGGGCCTCGCCGCCAGTCAGGCGTGAGGCCAGGTGGAGCGCGATCGGAACCGGTGTCCGGAGAGTGTAGCGTAGGCCGGAAGCGTCCTTGGTCCAGCTGACCTCGATCGCGTGCTCGGTACCCGCGATGGGAAAACGGCCGGTGACGTTGGAGAGGGATCCGGTCGCGAGGCTGACCTCGAACTGCAGCCCGCCGAGATCGCGGCGCGGCCGCAGGCCGAGAAGGTGGCGCGACATCTGCCACGTTGGGCTGCCGGACCACTGGTGACAACGGCTCCAACGCGGGTCGAAGACCTCGAGCCAGGTCGTCGACTGCTCAGTCAGGGCCCAGCCCCAGCAGGTGCGGAATTGGGCGAGCACGAAGTCCATGTCGCCGTGTGCGATCAGCTCCGCCATCGCGAAGTAGGCGAAGTACGGCGTGATCAGCCGCGGGTTGTTTGCGCCCGGATCGCTGAGGCGGGGAGCCGACGGATCGTTCGGAAAGCACCGCAGCATGTGCGCCTTGAGGAACGCCCGTCCGGTGCGACCCTGCTCGCCGGCAAAGAAGCCCATCCGCAGGCCCAGCGTCGCCCGGTGGTAGCCGATGCGGGACCAGGCGTCTCCGCCTTGGGCAAACTCCCCGGCGAAGTAGCGCGCGATGATCCCGTGAAGGTCCTCCGCTTTCGTGCGGTAGAACGTGGCTCGATCCGCCCGACCCAGCACCTCGGCCCAGCGCGCCAGATCGCGCAGCGCGGCCAGCGTGTGCAGGTTCACCCCCATGTCGCTAGCTCCGGGATTTCGCACGTAGCCCCAGTCGACGAAGCCCCACCCGAGTTCGTCCTTCACGCCGTCGGGCGTGAGCTGCTGCAGGAACGCGTCGAGGTTGCGCTCGGCGGCGGGAAAGAGCTCGACCAGCAGCTCGCGTTCACCGGTCAGCTCCCAGTAGTGCACGCAGGCCGTCACCCACTGTGCGGCAAACGTGCTCAGATAGGCGGCGCCCCCGGGACAGAGACCGGCGACCAAGCCGTCGGCCCGCGCGCAGTCGGCCGAATGCACCAGACTCCGGCGGCAGAGGCGAAGGTCGGAGAAAGCGGCCGCGGCAATATCGAGCCCCACGGTCACGACGTCACCGGCCCACTGACCGCGCTCGCGGGTGGGATTGTCGGTGATGGCGTCCTCCGAGCACGCCCGATGCGTGTCGACGCCGACGGACCAGATCCGGTTGAGCAAGGGGTCATCGGTGCGCAGTGAGCCGGCGGAATCGCCATAGTAGGTCCGCTCAACGGCCTCCTCGCGGACGAAATTCACCTGCGCCGGATCGGCGAGAATGTGCACCTCGAGGAACCGTCCGCCACGCGGCGCCAGCGGGCTGAACTCCTGTTCGCCGCCGCGGGCGACGTAGTGGTCGAGATTGCAGGAGTCACCGGCCGAGAGCGTGATCCAGGGCGGGACCCGGCCCTGGGCGAGAGCCTCGCTATAGGCAAACTCGACCACCGCACCTGTGGGAAGATCGAGGGTGAAGCGGGGACGCATGAGCCGGACCCGCCCCAGGTCGTAACGACGCCAGACTCCTTGCGGCGGCAGCGTGGGCGCGAGGTCCCGCAGGAAAAAACGGGCCGGCACGTCATCGCGTTCGTAGCCGAAGTTCTCGGTCAGGTGCCCGTTGGCGAGAGGCGTCAGCGGGTGCTCGATGCTCCGCGGGTTGGCGGTCGAGAGCGGCCGGAGCGCGCCGAGGTTGCGCGTGACGGTCACGGCATTCGACCAGGCGCTGTCGTCGAACCCGCTCGCGGTCCACGCCGGCAGCCGGCGAGTGTCGCACCACTCGACGAACCCGAGTTGGGGATTGATGCGGCGCACCTGGGAGGTGAAGGCGTCGAGCCGCGTGCAGCGCCAGGTCAGCGACAGCTCGATGCTGTCGCAGGCTACGGCGCAGGTGAGAAAAGGCGGAATGCCTTCCAGCAGGCGGGTCGACACCCCGAGGTGGTTGACGATGAAGCCGAGCGTATGGCGGCCGGCGGCGACCGGTGCCGAGAATGTCTGGTACTCGGGGCGCGAGGCGGGAAATCGCGCCGGGCCCTCGGCGACGCGCTGACCGTCGAGCCACGTTGTGAACCAGTCCACGGCCAGGGCCCGCCAGGTGAGCACGCCGGCGACGGGGAGCTCGAACTCCGCGCGAAACGCGACGTAGAGGTCGCGATTGTCGCTGCGTCCGTCGGGCAGCCACAGGAAAGAGAGCGGGGAGTCGACGGCGAGGTCGGTGGTCATGGCGCGGCTTTGATCGAACAACAAAGGAGGGTTGATTCGAGCCGATTCGCCGAGCCCACGAGGCTCAGTCCGTCGCTCCGGGCTTGGCAGCGGATGCGGTCGCTGGCTTCTTGGCGCCATGGCGCAAGACCGGAACCCTCAGGCCGAGCAGATGGCGGACGAGTCGATGATTCGAAACCTCGCGGCGCAGGCGAACGCGATCTGGCCGCAGGAGTCGGCCTTGTTCGCCCGGTATGGGTTGGTTTCGGACTGTCGCATCGCGGACATCGGGTGCGGGAGCGGTGAGATCACGGCGCGGCTGGGCGGTCTGTTCCCAAGGGCCGAGGTGCTGGGCGTCGACATCCTTGAGAGCAGCGTGGCGCTGGCCCGGTCCCGGCATGCGGCGCTGGCGCCGCGGGTGCAGTTCCGGCAAGGCGACGCCTTTGCGCTCGATCTGCCGACCGGGAGCTTCGATCTCGTCGTCTGCCGCCATGTGACGCAGTCCATCCCGGAACCCCAGCGCGTCCTGACCGAGTTGGTGCGGATCACGCGCCCGGGCGGTTGGGTGCACGTGCTGAGCGAGGACTATTGCATGCTGCATTTCATGCCGGGAGCCCGAGACCCGGACCGGTTCTGGCACGAGTGGGTGCGGACTGCCGCGGGCTCGATGGGGGTCGATGAACGGGTGGGGCGGCGGACCTGGCCGATGCTGCAGGCACTGGGCCTGCAGGACCTGCGCGTCGACTACGTGGTGGTGGACACCGTGAGGGTGCCGCGGGCGGTCTTTGCCACGATCATCGAGGCCTGGCGCGACGGTTACACCGGGGTTATCAGCCAGTATTCCCACCAGCCGGCGGAAGAGGTCAGGGCGTATTTCGACCAGATGATCGCGAGCATTCTGGACCCCGCCCAGTATGTCGTGTGGCACGTGCCGGTGCTGGGCGGACGCAAGCGGTCGTAGCCGGCCGAATTCGCGGCGGGGCCTTGCGCGGGGAATAATTCCTTCCACCTTGGCTCGAACTCGCATGAACCGCTGCCTATCCCTGCTCGGCCTCCTCCTGCTTCCCATGACCCTCCCCGCTGCTGAAACCAAGAACGTGAAGACCGAATCGCTCGTCCTCGGCGGCGGCTGCTTCTGGTGCACCGAGGCGGCCTACCAGCTCCAGCCTGGCGTGATCCACGTCACCAGCGGCTATGCCGGCGGCAACCAGCCGAATCCGTCCTATGAGGACGTCTGCTCGCACGGCACCGGCCACGCCGAGGTCATCAAGATCGACTTCGACCCGACCGTCGTGTCGCTGGACACCCTGCTGGACTATTTCTGGATGGTGCACGACCCAACCCAAGTGGGCGGCCAGGGAAACGACGAGGGTCCGCAGTACCGCTCGATCATCCTCTACGCGAACGACGCGCAGAAGTCGGCCGCCGAGAAATCCCTCCGCGCGGCTCAGGAGCGGTTCAGCAGCCCGATCACGACCGAGATCGTGCCGCTGACCAAGTTCTGGCCGGCCGAGAGCTATCATCAGAACTATTTCGCCCGGAATCCCGGCCAGGGCTACTGCCGGGTCGTGATCGCGCCAAAGATCAACAAGCTGAAGAGCCACCTGCCGGCCTCGAAGTGAGTCTGAGGCGGTCGGAGGATTTGGCCCACGGAACACACGGAATACACTGAATCGGAGCCCGGCAGGCTTCGGTGTGTTCAGTGTGTTCCGTGGGCGAAAATTGGTTGAGGTGATGGGATATTACTTCGGTGATCTGAAAATCGATTCGCGGGGACGGCTGCTTTACAAACGGACTGTCCCGGCAATGGTGGGGCGCCATGGCTGACACCACGCCGCCCAATCCCGCCGAGCCCGGGCTCGAAGTGCGCACGTATTTCGTGCGCGGCCGGAACGTGATGCTGGCGCGGGCCGACTTCGGCGACCTCTTCGTCGATTATTACCTCCACCTCGCGGCCCAGCGCCTGCAGCCGGCGCCGGAGCACGACGCGATGTTCAAGCAGGCCCTCGCCGGATTTGTCCTCCACGCGGCCTCCCGTCCGTGGGACGAGCTCATCGCGTGGACGATCAATTTCCAGGAGCCCCGCCTGAACCTCTTTCTCACCGGCGACAACGAGACCGGGGCCGTGACGGGCCGGGCCTTCGCCGAAAACGTGCGCGAGCTGCCCGAGAATATCTTCTACGCGGATGTCGTGCGCGGTCGGCAGGCGAAGCGGCGCAGCATGGTGAATTTCACGGGCAACGATCCGCTGCCGGCCGTCGAGCGTTTCTACGCGCAGAGCGAACAGCGGATCGGTCGGTTCTTCCAGCTGGGCGAGGAGGACCATGTGCTGATCACGGAGCATCCCGACTGCGACCTTGCCTGGCTGCGCAGCCTCACCACCGAGGACGTGCGCACTCTGGACCAGCATGAGACGCTCGCGCTGCTCGAGCGCCGGATCGTCCGGTGGCACTGCGGCTGCAATCAGGCGCGGATGATGGAGGTGCTCGCGCCGACGATGCGGACCCAGCCGGACGAGCTGTTTGGCGAGGATCCGAAGATCGAAATCCGCTGCCCGCGCTGCGGCGCCCGTCACGCGATCACCCGCGAGGCGATGGAGGCGTTCGTGGCGGAAAAGAAGTAAGACGACCGGGCGGCCACGGTTTCCTCCGTTGCATCCGGGACAACTCCGCCTGAACTAGGACCCGATGCGCGAGGCACTGCACAACATCTGGGTCGGGCTCACGACAGCGGAACCGTTGGACCAGGCCAATCTCGTGCTGGGAGTGGTCGGGGTGTGGCTGATGATCCGCCGGACCCTGTGGGCCTTTCCGGTGGGGCTGGCGGCGGTGACCGTGCAGGGCGTCCTGTTTTACCGTGCCCATTTTCCCGCCGACGCGCTGCTCCAGGTTTTCTACTTCGTTGCGCTGGCGTGGGGCTGGTGGCACTGGGTGAAGGACCGGGGCGCCGCGCCCGAGTTGCCCGTGACGCGCCTCTCGGCCCGCGGCTGGGTCGTGACCCTGGTGCTGGGCGGCCTTGCGACGGTGGGGTGGGCGCGGTTTGTCGGACCGTGGATGCAGGCCGTGATGCCGTGGCGCGACGCGTTCATCGCGGCGTTCAGCGTGGCGGCGCAGGCGCTGCAGGTGCGCAAGCAGATCGAGAACTGGCCGCTGTGGGTGGTCGTTAATCTCGTGGCGATCGCCTCGTACTGGAGCGCGGCGCTGGCTTACACGTCCTTCCTCTACGCGATCTACCTCGTCCTCGCGCTGGTGGGTTGGCGCGAATGGGCGAAGGCAATGAAACAGCAGGCGCCGGCTTGAGCGCGGGCCACGGGTTTCCATAGTCACACCACCGTGATGGCCTCGCCCTCAGCTCCCGCCAGCGCCCCGAAGCGCATCGTCGTGTTTGGCACGGAGTCCACGGGCAAGACCACGCTGGCGCAGGCGCTGGCGGCGCACTTCCGGGAACCGTGGTCGCCGGAGTTCGTGCGCGAATTCTGGGACCTGAAGCACGGGATGATCACGGGCGCCGACCTCGGGACGATCGCGCTGGGCCAGATGGCGAACGAGGACCGCGCGGTGGCCAAGGCGCGGCGACTGGTCTTCCACGATACGGACCTGATCACCTGCACGCTCTGGGACGACGTGCTCTTTCCGGGCGAGTGTCCGCCGTGGGTGCGCGAGGAGGCGGAGCGCCGGGCGAAGGACGTGACACTCTGGCTGCTCTGCGACACCGACCTGCCCTTCGAGCCTGATCCGCAGCGCTCGTTTCCCGATCAGGCCGGACGCGAGATGGGCCGCCGGCTGTGGCGCGAGGCCCTTGAGAAACGGGGCCGTCCATTCGTCGAAGTTCGCGGTCAGGCGGAGGCGCGGACCCGCGCGGCGATCGAGGCGGTGGAGCGGTGCCTGAAGGAGACGAAGCGCGGTTAGGGGGACGATTCAATCTTGGGAGCTCGGAGATCGGAGTTCGGAGATCGGAGTTCGAAATTCTGGGGTCGACGGGCGGACGTCTAGAAGCGCGGAAGGATTCCGATCGGTGAAAACGAAAAGGCCGCCAGGCCTTGAGGCGTGGCGGCCTTAGTGGATCGAAGGCCGAATATCGTATCTCGATTTCCTTGGGTCGACGGCCCGCCTAGACGAAGTTCGGGTAGACCGGCTCGTACATTTGGCTGCGGACGCGGGCGGCGAGGTCCTCGGGACAGAGCATGTCGGTGAGGCCGCGCTGGAACGCGACGCGGGCCACGGCGGTGGCGATGTTGGCGGACACCTCGCGGATCCGCTGGAGGTCCGGATAGATCCGGCCGTAGCTGAGATCCTGCTCGGTGACCATGCTCGCGAGCACCTTGGCGGCGACGAAGAACATCTCGTCCGTCACGCGCTTGGCCTGGCTGCAGATGATGCCGAGGCCCACGCCCGGGAAGATGTACGAGTTGTTCCCCTGTCCGGGCTTGTAGGTGCGCCCGTGGAGCACGAAGTCCGGGAACGGACTGCCGCTCGCGAAGATCGCGCGACCCTCCGTCCAGGTGTAGGCCTGCTCGGCCGTGCACTCGGCCTTCGAGGTCGGGTTCGAGAGCGCGAAGATCGCCGGGTGCTGGTTGAACCTGCCCATCGCGCGCACGATCGGCTCGGTAAACGTCTGCGGCATGCCGGAGACACCGATGAGCATCGTCGGCTTGAGCGCCTCGACGGCGGCCAGCAGCGAGTCGACGCCGGCGTGGTCGTGGGCGAAACGCCGCTTGTGCGGCGCGAGATCCGTGCGGGACGAGACGACCAGGCCCTTGGAGTCGACGTACCAGCACTGGCGCCGGGCGACGTCCTCCTTCACGCCCTCGGCCTTGAGGGCCTCGACGATGAGGTCGCCGATGCCGATGCCCGCCTCGCCGGCGCCCAGGAACAGGAAGCGCTGGTTGGCCAGCGTGCCACCGTTGAGCCGGAGGGCGGAGTAGACGCCGGCGAGCGTGACGCCGGCGGTGCCCTGGATGTCGTCATTGAAGCAGCACACCTTGTCGCGGTAGTGCTGGAGCAGCCGGAACGCGTTGGCGTTGCCGAAGTCCTCAAACTGGATGCAGGCGCGCGGGAAGATCTCCTGCACGCCGTCGACAAACTCCGCCACCAGGGCGTCGTAGGCCGGGCCGCGCTCGCGGCGGGCCTTCGTGCCGATGTAGTTCTGGTCGCCGAGGAAGGTCGCGTTGTCGGTGCCGACATCGAGCATGACCGGCAGGCACTGGTCGGGCATGAGGCCCGCGCAGGCGGTGTAGAGGGACAGCTTGCCCACGGGAATGCCCATGCCGTTGGCGCCGAGGTCGCCGAGCCCGAGGATGCGCTCGCCATCGGTCACCACGATCATGCGCACGTCGTCGTGCGGCCAGTTCTGGAGGATCTGCTTCACGCGGCCGCGGTCGCGGATGCTGATGAACAGCCCGCGGGGACGGCGGAAGATGAACGCGTAGCGCTGGCACGCCAGGCCGACGGTCGGCGTGTAGATCAGGGGCATCATCTCGGTGACGTTGTCGGTCACGAGCCGATAGAACAGGTTCTCATTCCGCTCCTGGAGCGAGATGAGGTAGATGTAGCGCTCGAGATCAGTGGGCTTGCGGCGGACGGTCTCCAGGATCTTGGCCACCTGTTCGTCCTGCGTGGCCACGTGGGGCGGCAGCAGGCCGCGCAAGCCGAGCGCGTCGCGCTCGGCCTCCGTGAAGGCCTGGCCCTTGTTGAGCAAGGGATCGTGCAGCAGGTCGGTGCCGCGCTTTCCGTGGAGATGGGGTTTCATTTTCATGGCTGGGGAGTTCGGGCCCGAAGGCCCTGACGTTCATGTTCTGTGGTGCCCGTGATCCTAGCGCTGCCGGCACCAAACCCAGAAGTCGGAAACCCCGGGCTCACGCATTCATCACGGAATGAAAGGCGCGACCCTGCTCAGCCTAATGACAAGAAATGCGTCAAAATAGTCCGGCGTGGCACCGGACCATCGGGAGCGGAGAAGGTAAGCTGAAGATGGAAGATGGGAGCTGGGAGTTGGAATACCAAAGCATCCATCGCGGACCCGGCAGAATTGTATTTCCATCTCCCAAGTCCCATCTTCCATCTCCGGACGCCGCGCCCTGCGTGGCGTTATCCATGGACGACTATCTCCAACGCTTCGGTGGGCTCGGTCGGCTGCTCGGCGCGGCGGCTCTGCCGCGGCTGCGTGCCGCCCACGTGTGCGTGGTGGGAGTGGGCGGAGTCGGATCATGGACGGTCGAAGGCCTCGCGCGCAGCGGCATCGGGGCGCTGACGCTGGTCGACCTCGACGACGTCTGCGTGACGAACGTCAACCGTCAGCTGCCGGCGATCGAGGGCCAGATTGGCCGGCCGAAGATCGACGTGCTCGCCGAACGCGTGCGGGCCATCAATCCGTCATGCCAGGTCACGACCCGCGCCGAGTTTTTCACGCCGGATTCAGCCACGCGGCTGCTGGCGCCGGCGTTCGACTACGTGGTGGACGCCATCGACCAGATGTCGAACAAAGCCCTGCTGATCGGCACCGCGCATGGTCGCGGCCTCCGCGTCCTGACGATTGGCGGAGCGGGCGGCAAGCGGGACGCGACGCAGGTCCGCGCCACCGACCTCGGCCACGCCTGCAACGACGAACTGCTGCGTCAGGTCCGGAAGAAACTGCGGCGCGACTACAGTTTCTCGAAGGGCACCGAACGCGGGAAAATGATGTTCGGGGTGCACTGCGTCTGGTCGGGCGAGTTGCCGGTTTATCCCTGGGCAGACGGCACCTGCAGCGCCGAGCCGGAACCGGGCAGCAACCTCGCGATGGACTGCGAGAGCGGCCTCGGCTCCGCGGTGTTTGTCACCGCAACCTTCGGGTTAGTGGCCGCCGGCGAAGTGGTGAAGGCGATCGCTCAGGGCGGTTGAGAGTAGGGAACTACGTTTGGCCAAAATAGCCGTCCGCTAGGCTATCTTTCGGTTGAATTCGGGTGACGTCGGTCTCGGAGTTGGGCATTCTGACCCATGAGCGCGCGACTATTCCGGTGGCTGATCTTTGGCGTGGTGGTGGCATTGCTACCCCTGATTGTGGCGTACGTATCCAGGCGAACCGACGGCTTGGTTCCAGTCTGGACCGAGTTGCTTGGCCGTGGAGAGCTGTTGCTGATTTGTGCTGGGGTTTGCTCGGCGGCGTACGGCGAGGTGCTGGGTACGGGATCTGAACTTCGTGCGTTCAAGATTCTGGCTGGTGGCATCTGCCTGATGGCTTTGTTGGTGTCGGCCTTGGTCTATGCGCACATCACCGAGCGGGTGGCGAGCAATGCCCCGATCGCGATGGATGTTATCTGCCATGATTCGCTTTTCCTCTACATCGTCGGCGTTGCGGCTAGCACGGCCTGTGTCGTCCTTGCGGAGGTTGCCCCATGAACGTCGATGCTCTCATCCACATTTCGATCTACAGCCTGGGTGGCTTGTGCGCTGTCACGTCTACTCTGGTCCTCGTGGTTCTGGTTAAGCAGCGGAAAAAGCCTCGGGCTCGGATGCTCATCCAGGTTTCCGAACCCGGCGGCAAGACATTCGGGCTTTTCGTCGATCGCCAGGATATGCCGGATCTAGAACGAAGGCTCCGCGATCTTCATCCGCAGCGAGTTGACCGTGACTCGACCAAGCCGCTGGCAACCTAGATAGAGACGCTACTCCCAATCCCGCCAGGCACTCGTCGAACCGCCGCTGAGTCGATCGGCATCGCCGAAGAAGCCGCCTCTTCGTGCGCTTCGTGCCCTTCGTGGCAAGCCTAGCACGCAGCCCCTGGCCGGCGGTGCCGTCCTGCCGCCTAACCGAACAGTCGCCGGAAATTCGTCTCAACCTGCGTGGCGAGCTGGTCGACCTCCATCCCGCGCCATGCCGCCAGGCCGAGGTAGGTGGCGCGGAGATTCGCCGGGTGATTGGCAATGGGGCCATCCGGGGTCGCCAGCGGCGGAAACTCCTCGAGCGTCGCCGGCGGCCGCATGGCCGGCGCGTCGGTCTCGACGAGCAGACGTTCGACCGGGATGGCGGTGTAGACGGCGCGCAGGCGGTCCTTGCGCGGATCGAGGAAGGAGCCGTTGAAGGAGAAATACGCCCCGAGTTTCACGAAGCGCTGCATCAACTCGACCGAGCCGTTGTAAGCGTGGAGCAGGAATCCCCGTTCGGGCCGGCGCGCTTTTACCAAGGCGTCGAGCAGGGCGCCGTGGGCGTCAAGGCAGTGGATCGACGCCGGGCGGTTGCCCGCGACGGCGAGGTCCAGCTGCCACAGGAACACCTCCATTTGCTCGTCGAGCGGAGCGCGGCGCAGTCCGGTGAGTCGCGGATCGTCGGGCTTCGCGCGATCCAGGATCCACCGGTCCAAGCCGGTTTCGCCGACGCCCGCGTTCGGGTTGGCGTCGAGGTGGGCGATCAGCTGCGTCTGCCAACTCGAAGTGCGATTGCCGGCATCCCACGGATGCAGCCCGTAACTGGGACGAACCACCGGGTACGCTGCGGCCAATGCTGTTACCTCCGCCCAGTCGGTCTCCGACGTGCCGTTCACCACGGCGGCCTTCACGCCCACGCCCGCGAGGTCGCGAAACACCTGGTCACGGTGCGGTGTGAGCCACGCGTCCTGCAGGTGGTTGTGGGCGTCGTACAGGTTCATGACGCCTGGGCGATCTCGCGGATGCGGGCCCGCACGGCGCCGAGGCCGTTCTTGCGGGTGGGGGAGAGGTTTCGGACCAGATCCAGGGCGACCAGCGGGTCGGCGTCGCTCGCCGCGATCTCGGCCGGCGTGGCATCGCTGAAAAACTCCGCAAGGCAGTGCACCAGGCCCTTCACGAGCGGGCTGTCTGCGTCGCAACGGAAGAACAGCCGCCCGTCGCGCTGATCCGCAACCAGCCAGACCTGCGAAATGCAGCCCCGCACTCGATGGGTGTCGGTCCGCTCGGCGTCGGCCAGCGGGGGCAGCCGCTTGGCCCGGTCCACCACGGCCGCGAGCCGCTCGTGCGGATCCGGGATGATCGCGAGATCGTCCACCAACTGCTGCTGTTTTTCGGCGAGGGTCACAGCCGCAGTCTCGATGAGAGCCGCCCGGGAATCAACCCAACGGGACGAGACACATCACGCGCCGCTCAGAACTCCACGTCGCGGCACCTGACTTCCAATTGCCGGGCGATGTGCTCGAGCTGGGCGGGATTGAGGGTCACGGCCCGATTCCGCACCAGGCCTGGGATGGCGCTCGGCGAAACGACGTGGACCTCCGCGCCGGCCGCGGTCGTAGCCACGTTCCAGCCGGGAAAAGTCAGGACGGGCACCGCCGTCACGGGCTCGCCGGCAGTGTCGCGCAGCCAGTTCGTGAGCCACGCGGCGCGGTGCATCGCCTGGTCGAGGCCGAAGGTGTCCTCGCCCCACGGGTAAATCAGCTGGCGGCCGTCGAACTCGATCTCGTCGGGCTTACGGTCCGGCAGGGCGCGGCCGGCGCGGCGGGTCTTGGTCTCGATGGCGTAGATGCCGGTCGGACTGACGATCACGTGGTCGAGGTTGAACGACCCAGCCGGCACGTCGTGGAAAATCTGGGCGCCCTCGGTCACGAGCGGCGCGATGGCCTCGGCGACGATCTTCTCGCCGAGCAGGCCGAGGTGACAGTCACGACGCAGGGTGAATTTCTCGAGCATCCACCGCCCGGCAAACACAAGCGTCAGCACGAACAGCGCGAAGGCGCCCAGCATCGCCGGGTCGCGCTCGTTGGCGGGAAGGTTGAGCGCGAGCATGAGACCGCCGACGAACACACCCATCGGAAGGAACGCGGCGCCGAATGCGTGGAGCAGCAGGGCGTCGTCGAGTTGCTGGAGGCGCCAGCGCAGCGACTCGCCGGGACCGCGCAGGAGCTTCGGCGCGGCCGGCGGACGCTCCCGGCGGCGGTTCACCCGCCAGATCCACAGGACACCGAGGCACAACGCGTAGGCCGCGAGGTAGAGCGCGAGGGCGAGCAGCATGCCCCAGCATCAGTCGTCCCAGGCTCCCGAGGCAACCGCATTGAGGGGGACGGAATGTGCATAGGAGGAAACGGAGGGAACGGAGGGTGCCGAAGATTTTTCTACACGATCTCGGGCGTCACGCATTACGTGACACTCCAATCCGCGTCAGCCTGCGGCGAAGCCGCTGACGAGACCTGCGACTTTCGACCTGAGTCCTGTGACTTCTGCCGGAGTCAGTACGCGACCTGGTAACACCAGAATGCTGCACCGCCCAAGACGGCTCCCGCCGGCAGATCGATGAGGTAATGCTGCTTGGTGAACAGGCAGCTCAGACCGATCAGCAGCGGGAAGGCCATGGCCCACATCCCGAGGTTTGGCATGAGGTGGAGTGCGGTCAGGGTCGCCACCGAGACGTGCATGCTCGGGAAGCTGTTCGCCCGTCCGTCGAAGCTCTGCACAAAGGCGAGGAACCGTTCCGACAGGTCGCGCCGCTGGTTGTTGGCGCGCCATGCCTCGGGGGTGATCACCGGGAACAGCAGGAAGAATGTCATCTGCATCGCCAGCAGGATCACGAAGCTCATCGCGACGTGCAGGAACTGCCGCGGCGACTGCATCACAAAGTTGATGTAGACGATCACGGGATAGTAGAGGCACGAGTAGATCCACACCCAGCCCGGCCGATACGGGATCAGGTCATCGACGGCCATCTTCAGCTCCCGCGGTTGTGTGACGTGGTTCCGCTGGCACCAGAAGTAGAACTGGTAGATGCCGATGATCAGGATGACGCTCATCACCAGTGTGACGGCGTAGTCGATGGGTTTCATGCTTTGTTGGGGGGGTGAAAGCAGGGCGGTCGGTCACCGCAGCCAGTTCGGCAGGGCGGTGGTCAGGGTGGGGAAATACGTGATCAGCAGCACGCCCGCGAACATCACGGCGAGCAGCGGCAATACCGAGTGCGTCACTTCGCGCAGCGGTTTCCGCAGGCGGGTCGACGAGAGCAGGAGGTTCAGCCCGACCGGCGGGGCCAGGAAACCGAGCTCCATGTTCGCGAGGAAAATCACGCCGAGATGCAGCGGGTCGAGGCCGAGCCGGGTGCCGATCGGCACCAGCAGCGGCACAAGGACGATGATGCCGGCGTAGATCTCGACGAGCCCGCCCATCACGATGAGCACGAGATTCAGCCCCAGCAGAAAGAGCCAGCGCGACTGCACATGCACCATCGCCCACGCTGCGAGGTGATCCGGCACCTGCGCGTCGAGGAACCAGTTCGTCAGGCCGAGCGCGACGCCGAGGATGAGAAAAATTCCGCCGACCAGCAGCCCGGTCTCGGCGAACACCCGCGGGCAATCCTGCCAGAACCGGAGGTCGCGGTGGACGACCGTTACCACCAGCAACGCGTAGAACGCCGTCAGCGCGGCCGCTTCCACCGGCGTGGTCCAGCCGCCGAACAGCGCGCCGAGTGCGACGAGCGGCAACGCCAGTTCCCACTTCGCCGACCAAATCGCGGCCAGCGCCTCACGGCCGTCGAATCGGGTGGTGCCCGTTGCCCGGCGCCCCGCCCAAACACCCCACGCGGCCGTCAGTGCGATCAACAGCAGCGCCGGAACCAGGCCGGCGAGGAACATCGCCCGGATGTCCACGTTCGCGATGATGGCGTAGAGGATCACTGGCAGGCAGGGCGGCAGGAGAATGCCGAGCGAGCCGGCGCCCGTGATCATGCCGAGCGCGTCGCGTTCCGTGAACTTCGCCGCGATCAGCACGGGCATCAGCAATCCACCCAGCGCGAGGATCGTCACGCCCGAGCCGCCCGTGAACGACGTGAAGAACGCGCAGACCAGCGCGGTCGTGATCGCCGGACCGCCGGGAAACCAGCCCGCCAGTGCCTGGAACACGCGCACGAGTCGGCGCGAGGCCCCGCTCTCGGCCAGCAGGCAGCCTGCGAGGGTGAACAGCGGGATCGTCGGCAGCGTCGCGTTGACGACGAGGCCGTAGTGGTCGATCGGCAGGATCGCGAGCGGCTGGCTGTCGCCCCAGAACAGGATGACCGCCGCCCCGCCGAGCGTCACGAACACCGGCGCACCCAGCGCCGTTGCCAGCCCGAGCAACGCCAGCGCCGGCCACACGAGTTGTTCCGGCGCGACGGGCGACCACCAGCCCAGTGCCATCAAGGCGATCGCCAGGACGGTGGCCGAGATCCGCGCGGCCTGCGACCCGGCGGTGTTCCACAGCAGCCGCGCTGCGATCAGCGCAAAACCGGCTGGCATCGAAAGCTCCACCCACCAGCGCGGGATCCCGAGGGCGAGGATGTTGCCCGCCGCGCGCTCCTCCCACACGAACGCCCAGGCCGCGAGCCCGAGGATGAGCGTGACTGCCGCGGCCAGCCCGTGGCTGAACACCCGGGCCGTGAAGCCGATCCGGCCTGCCAATCCCGCGGAGAGTGGTGCAAGGCCGAGCAGGCGCTCGTCGCGGGCCGCGAGGGCTCCGCCGGCCATGCCCAGCACAAGACAGAGATGCTGCGTGAGCGGCGCGGCGGCCGAGGAGGCGCCGGAATGCGATACCGCCCGGACTGCGGCGTCCAGGAGCGGCAGCGCCACCATGGTGGCGAGGCAGAGACCGACACCTAGATCCTCGACCCGCCGCCAGCCCGTTGCCGGTGCCGGAGACACCAGATGGGCGGGAATGGACAGGGCGCCGGCCATGGTCAGTGCGTGCCGTGTTGGGCGCGGTGCTCGGCGAGCAGCCGCTGAACCTCGTCGAAGATCGATCCTGGCACCAGCGTGCCGCGCACGAGCGGGCTCAGTTCACTCGAGAGCGCCTGCCAGGCCGCCTGTTGCTCGGTGGACGGGAGGTGAACCGCGGTGCGCGGTCCGTGCGAGAGCGTCTGCATGGCCTGCTCGTCAAATCGGCGGCCCTCGGCGCGGAGCGCGGCGCCGGCCGTCTCACAGAGCGGCTGGAGTTTCGCGCGGGTGTCCGCGGGGATCGCTTCCCAGGCGTCACGCCGGATCACCACCGCGCCGACGATCGGGCACCAGTTCACGGCGAGCACATGGCCCGCGACGGTGTGGATCTGCCCGCCCAGCGCGAACGCCGGCGGCAGCGGCGCGGCGTCGATCATGCCCGAGGCGAACGCCTGATGGATGTTGTCCGTCTCCAGCGCGACCGGCTGGAAACGCATCTGGTTCATGAGCGCGAGCTGGCGACTGTCCCCGGCCCAGGTGAACACACGCATCCGGCGAAAATCGTCCGGCGTGAATCCCGCCGAGCGCGAGAAGAACCGCACCCAGCCGCCGTCCGCCCAACAGAGGACGATGAACCCCTTGGCCGCCAGGCGCGCCTCGAGTTCGCCCCGGATATGGTCACGCACGTAGTCGACCTCGGCCCAGTCGCGGAACACGAGCGGCATGAACTGCAGGGCCGCGACGTCTGGCTCGATCTCCACCAGTCCCGTCACGGACAGCAGCCCGGCCTGGTAATTTCCGGAGCGGAGTTTCTTCACGATGCCGGCCTCGCCGTCGGATTGTCCCGCCGGTGCGCGCCGTAGCTGGACCGTGCCGCCCGTGGCGGTCTTCCAGTCCTGGGCGAGGCGCGAGAGGACGAGGTCCGGGCCGATGTCGCGCGGCAGGATCGTGCCCAAGCGGATGACCGTCGTAGCGGCCGTGGCGGGCAGGGCGAGGAGGCAGAGGGCGGCGAAGAGGCGCAGGGGGGGCGTCATGGGGTAATCACGGGGCCACGAAATCGTCGGCCTGCGCGAGCAGGCGGCGCGCGCGGCGCTGCATGATGAGGTTGGCGAGCCGGCAGTCGGGGTAAGCGTCGGGATTCAGGGCGAGCGCGCTGTGCAGCAGGGCCTCGAACTCGGCGCGGTTCTGTTCCTTGACCGCGACCGACTCCGCCAGCGCGACAAACGGCGCGGCCTGTCGACCCTCCGACAACGCGCGGGCTCGCTCGAAGTGGGCGCGCGCCGCCGCCACGGTGCCACCGGGCCGGACCAGCTCATAGCGAATGAAGAAACCGTGGATCGCGCCGGCGTTCCACGCCTCGTCGAGGGCGAGCGCCCGCGTCGCCAGCGCGTCGACCAGCGGCAGGTCGGCGATCAGGTCGGTGTCGGTCTTGAGCACGGAGATCGCGGCGGCCCACGAGGCAGCGGCCCAGTAGGCGAGCGGCACATCCTCGCGGTTGAGCTGGGCCACGGCGACGGCGGGATTGACCCGCAGCTGGGCCGTGAAATTGGGATGATCAACCGCGAGTCCCGCCAGCGCGTGGTCGCGGGCCCGCAGGTACATGCGCCGGGCGCGCTGGCGCAGGACGAGCGCGGCGTCGACGTCAGTCGCCTGTTTCTCCTCGGCGTCGGTCTCGACAAACGCGAACGCGTACTGGGTGAACCCGCTGGCGGCCGCGAGGCGGAGGCCGCGGTGGTCGGGGTTGTCCGCCAGCAGGCTCTCGATGAGTTTCAGGCTGAACGGCGCCGCGGTGCGCACCAGCTCCGGGTCGTCGTCGCTGGCGAACGCCGTGCCGCCCTCGGCGAGGGCGTTGCCCATCTGGTTGACCGCGGTGTGGCGCAGCGTGGCGCAGCCCGACGTCAGCAGGGTCACCAGGCCGAGGGCGCAAAGGAACGCGGTGAACTGTTGTCGCGCCCGGGTCATTCGCGGGTGCGGGGACGGTGGCGTCGTTGGCCCGGCAGGGGGTCGGTGGCCACAAGGATCACCAGGAGGCCGAGCAGGATGACGGCTTCGATCATGGGGTAGCTGGAACGCTCCCCAGCATAGCTGAGCGCGGTCACCGGACGTTAATTGATAAACGTGATGCTCCGCATTGAGCCCGTAGATGCACGGGTTCACAGGCAGGGACGGGGTGGACCGTCCCTTTGATCCGACATTGCCATGCTCGCTCGTACCGGGCATTTAGGAGGGCCCCCCGATGAATGTCCACTACTTGGAGCTGTTCTATTACGTCGCCAAGCACGGTGGCATCAGCGCGGCCGTCCGGAAGATTCCCTACGGGATCCAGCAGCCCGCCGTGAGCGGGCAGATGGGCAAGCTCGAGAGCGAGGTGGGCTCCCGGCTGTTCGAGCGAAGCCCGTTCCGACTCACGCCGGCTGGCGAAAAGCTCTTCGCGCATGTGCGGCCGTTCTTCGAGAATCTCACCTCCGTGGCGGCGGAGCTCCGTGAGGCGGCCGAACCGGCTCTGCGGATCGGCGGCTCCGAGATCGTGCTGCGCGACCACATTCCCACCGTGATGCAACGCGTCCGGGAAGCGCACCCGAAGATTCGGCTCAGCCTGCACTCAGGCCACCAGGCACAGCTCGAGTCCTGGCTGCGCGACGGCCAGATCGACATCGCGGTCGGTCCCGTGGAGGCCCGGCCCCCGGCGCGGCTTCGGCAACTGCGGCTTGCGCGGACTCCGGTGGTCCTGCTCGTGAACCGTCGCCAGCCGTGGAAAACCGCGGCCGAGGTCTGGGAGAAGAAGCGGGTCACCGTGCCGCTCATCGGCTTGCCCGCCGCGACTGCGGTCATGCAGAATTTCCAGCGCGACCTGAAACGACGCCGCATCGTCTGGCCGCAGGCGATCGAGGTGACCTCGGTCGAGTTGGTCACCCGTTACGTGGCCAGCGGTCACGGCTGCGGCGTGAATCTCGCCATCCCGTCGGTCATCAAGCACCGCGAAGTCCGCGTGCTACCGCTGGAGGGATTCGAGCCGATGACGATGGGCGTGCTCTGGCGTGGCGATCCCTCGCCGCTGCTGCGGGCGGTGATCGAGGGTGTGCGGGCCTACTCGCACCAGACTTGGCCCGACTGGGCTTGCGACGACACGCTGCAGCCGGCGTGAGGGAGCTCACAGGAGGCAACGGAGGGAACGGAGGGCTGGGTGGTGGGAACCACTAATCTTCGCTGATTGCCGCTAATTGTTTCACGCTACGCTGAAGCGGACGGCGAAGGAGGTTGTCCTGCGGTCGATCACTTGGGCTGCGGCTTAGCGGCCTCGGGCGCGGGTTTCTCTGCCTGCTTGGCGATGGCGTCGGTGCGCATCAGATCGAGAATCTGCTTCCGCCGCTCGACGCGGTCGTAAACCTCGCGGGCGCGTTCCTCGTTGGTGATCGAGCCAAACGGCACGATGGGCAGGCGGTTGAGCAGGGGAATCTTTTGCCACACGCCCACCAGAGTGAAGGAGTTGAGGAAGCCGCGATCGAATCCGTCGGACGGACCGAGATAGGTGTTCATCGCGACGATGTCCTTGCCCTTTTCCGTGAGCACCTGCTTCTCATCCGGCACCTTAGGCTCGCGCACGATGTAGTCCGGCAAACGCAGGATGCCGTTGCGCGGCTGATCGCGCGGCAGACGTCCTGGCTCGGCTGTGCGGTTGGCGACCCCCGGATTGAACTTTGGCAGCGTTGCCGCCAGCTCAGAGGAGAGTCGCTTCGAGAGCCCGGATGTCTTTTCGCTCGCCCCGTCCTCGGCAAAGGCGGCTCCCCCAATCAGCGCCAACCCCAGCGCGCATAGCTGCGCCCACCTTGGGCCGGAACGTGGAGGAAGGGAGACCACGGCGAAGTCAGTCTGCCACCTTCTGAGTGCTCCGCGACCCCGAAGTTCCAAATCGAACGCCACCTCGAATGACTGGGAACCACTAATCTCCGCTAATCCGCGCTAATGGTCTCCAACCCAAGATTAGTGCGGATCAGCGAAGATTAGTGGTTCCTTGCTCCGTTCCCTCCGTTTCCTCCTGTGCGAAAAAACGCCCTATCTTGCGGGCAGCAGGCGCACCGCTATCACCTTGGGTGAGAGATCATCCCAGAGCGGCTTGATCTTCGGCGGCGGGAGAATGCGGTCGAGGTGGAGTTTCACGGTCAAGGGTCCCGCTTGCTCCACGCGCAGCTGGCCGAGGTCCGTCGCGATGCGCGGGAAGTACGCGGCCTGAGTGTAGGGGATCTCGGCGTCGCGGGTGAGCTTGCCCCGCAGAGTCTGGCCCGCGGCGTCGACGCGCGCGGTGTGTCCACCGCTCCATTTCTCAAGATGCTGGTACGTCGTGACCACCTCGACCCGGAACGCGCCGGGCGTGAGCACCGCGGGGTTCCACTCAAGCCAGTCGCCGGTTTGTTTCCACGCCACCGTGAAGCCCAGCGGTGTGACGCCGAGCTTGGCCTTCGACGGCTTCACCGCCGCTTCGGCCGAGAGCAGCGTGATCGAGCCGTCCGGCTCCTGGATTGGTCCGGCGACGACTTCTGGCGCCGCGGCCAGCTTCAGCGCTACGACGGTCACGGGCGCCACGTAACGCAGCTTCGACAGGTCGACCTTCAGGACCGGCAGGCCCGTGGCTGCGTCGCGCGACTGCTGGACGGCGAGCTTCGTGCCGCGCGCGAGGAGCGGTGAGGCGGACAGCACGCGGGTCTTGAGGCCGCGCAGCTCGAACTGCTTCGCGGGCTTGGTGAAGAAGTGCAGGTAGACCGTGCGTCCCTTCGTGGTCATGCGTCCCCACGGGAAGTCGTGGGCGAACGGCGACGGACCCGCGCCATAGATCGACTCCCCGTTGGCCTTCAGCCAGCGGCCCATCGTGCGGAGGCGGGCGGCGCTCGGCCCGGGTACGCGGCCCAGCGCGTCGGGGCCGATGTTGAGGAGGTAGTTCGAGTTCTTGGAGGCGGACTCGACAAGGGTCTGGATGAGGAGGCCGGCGGGCTTCCACTGGTGGTCGTCGCGACGGAAGCCCCAGGTGTGGTTGAGCGTGGCGCACACTTCCCAGTCGCCGCGGGCGCGGCCGGGCGGCATCTGGTTGTCGCGCGGGATGCCGTAGTCGCCGAGCCCGTGGCCGATGCGGCCGGAGACGAGACAGTCGGGCTGGAGCTTCTTCACGAAGCGTCGGATCGCGGCGGACTGCGCGCGGGTGATGGTGAGCGGCGTGTCGAACCAGATCAGGCCGACGGAACCGTAGTTCGTGAGCAGTTCGCGGAGCTGCGGAAACACCTTTTCGCGGAGATAGCGGTCGGTGTTCTTTTTCTTCTCGTCGTAGTCCCAGGTGTTCCACGCGCCGTCGGGGTGATGCCAGTCGAGATCCTGCGAGTAATAGAAACACAGCCGCACGCCCTGCTTCCGGCACTCGCGGGCGAGGTCGACCATCGGGTCGTGGTGCCACGGCGTCGCGTCGACGACATTGTACGGGTTCGACGTCGAGTGATACATCGCGAAGCCGTCGTGGTGCTTCGCCGTGATGACGAGATAGCGCTGGCCGGCGTCCTTCGCGAGCCGGACGATCTCGGCGGCGTTGAATTTCCGCGGGTGAAAACGCTTCGCGAGCTGCGAGTAGACCGGGACGGGGATCTTGGCGCGGAACATGATCCACTCGCCGATGCCGCCGACGGACTTACCCTTCCAGCGTCCGGCGGGGATCGCGTAGAGCCCCCAGTGGATGAACAGGCCGAACCGCGCCTCGCGCCACCAGCGCAGAGGGTCGCGGGCCGAGCCGGCGAGCGAGCGGGCAAGTTGATCCTGGGTGGAGGGGTCGGTCGGAGGCATGACAGCGAAAGACGACCGCGCGCGCCGAACGGCAAACCCGTTTTTGGGCGAATTTTCAGGCGGATGGTTCACCACGAAGGGCGCGAAGGACACGAAGAATCCAACGCGGGCTTTGCCCTTCGGTCTTCGCTCGCACTGAGAAGAAGTGCAGCGATAGGATTTCTACATGATCGTTTTCTGTTTTCGCGATTTTCGAGCCTCTCGTTTCTCGGTCTTCCTCCGCCTGCTTGGCGGGCTTGCGCTGTTTGGCTTCACACCGTTTGGCGTTCAGGCGGCGGAGCCGGCAAAGGCTAAGGCGACGCGCACGGTCTACCTGATCCGGCATGGAAACTATGAGGAGAGCGCGGACACGAAGGACGGCGGGGCGCTGACGCCACTGGGGCTGGCCCAGGCGCGATTGGTGGCGGCGCGGTTGGCGGGAATGCCGGTGCAGTTTACGGCGCTGCATGCGAGCACGCTGACGCGCGCGCGGCAGACGGCCGACGTGATCCACGCGTCGCTGCCCAACCTGGCGGTGCAGCCGACGGACGTGCTGCGCGAGTGTACGCCGCCGAGTTCGCGACCGACGGGATCGGGTCATGAGGATCCGGCCAAGCAGGCGGCAGCGGAGAAACAATTGAGCGAGGCCTACGCCAGGTTCTTTGTCCCCGCGACAGGCGATCGCGACGAACACGACCTCCTGGTGTGTCACGGCAACGTGATCCGCTGGCTGACCTGTCGCGCGCTCGGCGTCGACACCAAGGCATGGCTCGCGCTGTCCGTGGCGCACTGCAGCATCACGGTCATCCAGATCCGCGCCGACGGCACGACGAAGATCTTCGCGATCGGCGACATCGGCCACGTGCCGCCTAATCTGCAGAGCGGCGCGGTGGCAGGACCGGCGCCGGCGTTGGTTCCGCCGCGGTAGCGGCGGGTAGCGGGTGGCGGATAGGGGGGCGGAGGTCTTCTTTGGGAGTAGTTGGTAGCTGGTAGATGGTAGTTGGAAGGACTCCAGCGGGCTGCGGCGAAGCCGCGGAAACGACCTGTCACCTTCGACATTCGACTTTCGACCCACTCCGACATTTATTCCCGTCCCGCATGACCCCGCTCAAGAAATTCGAATTTCGTCCAACGCTGCGCGGCGAACTCGTGGAGCTGATCCCGCTTGAGCCGGAGCATTTCGAGACGCTGTTCGCGGTGGCGAGCGATCCCAAGATCTGGGAGCAGCATCCCAAGTGGGACCGCTACAAGCGCGAGGTCTTCGAGAAGTTCTTCGCAGAACGGATCGCGTGGGCCGGAAGTCTGTTGGTGAAGGACCGGGCGACGGGGGCCGTGATCGGTTCATCGAGCTTCAAGCAGCGCGAACCGGACGTGGTGGAGATCGGCTGGACGTTCCTGGCGCGGTCGCACTGGGGTGGACGCTACAACGGCGAGATGAAGCGCCTGATGCTGCGCCACGCTTTCGGACACTTCCCGCGGGTGATCTTCGTGATCGGCCCGAACAATCTACGTTCGCGCAAGGCCGTGGAAAAGATCGGCGGCGTTTTTCAGGAGGAAGGCGTCTCCGACGACGGCACCCCGCGCGTCATCTACCGCATCGACAAAGCCAGCTTCGAATCCCGCGACCGCCAGGCCTCGACCCGTTAGGCCGCAAGAAGGCGCAGGAGACGCAAGAACCTCGGCGGAATTGCGCAGCCTTAGCAGCGGCAAAGGGGCCTTGGTTTACTACGGAGGGAACGGAGGATTTTCGGACACGGAGCGAACGGAGATCGGAGGACGCCTCGCGGACCGTCGCATTGCGCTGCGCGCTAAGCTAGGTCCGCTCGGACTCTTGGGGTCATCCGGATCTGTTGCTCACGGTGTGCCCGCGAACAACTTCACGCTAGCTCCGGATCCTCCAGCTAAGTCCATGCGGACCTAGCTTCGACGGCACTTCGGCGCGACAGTCCGCATGGGTTCGTATGGTTCGTCCTCCGTTAGCTCCGTGTCAGGAATCTCTGTTCCCTCCGTGTTAAGAGGTCGGGCGCGGCCCGCAAGTGATCTTGGCCCCAAATAGCTCCGGTAATGGAGCACGGTCGCCACTGGCAGCTTTCGGTCTTCGCGGAATATCTGCCAAGAGGCCCTTTCCGACTATGCAGGATGAAGCAGACGTTCCTGATTGGTGGCGATGACTTGGCGGGCGATACTGTAACTGTCGGCGCCGCGGCTGTGCCGATTAGCGAGCATGCCGAAGAGATGAAACATGGCCCGTTGGAGTCTGCTGCGATCTTGGGTCAGGTCGTTTGTTGCGTGTATCGCAAAGATTCGGTCGCTGTTCTTGCCAAGCATGACCTCCATCCCGGAGTCGCTGACTACGCAAACTGTGGGTTCGCGATCGTCGAGGTACTTGAACTCGACAATCACATGGCCAGTTGCGTCGTCGTGGCGACTGGAGACGTGGTGCGGAATGTTAAACGGCGAACAGTAATACGAGACATCAAAAGGAGCTGACGATCCGACGGGCTCCAGTTGGAAACGGTTTGGCTCGATTCGTATGTGTTCGGTTTTCATAGGATCTTTTCCGTGATCTTGCTTAGGTGACGGGTGACGATTCGGCATACACGTGTGACTTCCTCGTGATCAATTTTCTCCGGGCTTCGGCTGTCAAAAACCAGGACTCCCCACGGACAACCGGAGCTTGTGACTGGAATCGCATAGAGCGACCGCGTTAGTGGCCTCTTCTTGTTCGTCCGTTCGTAGGCGATATTGGTGCGTTGGCTATAATTTCTGATCTTCTCATCGCTACAGTCATGGCTGAGGTCGGGAAGATGGCCTACGGAGACGATGCGGTTCTTGTACCATGCCCGCCCTGCAACACCTTCGCACTGGGCTTCGCTGTCGCCTACTTTGAAACAGCAGTCAGTGTCTTGGCCGGTGTGGCTTGAGCGGACGATTGGCACTAAGAGATTGGGTTTACGCCGCATGGCTGCCCGAGCCAGCCCGATTATGTCCCATTTGTTCCGGTAGTTCCGATAACGGAAGAGTGTTACCCTGTGGTAGGGAGGATCGTCACCGTATCGCTCTGTCGTGAAGACCTCATCTCGCAGATCATCGATCAGTGCGTACATGATCTCCCAGACGGAAGGGCTCCCAATCAATCGTTGGGTGAGCGTGGCCAAGAAGCCGAGCAACACGAAACCCAGCACAATCCACCAACAGTTCTTTTCGGCGTGCGACTGCATCCACGAATAGGCAACACCGTATCCAGTCGAATCTGGGAGCTTGGAAATGCCGGTTACGGCGGTGATGCCGATCGTCGAAACGGCCACAAGTGTCTTGGCCGTACCGTGGATCTTGAGCGAGACGGTGCTTTGGTGAAGCATGCTTAATCGCGAACGTTCAACCCGCGGACTCTGTGGAAGGCCCCCAGTTCGTCACACCGTCGGATGACCCCAGATCGGGAAAGGTCCGGTGATTTCTGCCAGCTGCTCCCGCATGGCAGGTAGCCCGTGGCATAACACCAAGATTTTCGGGGCTCACGTGTTGCACGCCTGTTGTCACAACTAGGGGCACACATCGTAGCAACCGCGAATTTGGTCACACAGATCTCGTTCTCCGTGTCACGGCTCAGCCATTGAAACAAGGCCCTCCGCTGGAACGGCGTCCACGCGCTTGCGACCGTCTTTGCCGGATTGGCCGACGACGCTATGCCGCGGCGGCGAAGGTCGGCATGGGGCAGTCGAGGGCGGCGGAGATGGCGCGGATGAGTTCGGACTCGGCGACGAGGAGCTTCCCGTCGGCGCCGGCCACGTAGGCGGCGGCGAGCAGGGTGCGCTGCTTGATCGGGCCGCTCGCGGTCGCGAGTTTCTCAAGGGCGGCGTCGAGTTTCACGACGTCGCACTGGTTTGCCGGAACGAGCTGCAGGCGGCCTTCCAGGAGTTTTAGTTCCTCGGACCCGGCGGCAAAGGCGTCGGCGGGGGTGAGATTCGAGTTGCCCGCGGCGTATGCCACGGCTGAGAGCACGATGTTGATCTCGGTCGCGACGGCGTTGAACGAATAGATCTGGACCACGCCCGAGGTCGGCGTACGGCCGAGGGCCAGGGTCCGCGTCAGGAGTTTCTGGAGCGCGAATTCGAACGTCGACACCCGCCCATCAGCGAGCACGAGGTCGTCGAGGATGCCGAGCACCGTCGACAGCGCGGCCGGCGGCACTTGCCGGATGGCGGGTAGCGTCAGTTGGACCAGCGGCAGCCGATGCTGCGGGCCGAGCGCGCGCAGGCTGGGCTCGAGTTCCGCGAGAACATGCAGGGCGTCACCGCCGGCGCGGCTGGCGACCATGGCGCGCTGTTGCCCCCGGACGGGTTCAGAATCATCGAGCAGGAGGCCGTAGAGCAGGACCGGAGCCTCGGCGGGCAGGCGGGCGGCGCGGCGGACGCGATCGGGCACGCCGGCCAATAGTGTTTCGGCGTTGGCGATGTGCTCGGGCGTGAGCGTGCCGATGCTCGCGACGAGGGAAGCAGGCGAGGGCATGGGCGGTCGCTGGTGCACCGAGCCCGGAGCAAAGCCGGCCTGGGCAAAGGTCTCCTTCTTCACGTCCACGACCTCGGGCGGATTGAACATCTGGCCGTCGAAATTCGGATCGATCGCCCGGATGCGTTCGTTGAGCGGCGGGTGCGTGGCCCAGAGGCCGCCGAAGGCTGACTCGAATCCCTGCGCGAAGAAGAAGTGGCCAATCGCAGCGCTTTGATGATTCGCGAGCGACGAGCCGAGGGCGTAGCCGCCGATCTTCTTCAGCGCGCCGCTGATGCCGCCCGGGTTGCGCGTGAACTGCACGGCCGAAGCGTCGGCGAGGAATTCGCGCTGACGCGAAACCGCGGCCTGGATCATCCGGCCGAAGAAGTAACCGACGTAGCCGATGATCAGGAGCGAGATGCCGACCGCGACGATCACCAGCAGCGCGCCGCCGGAGTTCTTGCCGCCGCCCCGGAACCGTCCGCGGCCCAGCGCCCAGAGAATACCGCGGCCCGCGAGGCCAAGCGCGAGGATGCCGAAGATCAGCGCCGTCAGCCGCAAGTTGAGGCGCATGTCGCCGTTGAGGATGTGACTGAACTCGTGGCCGATCACCCCCTGGAGCTCGTCGCGGGTGAGCTTCTGGAGCGTGCCGCGCGTGACGGCCACCACGGCGTCGCTGGTGGTGAGGCCGGCGGCAAAGGCGTTGATGGCCGGTTCTTCGTCGAGGATGTAGACCGTCGGCATCGGGATGCCGGAGGCGATGGCCATCTCCTCGACGACGTTCAGCAGGCGGCGCTCGTGGAGATCGGTAGTGTTGGATTTGACCTTCCGTCCCCCGACACTCTCGGCCACAGCCGAGCCGCCGGCGGAGTACTCGTTCCATTTATAGAGCGAGGCTAGCCCGATGGCGGCGAGCGTGGCGAACGAGACGGTCACGAAGACCTTCGGCTGCCAGAGGCTGAACGCCGGCTGGGCCGGCTGGTCGTAACTGTAGTACGAACGGGACCGGTGGCGTCCCGAGGTCCCGCCGATCTGGGACAGGATGAGGACCGAGGCGAAGTACCCCGCGGCGACGGTGCCGACGACCGCGAGGGCGAACAGCACCACGAGGCGGGAGGTGCGTTGCTTGGCGCGAGCCTGGGCCTCGAAGAAATCCATTTCGATGCGCTACGCGCGGAGATCGGAGTTCGTAGATCGGAGATCGAAGCCGGCGCGGGTCCGGCAGTCGCGTCGGGCGCCGGCTCGGTGCTGACAGCTAACGGCTGAAGGCTGAATGCTGTGCACCGCGCGGCGCCCGCGCCGCGACCGATCAGGTGAACTGCACCTTCGGCGCGTTGCGCTCCGACGGGTCGTCGATCTTGAAGAGCTCGGCGGGCAGGAAGCCGAACATGCCGGCGAAGATGACGTTCGGGAACGTCTCACGCGACGTGTTGTAGCTCATCACGCTGTCGTTGTACGCCTGGCGCGCGAACGAGATCTTGTTCTCCGTCGACGTCAGCTCCTCGGTGAGCTGCATCATGTTCTGGTTGGCCTTGAGGTCCGGGTACTGCTCGGAGACCACCATGAGGCGGCTGAGCGCCCCGGTGAGGCCGGACTCGGCGGAGAGGAGGCTCTTGACCGCGTTGGCGTCGGCCGGGTTGGCGGCGGCGGACTGGGAGGCGGCGAGGGCGATGTTGCGGGCCTTGATGACGTTTTCGAGCGTCTCGCGCTCGTGCTTCATGTAGCCCTTGGCGACCTCGACGAGGTTCGGGATGAGATCGTAGCGGCGCTTCAGCTGCACGTCGATCTGGGCGAAGGCGTTCTTGAAGCGGTTCCGCAGGGCCACCAGCGTGTTGTAAATACCGGCAACCCACAGGCCGAGAATGACGACGAAGGCGAGGAGGATGCCGAGGACGATGAGGGCGATAGTCATGGTGATATGGAGGGGAAGCTGACGGGGGACAGTTTGAACAGGGAACCCGGGCGCGCCAGAAGGAACTGTTTACAACGCGGTTGATTGTTTCCAACGGCAGCCGCAACCTAACCGGGCCTCTCGCATGCGCTTCCGCCACCTTTTCGTCCTGCTGCCGCTTCTCGGCGCGTCGCTGCTGGCGCAGTCACCGTTGAATCGCCCGGTGCCGTTCGTGGCCGCGAAAACCACGCCGTCGCCCGGCGAGTCAGCGCTGACCCTCGCCGCCGCGGACCGCGCGCTTGAGCTGGGCTATCCCACGGTGGCGGCCGGACTCTATCGCGGACTGCTCGCCGTGCCGGACGTCGACCGCAGCCGCGCGACGCTCGGGCTGGCCTCCGCGCTGATCGACGACGGCCAACCGGCCGAGGCGGAGCAGACGCTGCGGGAGTTCATCGGCCTGCGTGGCGCGGCGTGGCACATCCGGATGGCGCTGGCGTCGCTGCAGCAGGGGAAACTCCCGCAGACCAAGGCGGAAGTCGCGCTCGTGAAACCCGAGGACGTCGGCGCGGCCGACCGCTCGTGGCATCTCTATCTACAAGGGCAGGTGTTTGAGTCGACCGGCGACCTCAACCGCGCGAAGGAGCTCTATCAGCAGGCGGAGAGCTCGGCGCTGAGCGGGCTGGCCCGCGCGCGCTTCGTGCTCGCGCGTGAACAGGCGCGGCTGCGGCTCGGTCCCGTGACCGAAGCCGAGGCCGAGGTGCAGCGGCGCAACCTCGATCAGTTTCAGGGTCGCAAGATCAGCTACGGCATCGCGCGGACCTACGCGGCGATGCTCGACTCGCTCGGCCACAAGGAACGCGCGGTGTCCCTGCTGCAGCAGCAGCTTGCGACTATGCCGGTCGAGGAGCGCGACGAACTCGACACCACGCGGCTCGTGCTCGGCCTGATCGGCGGGGCGGCTGACGGGGCGGGGCGGAACGCGCTCGGCGAACTTGTGCGCGACGGCAACGACCGCGACCTGCAGCGGGTCGCGCTGCAACTCCTGGCCAAGGCGTCGACCCGCGACCCGGCGAGATCCGACTTCCGCCGCCGGCTGGACACGCTCATCGCGCAACCTTCGGCGCACCCGATCCTGGAGGACCTGCTCCTGTTCCGGGCGGTGTTGCTGCTCGCAGACAAGTCTTATGCTCTGGCGGAGGACGACGCGCGGGCGTTACTCCAGAAGTTTCCCGGCTCCCCGCTCAAGGCCCACGCGCTTGGCGTGCTGACCGCGTCGGCGTGGGAACAACTGCGCTATCGCACCGCGGCGGATTTCGCGGCGAAGGCGCGGGCCGAAATGGTGGCCGGCCCGGCGCGGGCGCAGCTCGGCGTGCTGGTGGCCGAGGCGTGGTTCCGGGCGCGTGACTACCGCAGCGCGGCGGACGCTTACGCGGCGACGTTGACAGAGCCGCCGGCGGGAGTGCCGAAAGGCGACCTGATGTTTCAGCGCGCGCTGGCGGAGATCGAGACCGGCGAACTCGACCGCGTGCAGCAGGTGCTCGACGAGATGACGAAGGACCCGGCGTTCGACACGGTGAACGTCTGGCAGGCGGAGTGGAACCTCGCCCGTGCGCTGCAGGTGCAGGGACAGGTGGCGGCGGCGTATTCGCGCGTGAATCGCCTGCTGTCGGCGCCGCGCGTGCCGACCGGGCAGCTGGCGCCGGAACTCCGGGCGCGGATGGCGTGGTTGCAGGCCAGCCTGTCGCTCGAGGCCGGGCAGGCGGAACAGACCCTTCGTTTGGTCGATTCGTTGCCCGCGGCGATGGAGGGCATCACGCCCTCGCTGCGCAGCGAGATCACGAGCACGGCGGCGCTGCTGAAGGCCCGGGCGAGCTTTGAACTGGGCCGCGAGGCGGTGGCGCTCGATCTGCTGGCGAAACTGCGCAAGGACTTCCCGGGGTCGGACGCGGCGGTGTATTCCTATTTCGTCGAGGCGAAGCACTACGCCGAGCAGGACAAGACCGCGGAAGCGCAGTTGCTGCTGACGAGACTCGCGGACGAATTTCCGAACAACACCTACGCGCCGTACGCGCTCTATCAGGCGGCACTGCAGGCGGAGCGCCGCGGGCAGGAGTCGAACCTCGTCGAGGCGAACCGGCTGATCGAGGACCTCGTGCGCAAGTACGGGCAGAGCGACCTGGTGTTCTACGCTCGGCTGAAGCAGGGCGACCTCCTGCGGAAGCTAAACCAGTTCCAGCAGGCGCAGCAGGTGTACGAGTCGCTCGTGAACAATTTCGCGCAGCACAAGGACGTGATCCTCGCGCAGCTGGCTTTGGCGGAGTGTCACCACGCGCAGGCCGCGGGAGACCCGGCGCACGGGGAAACGGCGATCGTGCTGTTCGAGCACCTCCGCGACCGCATCGACGCGCCGATCCCGGTGCGCGTGGAGG